>NZ_JBIAQI010000011.1:129726-317197 GCF_042888905.1 Streptosporangium sp. NPDC002721
GGGGGTGGGGGGGGGCGGGGGGCCCGGCCCCCCCTCCTCCCCGCCGGCGCGGGCCGCCCCGGCGCCAAGGAGATGTGCGAAGAGCGGGCCGCGCCCCGACCGCGCTCGTCACCTCGCGGGCGGCGTCGGGGAGGAATCACCCCGCGGACGGCCCGGCGGAGGAATCACCCTGCGGGTGACGTGGGGGTCGGGGTCACCCGATGGGTGACATGGAGGTCGGGGTCACCCGATGGGTGACATGGAGGTCGGAATCACCCCGTGGATGGCGTGGGGAGGCGGGGTCACCCGGCGGGTGGCGTAGGGGTCGGGGTGACCCGGTGGTCGGTCAGGTGCAGGTCCCCGCCGAGCGTCACGCGCAGCTCGTCCAGGACCTTCCTGGCGCCGAGGACGGTCCACAGCTCCCCGACCAGGTGGGGGTTGTACTCCGGCGCCTGGTCCATCCACTGGTCCTTGCCGGACTGGGTGACGAAGGTGCTGATGAAGAACTGCCCGACAGGGGTCTTGCAGGCTCCCGTCCGGATGTCGACCGCGTCGACCTGGATCTTGGGCTTGCAGTCGACCTTCTTGGCGAGCTGCTCGACGGTCGGAGGCGGGCCCGCGGGGGCGGCGGCTCCGGCCGCGGCGGCGGGAGCGGCCGGGGGCTGGTCCGCGCTGCAGGCGACGGAGAAGGACAGGGCGAGGATCACCGTGGCGACCGCCCGGGCGTTCCTGGCGACACCGGTCCGGCACGAATGTGTCAACATCCTTCAGATACGCTCACCGGCTCGGGCGGGTTCACCGTTCCCCGGCCCGGTGTCGGCCGAAGGCGCCCGGAGAGACCCGGAAAGACCTGGAGAGACCCGGACGGCGTCCGGAAGATCCCCGCCCGCGCTCCCGGGGAGAAACGCGGACGGAGTAAGGCGATCGATCCCTACGGGACGCGCCCGACGGCTCCCACGGTGACGGCTCCGGCTCCCGGGGGGATGACGACGTCGCCGGATTCGGGCCGCCAGTCGTAGACGGGCACCAGGCCGGGTTCGAGCATCTCCAGCCCGTCGAACAGACCTCGGATCTGGGTGAGGGTACGGGGGAAGATGCCGCCCGCGGTGGTCGTACCGTAGACGCCGCGGCCCTGGCGCACCTGCTCCTCGGTGAGGTCGCCCGAGGTGACGTGGGAGATCACCACGTGGCTGCCGGAGACCAGCCGCTTCCCGAAGGAGGCCGCGATGCCGGAGACCTCCTCGTCGTCGGCGACGAAGTGCAGGATGGACACCATGAGGACGGCGACCGGCTGGTCGAAGTCGATGCGCTCACGGACGTCCGGGTGGTCGAGGATCGCCTCAGGCTCCCGCAGGTCACCGGGGATCACGACGGTCTGCGCGTTGTCGGCGAGCAGCGCGCGGGCGTGGACGAGCACGATGGGGTCGTTGTCGACGTACACGATCCGGGAGTCGGGCGCCTCGCGCAGGACGACCTGGTGCACGTTCTCCTGCGTCGGCAGGCCCGTGCCGATGTCGATGAACTGGCGGATCCCCGCGGCGGCGAGATGCCGCACGGTGCGCCCGAGGAAGGCGCGGTTGGAGCGCGCGACGTCCTTGACATTGGGGACCAGCTCGACGATCTTCTCACCGGCGATCCGGTCGGAGGCGAAGTTGTCCTTACCCCCCAGGTAGTAGTCGTACATACGAGCCACACTCGGGACCGTAGGGTCGATTCCCGGCGGAGCCTGCTCGTGCTCAGTCATATCCTCGCCTTCACCACGTCTTTCCCGCATGGTAGACGAGCGATCAGTGCTTTCAGATCATGAACCGATATTTCGTCTATTAACCGGACAAGGAAACTCCCCGTCGCCGGACATCACGATTCCCCCTGAGACCCCGCCAGGCCTGGTCAGTCAGGAAGCTCCCCGCGGAGCTCGCTCAGGAACCGCTTGCTCTCGGAGACGGAGTACGCCTGGATGCACAGACGGTCCATGACCTGCATGTAGTGGTCGGTCTCCTCGAGCTTGTCCACGTAGAGGGCGCTCGTCAGCTGCTCCAGGTAGACCACGTCGGGCAGGTCCCGCTCGGGGAAGCGCAGGATGGAGAACGGGCCACCGGCCGCGGCGTGGCCACCCCGCTCGAACGGCATGATCTGCAGCCTGACGTTGGGCCTCTCGACGACGTCGAGCAGGTGGTCGATCTGCGCGCGCAGCACCCGGGGCCCGCCGATGGGCCTCCGCAGCACGGCCTCGTCCATCACGGCCCAGAGCGTCGGGGCGTCCGGCCTGGTCAGGCGCTCCTGGCGGGCCATGCGGAGCGCGACGCGGCGGTCGACCTCGTCCGCGGTGGCGGAGCCGTGCACGAGCATGATGACGGCCCGTGCGTACTCGGGACTCTGCAGGAGGCCGGGAATGAACTGCACCTCGTAGGTCCGGACGATCGAGGCGGCCTCTTCGAGCCCGACGTAGACCTGGAACCAGTCGGGCAGCAGGTCCCCGTACTTGTGCCACCAGCCGGGGGCGTTGGCCTGGCGGGCCAGCGTGAGCAGCGGAGCCCTTTCCCGGGTATCGGTCACCCCGTACATCGTCAGCAGGTCCGCGACATCGCGTTCCTTGAAGCCGACCCTTCCGAGCTCCAACCGGCTGATCTTGGCGTGGGAGGCGCGGATGGCGTAGCCGGCCTGCTCGCGGGTGATGTCCTTGGCGACGCGCAGCCTCCGCAGCTGGGCACCCAGGAGAATCCGCAGGATGGTGGGGCCGCCACCGCGCGTGTGTGTGAGGACGCCGCCTTGCTCACCGCTGTCTTCCGCGGTCTGTCCGGCCATGTGGGCTCCCTGTCGCACCTTTCCTACGGTGCCACAGTTTCACATATACGACGCGTTTCGCACAGCTCCGCCACGCACGCACTTGCTTCTGCACTTGCAACCGCAAGTGCAGATCGACACAAATCTCCTTTGTCGCTGCTTTCCCGCCCGGCAGACCGTGTCCGAAACCCCTGGGGGCTACAGTCCGGACGCGAGGTCGTACGCGTCGCCGTGAACATCCCTGCGCGCGTCACCGTGAGTGTCCCCGTGAGTGTCCCCGTGAGTGTCCCCGTGAGTGTCCCCGTGAGTGTCCCCGTGAGTGTCCCCGTGAGTGTCCCCGTGAGTGTCGTCGTGGAGGGTTCCCCGGCTCGCGGCGGCGCGGCGCGACAGCATGCCGCGCACGATGTCGCACAGCTCGCTCGTCTCCCTCGGCGACAGCACGCGGCTGAGACGGCGCTCGACCATGCCCCCGCTCAACGGTTCCGGCGCCCTCGTCACGTTGAGGTAGCCGGACAGGAACGCGATCCTGAACAGCCTCTCCTGCGAGAGCGACTCGGCTGAGGACTCGCCGGGCTCCCTGACCGGCCTCGCCGCGTCCTCCCCGTCGCGGGACACCTCCAGCCCGGAGAGCAGCAGGTAGGCGGCGGCCCGTTGCAGGGCGAGGCCGTACGCGCGCATGGGCCCGTCGGGGGAGAAGCCGACGATCGAACGCCCGACCGACTCGGCGGAGTCCGGCGACAGGTCGGCGATGCCGGTCTCATCACCGAGGCAGGTGTAGACACGCACCACCCGCTCCCCCACGTACCCCGGCTGGACGTGCTGGGAGAGCGTGACGGTCACCGTGGACCCGTCGGGGTTGCGCAGCTCGGCGACGTCGGCCGCGTGGGTGACGTACATGGTGGAGTGCTCGCGCTCGCACCACGAGGGACACGAGGGGGGCGGGGGGTGCGAGGCTTCGGAGCGGGGGCGAAGAGTCCCGACGGAGGCCGTGATGTCGTCCATCCCAATCCTTCCAGCGTGGAGATCCGCGTCATCGAGGACGTACGGGCACGAGGGCGTGCGGGCACGACGGCGGCTCGCGCCCGGCCGCGAGCCGGACCACGGCTCGGGCCCGGCCTCGCGCCACCGGTTCGAGGTCGCTTTCACCGGCAGGTACGCAGGACCGGCGGGCCGGGTTCACCCGGCTCTCTCCTCACAGGCGCGCCGCGCCCCCGGGCCGGAGGTCCGGCACGGGGGCGCGAGAACAGGGGTGTCAGAAGGTGACCAGCGGGTCTCCGATGAAGTCGGCGATGAAGTTGACGAAGAAGAACCCGAAGAACAGGAAGTTCAGTGCCAGGATCACGTAGTGCCACCAGCGGGGACGCGCCGGGCGGGGCAACCTGGCGTTGAGGTACATGAGCATGAACGGATAGATCAGCGCGCCCAGGTTGGACATGTTGGCCGACCACTGCACCAGGCTCACCGGGAGCGCCAGGTGCAGCACGACGGCGATGACCACCAGCAGCCCGAACATGAACGGGTAGTAGAACCTGCGGGGGTCGCCCTCGATGAGCACCCGCAGCCGGGGGCTGGTGGCGTGGGCGGCGTCGGTCACCACCCTGACCATCGCCTCGAAGATGCCGAGCTGCGTGGAGAAGAGGATCAGCACGCCCAGGATCAGCGCGCCGACGAACATGGCCTGGCCGTACTCGTCGCCCAGGGCGCTGGCCACGAACGTCGGGACGTTCTCCTGGGTCGGCCGCTCGCCGGACAGCTCGACCGCCCTGGACATCAGGATGGTGGGCAGCAGCATCCCGAGGACGGCCCCGACGAAGAAGACGCCCCACATGTCGATCATCAGTAGGCGGTACCAGCGGCGCCAGCGGCCCGCGTTGGCCTCGTCGTCCGGGAAGGTCACGCCGCTGGCCAGCAACTCGCTCCTCGGCCCGCGCATCCCGGCGATGAACCCGGTCCGGTAGCCCATGCCGTAGCCCTTGTCACGGTAGTGGCCCATGACGTACCAGTTCAGCCCGGAGGCGAGCGCGGTGAACCCGGCCAGCGCGCCGAGCTGGGTGGCGGTGATCCCCGCGGGTGGCGCCGCGGGGGTGACGAAGCCGCGGATCGCGTCCCACCAGATCTCGAACGGCACCACGAACAGGTCGATGACCAGCAGCCCGACCAGGATCGCGCCGACCATGCCCCAGTTGGCGAGTTCCAGGGCCCGGCTGATCCTGCGGGCGGCGGCGGTGATGAGGAAGACGAGCAGGAGCAGGCCGATCGCCCACAGCCGGGGCTCCTCGGCCCCGGCGGGCGCGACCTCCCCGTGGACGAGCGCGTAGACGCCCTGCCCGGCGGAGGCGGCCCAGCCCCCGGCGATGAACGCGAAGACGACGACGAAGACCGAGAGCGGCACCCAGAGCTTGAACCCGGGCGGGACCCGCCCCCAGCCGACCACCGGCGACTCACCGGTGGCCAGGACGTAGCGCGAGCACTCGACGTTGTAGAAGGTCTGCAGGACGGCCGAGACCAGGATGACCCAGCCCACCCCGACGAACCCGTACTGGCCGACGGCCTGCGGCCCCAGCAGCCACTCGCCGCTGCCGATGGAGATGCCGAGCGCGATGAGGCTGGGACCGACGGCGTACTTGAACAGCTCCTTCTTGCCGAGCCGGGAGACTCCGAAGACCTCCTCGGGCTCCGGCAGGTCCGCCACGGCGAGATCCGGGCGGCTGACTCCGAGCGGGTGGGACCGGGTGACTTCAGTCATGGCGATCCTCCAGGGTTGGAACCCCCCTGCCTCCGACAGTGATCCTCCGGCCGCGCTTCGACAAGACCCCATTCGCGATGTTCTCGCGGTCGCCCTTCGGATGCCGGCGAGGGCGAAGAGACGGGGCCCGGCGGCCTTAACCTGCCTTTAGGGTTTCCGCAGCGTGCCCCTAACGGGAGGCTCGGCAAGCTTGGGGACATGCGAAACACGACGAAACTCACCATCGCCGCCGCCGGACTCCTCGCCGTCGTCTCCGGGGGTGGCGCGGTAGCCTTCGCCGGAACCGCGACGCCCACCCCGGCACCCAGCGGTACGGCCACCACCCCCGCACCGGTGAACGAGACGCCCGGGACCCGGACCGCTCCCGCGACCCCCGCACCCGGCGAGGCGGAGGCCAAGGTCAAGCGGGACGCGGCCATCAAGATCGCTCAGGACAAGGTGCCCGGCGCCAAGCTCGTCAAGGCCGAGTTCGACGGCGACGAGACCCCCACCAGCTGGGAGGTCGAGCTGCTCCAGGGTGACGTCGAGCACGAGTTCGACATCGACGCCACCAGCGGCGCGATCCTGGAGCAGGACCAGGAGACCGAGACCGCCGCCGAGCGGGCCGCCGACGCCGCCGATGACGCCAACGACACCGATGACGACGCCGACGACCAGAACGACCAGGACGGCCAGGACGGCCAGGACGGCCAGGACGGCCAGGACGACGACTGACATCCACAGGAGTCAGGAGTATCGGCAGGGAGCCCGTGACACCTCGCGTGTCACGGGCTTCGTGCTCCGACCGGCCGAACACACCGGACACACCGGACACACCGGACACGGCGGTGGCGGCCCCGCCACGGGAGCGGGTCACTGACACGCGGTGTCAGTGACCCGCTCCCAGCATGCGGGCACCACTGAGCAGTTCCGGGAAGGACCGACCACGGTGAAGAACGACGCCCGTCACGGGCAGGCGGGGAAGACCTGCTGCCCGATCCTCGAACTGAGGCGATACACGCTGCGCCCCGGCAGGAGGGACGACCTGGTCACCCTGTTCGACAGGGAGTTCGTCGAGTCCCAGGAGGCCGTGGGCATGCGCGTCCTCGGCCAGTTCCACGACCGGGACGACCCGGACGGGTTCGTCTGGCTGCGCGGCTTCCGCGACATGGAGTCGCGGGCCGAGGCGCTGGCGGCCTTCTACGGGGGACCGGTGTGGAAGGCCCACCGCGACGAGGCCAACGGGACGATGATCGACTCGGACGACGTCCTGCTGCTGCGCCCGGCGGACCCGGGAGCGGGCTTCGACCTCTCTGACGCCGTCCGCCCTCCGGCGGGCGGTGCTCCCCCGGCGGGCGAGCCGCTGTTCACCGCGGCCGTCTGTCATCCGAACACCTCCGGCGACGAGTTCGCCCGGTTCTTCGACGACAGGGTGGCGCCGCTGCTGGCGGGGACGGGCGCCACCCCGCTGGCCCGCCTGCGGACCGAACACGCCGAGAACACCTACCCCACCCTTCCGGTACGGACCGGCGAGGACGTCTTCGTGTGGTTCTCCGCCTTCGCGAACCGGGAACGGTACGACGAGCACGCCGAACGGCTCGCACGTTCGGCGACGTGGACGCGGGAGGTCCTCCCCGCGCTGTCGGCGCGACTGATCGCTCCTCCCGAGCGGCTGAACCTGACGCCGACGGCGAGATCCCTGCTCCGCTGACGCTCCACCGACCCGAAGCACGGGTGACCCTAAGCACGCGCAGGACCCACCGCCCCGGCGATCGGCCTCGCCGCACCCGCCCCGGCGGTCAGCGACGCCGTACCCGGTAGGCGAGACCCGTGAGAACGGCGACCCCCAGAAGCGCCACCACCGCGTACGAGGGCCGCCACCAGGATCCCTGGTCCACGATCGCGACGGTGGTCGTCTCCCCCGGTGAGCCTCCGGCGGGCGCCGCCGCCGGAGTGGCGACGGGCGTGGGGTCGGCGGCCCTGGAGGGCGGGACGCCGGGAGTGACGTCGCCGAGGGGGACGCTCGGCGGGCGGATCGCGCCCCAGGGATCCTTCCTCGGCGGCTGGTTGGCGATCATCTGCCTGAACTCCTTGGGAACCGGGGCGACCTTCAGCCGGCCGGGCACGGTCAGGGTGCCGATCGGGTAGGTCCCGAACCAGCCCTGGATCGCCTCCACCTCCCAGGTGCCCTTGGGCAGGGAGATCGCGGCGGCGTAGTGGGCGGGTTCCTTCAGCTCCACGCCGGTGACCTTGAGGCTCTTCTCGCCGTCGGTGAACCTCAGCGCGACCTCCCTAAGGTCGTCGCCCACGTACGGGTGGGTGCCGTGCTGGAGGAGCCAGAAGCCGAGGGTGTACGTCGTGTCCGGGCTCGTCTCCGGGACCGGGTCCATCACGGTGAGCGCCCAGCCCCCCGCCCGCGCCGGGGCGCCGAGGGCCAGCAGGGGGACGACGAGCGCCAGAAGGAGAAGGATTCGTCTCATGCGGGAGGTACACCGGCCGGGCCCACCGGGTTCCCGCCACCGGGCGGACGGGGTACGGCCGGGCCCGTGGAGTCGAGGCCGGAAGCAGGGGTATGGACAGTCAATGAGCCTTCAGGATGAACTACGGCAGGTTGACGAGGACCTGGAAAGACTGCGTGCCGAGGTCGCCGAGTTGCGCCGGCAGGTCGGGGAGATCGGCCCCACCGACTCCACCGAGCGGTCGATGATGATCAACCAGGCCGACGAGCAGGAGAACCTCGTCGGCGAGCTCGAAGCCAGGCGCCGGGACCTCCTCGAACGCCTCGGCGAGGGGGACGAGCGGAACGGCGTGCACCCCCGCGGGACGACATAGGGCGGCGGGGCCCTCACATCCACAGGGCCCACCACCTGCGGTTCGTCACATTCGGTTATCCATGACCTCCCGGGGTAACCATAAGAACGAACCATCATCAGGGGGATGAAATGATCAATATGCTTCACAAAATGGGCGTGAAGTCCAGCATGATGTACGTCGCCGGGCTCGCCTCGATCGGCGCGTCGGTCGCGGTGTGGTTCACGTCGAACTCGAAGGAGAGCGCGGGGGTCGACCGGGCGGACCGCTGGGGGATCTTCATCGGCGAGTGGGCGCCGACCTTCTTCGCGATGGGAATCGCGCTGCGCATGGAGGAGACCCGCGAGGAGATGCGGTCCTCCATCGAGCAGGAGTCGTTCAGCGGCTCGTACTCCGAGGGCAGGATGCCCTCGCGCGCGGGGATCTAGCGCCACCGCCGGGCGATCGGAGGCAGGGCGTGTCCGGGGGACGCGCCCCGCTTCGGCGTTCGCTCATCCCCTCGCCCGGCCCGTCCTGAGAGGGGTCATGACGGTGTGACCAGGGCCGGATGTCTCGGGTCGTCGACGCGGACGACCACGTCCGCGACCTCCGCCGGGGTCACCTCCTCCTCGTAGCGCGCGTAGGCGGGCAGCGTCCAGCGCCGCTCCTGCGGGGTGCGCCGGGCGAGCGCGCCCGGCGAGAGCCTCAGGTGCACGGTCAGCTCGAACGGCAGGTCCCGGCCCAGCAGCAGGGGCCCGGACAGCAGCAGCACCCCGCCAGGCGGGACCGTGACGTAGGGGGCGCGGGTGGCCCTGTCGACGGCGCTGTCCCACAGCGTGGGCAGCACCTTCCCCGACCGGCCGGGGTCGAGCGGTCTCAGGACCTCCCTGGCCAGTCCCCCGTAGTCGAACCAGTCGGCGTAGAAGGAGTCGGGGTCGGTCCGGCCGTACTCGAAGCGGAGCGAGGCCGGGCGCAGGAAGTCGGCGGTGGAGACGTGGAGCACCTCCCGGCCGCGGAGCCGGAGCGGGTCGGCCAGCGCGGCGGCGAGGTCCTCCGGCCGCGCCGCCGGAGCCCCGTCGAGCGCGACGCGCACCCAGGAGTCCCGGGGGTTCGCGGTGACCCGGTCAGCGAGTTCCTCCACCAGCGACGACGGGGAGATCGGCCGTATGTTCACCCCACCATCCTGGCCGACGCGCGCCCGTCCCCGGACAGGGCCGGTCAACCATCATGGCCGGGTCAAGGTCGGACGTGATGCCGATCAAATATCGGTCTGTCCGGGTTGTCCTGCCGCTACAGGCGGTAACGATCCATATGGATCGACGGCTCGGCCGTGACTGGGCGTCGGCCTCCTGGTCGCGTCACGTCCATGTCGGCGCGATCCGGTAGTTGGCGTGATCTTCACGTCTTTCCGCAACCAAGATCACGGCACGTTACGCACGGAGACAGTGATGTCAGGAGGATTTCAGTGATCAAGCGCGGTAAGCCGACCAAGAACGGCCAGGTCAAGCTGACTTTCAGCATAGCGGAGAGCCCTACCGTCGGAGGGGTCTCGCTGGTCGGCGACTTCAACGACTGGGACCCCTACGCCCATCCCATGCAACGCAGGGACGACGGCACCTACCAGGTGAGCCTGATGGTCCCCGCACGGCAGCCCATCCGCTTCCGCTACCTCGCGGACGGCGGCGTGTGGTTCGACGACGCGGACGCGGACCACCACGACGAGCACGGCGGCCGGATCAACCCCGCGGACGTCCAGGAGGCACCGGAGAGCCCCGGCGCGGCGCGTACCGTCGGCAAGCCGATGCGGCAGACGCTCTCGGCCGGGCAGCCGGTCTCGGCCTCGGTGGCCGCCTCCTAGTATCTCGGCGACCGCTCGCAGGACGGGATCCCCGTGGCGGGACACACCGGTCCATCGTCTCCGCGATCAGCGTGACGGCCCGCCCCGTCCCCTCCCGGCAGGGACACGGAAGGGGCGGGCCGCCCCGCGGACGTCAGCCGGGCGTGCCGGACACGCCGGACGCGCCGGACGCGCTGATGGCACCGAGGGTCTCGCGGGCGAGTTGCAGTTCCTCTCTCGGCCGGACCACCAGCACGGGCACGGACGCGCCGGGCGCGCTGACCGCGCCGTCGGCGTCGAGGCCGGTACGGGCGGGCGGCTCGACACCGAGCAGCGAGAGCCCGCGGCAGACGGCCTCGCGGACCTCCGGCTGGTCCCAGCCGATCTCCCCGGTGAACACGAGCGCGTCGAGCCGGTCCAGGCTCGTCGCGGCGGCGGCGATCTCCCGGCTCACCCGGTGCTCGAACACCTCCAGCGCCAGCGCGGCCGCGGGATCCCCGGAGGCGACCAGTTCCCTGGTGTCGCCCGACTTCCCGCCCGAGAGCCCGAGCAGCCCCGACCGCTGTTCCAGGCCGTCGCGCAACTCGTCGAGCGTGAGCCGGGAACCGGACAGCAGCCACAGCAGCATGCCGGGATCGACGCTCCCCGACCGCTTGCTCATCGGGACCCCCTCCAGCGGGGTGAACCCCATCGAGGTGTCCACGCTGCGGCCCTCGCGGACGGCGCACACCGAGGAACCCCCGCCGAGGTGGGCCAGGACGACCTGGAGGGTCGCGGCGGGCCGGTCGAGCAACTTCGCGGCCCGTTCCAGCGCCCAGGCGTACGACAAACCGTGGAAGCCGTAGCGGCGCAGGCCGTAGCGGCTCCTCCACTCCGCGGGCAGCGCGTAGGTGGCGGCGCTGTCGGGAAGCCCGGCGTGGAAGGCGGTGTCGGGGCAGAGCACGTGCGGGACGTCGGGCAGCTCGCGCCGGGCGGCCTCGACGAGCGCGAGGGCGGGCGGCACGTGCAGCGGGGCGAGGTCGGCGTACTCCCGCACCGCCTCCAGCACGCCGTCGTCCACGACCGTCGGCTCCCGTACGGCCTCGCCTCCGTGGACGAGGCGGTGGCCGACCGCGGCGAGGTCCGCGCCGGGGGCGGCGTCGAGGAAGTCCGCGATCGCCCGTCCGGCCGTCTCGGGGTCGGGGCTCCGCTCGCTGTGCTCGGTGCGCAGGACCTCGCCGTCCCGGACGAGGTGGAGTTGGAGGCTCGACGATCCCGCGTTGACGGTGAGCACCGCCCGGTCAGTGGTTCCCATCCCCCTGGCGTGCCCGGGGCCGGGTGGGACAAACGGCGCGTCGTGGCGGCCGTCGTCCGCCGCTCCGCGCGGGCCTCCGGGGCGGGGCGTCCGGCCGCGACGACCTGGGGCGGGGGCGTCCCGGGCCGGGTTCCCGGCGGCCGGTCACCGGGCTTCCTGACCGGCGGCGGTTCGCAATCGCTTGTTGTACTGTCATGAGCCACGGGCGTACGGTGGGGCCAATGGCACCCGTCCTTCGTACGGCTCCCGACAGGGCGCTGTCTCCAACTGCCGTAGACAGCGGGGCGATATGACTCGACTTTCCGTCACTGTGGACGCGCGTCCCCACTTCTCCGTGGTGACTCTGAATGGCGATCTGGACAAGTCCTCGGCACCCCTGCTGGAGGAGAGGCTCGCGGATTTCATGAGACGCGGCCACGTCTGCCTGGTCGTCGACACGACAGGGCTGGGATTCTGCGACTCCACGGGCATCTGGGTGCTGCTGACGAGCCTGCGGCGCGCCTACGAACGGAAAGGCTGGCTGCGCCTCGTCGGCGTGCACGGATTCCTCGGCCGCCTGCTCGACCTGACCAGGCTGCGGGAGGCGTTCCCCATCGACTCCACCGTCGAGGAGTCGCTGCGCGAGATCTCCGACGGGGTCGTCCCCGTCCCGCGCTGACCCCGCTCCCGCTCCCGGAAGGGGCCGCCTGTTCCGGCTGCGCGCGAGGAGGCCGGTTCCGGGAGCGGGGGCGGGTCAGTCGCGGGAGACCAGGCGGACGAACTCCTCGAACGAGAACCGGCCGTCGCCGTCGGAGTCACCGCTCTGGTTCAGCGACCCGATGGCCTCGGCGGGCAGGGCGGGGAAGTGCTCCGCGAACTCCCGCTCCGTGATGAACCCGTCGCCATCGGTGTCGATGGCCGCGAACGCCTGCCTGAGCTCCACCAGCCGATCCCCGTTGGGCTCTGTCGACATGCTGCCCCACCTCTCTCAACGACCCGCACTTCGATCAGCAGACAACCTACGGGAGGAGCCCTCTGTCCAGCCAAGCGGCCCCATATAACAGCTTTTATCACCAAAAGTCCTTTTTTCGAACCGAGCCGATCTCCGCCCGCGCCTAGACTTCGAGCATGATTCGCCCCGCAACGCCGGACGACGTCCCGGCGATCATCGACATGATCCGTGGACTCGCGGAGTACGAGAGAGCGCTGGACGAGGTCGTGAACACCCCCGACATGCTCCACGAGACGCTCTTCGGCCCCTCCCCCAGCGTGTTCTGCCACATCGCCGCCGACGGGGAGGAGGTCGCCGGGTTCGCGATCTGGTTCGTCTCCTACTCGACCTGGCTCGGCACCCACGGGATCTACCTGGAGGACCTCTTCGTCCACCCCGACCACCGGGGTGGCGGGTACGGCAAGAAGCTGCTCGCCACGCTGGCGGGCATCTGCGTGGAGCGCGGCTATGGCCGTTTCGAGTGGTCGGTGCTCGACTGGAACACCCCGGCCATCGACTTCTACCGGGCGATCGGCGCGGAACCGCTCGGCGAGTGGGACAGGTACCGGCTCTCCGGCCCCGCCCTGGAGAAGGCCGCGGCGGGGAACACCCTCTGACCGTCGCGAGGAACACGCCTCGACCGTCGCGGGAAACACCATGACCGTACCGGGCCCGATTCCACGGCGAGGACCGGCCGGAAACCCCTCCGGCCGGCCTTCCGTCCCGCCGTGCGGCGTTCTCCCACCTCCCGCGAAGACCACCCGGGAAGACCGCCCCGGAAAACCTCACGGGGCCATGCTCCGGCCGTGAACCTTTCATCTCGCAAAACCGCCGTACCCCCTCCCTGAGCTGGTACGACGAGCCGCTGACACGTCGCGGGAAAGGCACTCCGTTTACACCCCGGGATCGGCGACCTAGAGTCCGTCTCGCGTGAGCGCCTCACCGCCATTGATCAGCGACTCGTCACCCCTCGAAAGGGAGGGTAATTCTGTGAGTAAATGGCGAAGTATGGCCGTCGCCGGTGTGGTCACGTTCATGACCGCGCTACTTGCCGTCGTCCTCGTCCCCCTGCCGGCCTCGGCGCACGGCGCCATGATGACGCCCGGCAGCCGGACCTTCTTCTGTTGGAAGGACGGCCTCTCCCCGCAGGGGAACATCGTGCCCATCAACCAGGCGTGCTCGGCGGCGGTGGCCCAGAGCGGGGCCAATTCGCTGTACAACTGGTTCAGCCTGCTGCGCTCCGACGGTGCCGGGCGGACGCGCGGGTTCATCCCCGACGGCCAGGCCTGCAGCGGCGGCAACCCCGGCTACAGCGGGTACGACCTGCCGAGCGCCAACTGGCCGGTGACGCACCTGACCTCGGGCGCGAACATCCAGTTCACGTACAACAAGTGGGCCGCGCACCCCGGCTGGTTCTACCTCTACATCACCAAGGACGGCTGGAACCCCAACCGGGCGCTCACCTGGGACGACCTGGAGAGCGAGCCCTTCCACACGGCCGACCACCCGCAGAGCGTCGGCTCGCCGGGTACCAACGACGCCCACTACTACTGGAACGCCAGGCTCCCGTCGGGCAAGTCCGGCCGCCACATCATCTACTCGGTGTGGAAGCGCTCGGACAGCGCGGAGACGTTCTACAACTGCTCCGACGTCGTCTTCGACGGTGGTAACGGCGAGGTGACCGGTCTCGGCCGGACGGGCGGCAACGACCCGACCCCGACCCCGACTCCCACCCCGACCGTGACGCCGACGCCCGGCCCCGGCGGGGCGTGCACCGCCGCCTACCGGACCATCAGCTCCTGGTCGGGCGGCTTCCAGGCCGAGGTGACCGTGAGGAACACGGGCACGGCCGCCATCAACGGCTGGACGGCGAGCTGGACGCTCAACAGCGGCAGCGCGGTGAACAGCCTGTGGAGCGCCACGCACACCACGTCCGGGTCCACCGTCACGGCCAAGCCCGCCGAATGGAACCGCACGATAGCGGGCGGCGCCTCGACCACCTTCGGATTCACCGGCACGGGCACCAGCGGTTCCCCGTCCGTCACCTGTACCAGCCCCTAGCGGGACGCGGTCCCCGCCGGTACCGCACACCCGGCGGGGACCGACCCGCGCCCGTCCCCATCTCGCCCGTCCCGCCCACCACCGGCGCGCCCTCGTGAAGGGCGGAAGGGAGTCCCGTGCCCCCCACCACGAAGATCGCGCGGCTGCTGGGCCTCGTCCCGCTCGGAGCGGCGGCGGCCCTGATCGTGGTGGCCTGCGCCGGGCGGACGCCGGAGGGCGGGCACGCGGCAGCGCACCCGCCCTCCCACCGCACGACCCCGGCGGCTCCGGCGGCCCTGGCGACCCCGTCCGTCCGCGAGGACGCCTCGGCACCCCCGGCCTCCCCGCTCGCCGGTGGAACCGCCCACTCGAGCCCCCTGCCGGCATCCAAGAGGTGCCGGGCGACGGTCACCCTGGTCGAGTCGTGGCCGGGCGGCTACCGGGGAACCGCGACGATCAGCAACACCACCGGCAAGCCGATGCACGGCTGGTACATCCAGTGGATGCAGCCCATCGAGGCGACCTTCAGGCAGTCCTGGAACGGCACCCACATGCAGAGCGGCCCCGTCGCGATGCTGCACGCTCCCCCGGAGAAGCCGTCGCTGCCGCCGGGGGAGACCGTCTCCGACATCGGCTTCGTGGGGGCCGCCGCCACTCCCCCGACCTTCACAGAGATCACCTGCGGCTAGAGAGAACCGGCCCGGCCTGATCAAAACCGGACCGGCCGGCGTCAGCCCTTCCCGTAGCGCTGCTTGAAGCGCTCGACGCGCCCCGCCGTGTCGACGACCCGGCTGCGCCCGGTGTAGAAGGGGTGGCTCGCCGAGGAGACGTCGACGTCGACCAGCGGGTAGACGTTGCCGTCCTCCCACTCGACGGTCTTGCGGCTGGTGACGGTCGAACGGGTCAGGAAGGCGAACCCGGCACTCGGGTCGCGGAAGACGACCGGGTGGTAGTCGGGGTGGATGTCCTTCTTCATAACTATCTGTCCTCTCGGAAAGAGACGTGCCGGCGGATGATCGGGTCGTACTTGGCGAGGGTGAGCCGGTCGGGGTCGTTACGCCGGTTCTTGCGGGTCACGTAGGTGAAACCGGTGCCCGCGGTGGACCTCAGCCTGATCACTGAGCGCACCTCGTTCCTGGCCACGGTCGGCTCCTCTCGGGTCGGGGATCACGCGATTCCCGGGTCGGGGATCACACGATGCAGACGATAACGGTTTTCATTCGCCGGACATTCCCGTCCCAAGCCCTTGACCGGACGGGATCCGGGAGGACGAAGGCCGGGCGGGTTTCACCCCCCGGTAACCTCCCGTCCATCCGCCCCCTGTTCGCTGTGATCCATGCCGTGGCCGGAAACCGAGATCGTCGGATCGGACGTCAGCCGTCCCGTCACCGTGTACGGCACGGTGGACAGGAGTCCCGACGGGGAGCTCGCCCACGAGGGCAACCGGGTTCCCGACATCGTCGCCCTGGACGAGCGGCGGCTGGTGGTCGCCTGGCGGGCCGGGGTCGCGGACGCGCGGGACCCGGCCCCGACCGACCAGGGCTCCATCCTGTACGCCCGCTCGCAGGACGGCGGCCTGACCTGGACGACGGGAACGCTGGCCGCCGCCACCGCCACGACCCGCTACCACTACGTGATCTTCCTCAACGACGCGGGCACGCTGTACGCGCTGCTCGGCCAGATCTCCGTCGAGCGCGACCGCGACCGGGAGGGCGACGTCGACGGCTTCCCCACCTCGCTGGTCGTCAAAAGGAGCACCGACGGCGGCCGTACGTGGACCGCCTTCCCCGTCACCGTCGACGTGCCGGACAACGGCAGGGGCGTGGTCGTCGCGGGCAGGCCGCTGCGGCACGGCGGCGTGTGGCTGGTGCCGTACTGGCGGCACGCGGGCGGCACGAACAGGGCGGGCGTGCTGCGCTCGGCCGACCTGGTGAACTGGACCTCCGGCGCGATCGCGGAGAACCCTCCGGGGGTGGCGATCGAGGAGCCGCAGATCGCGCCCGCCCGGGACGACACAGGGACGCTCGTGATGGTGACGCGCGCCCTGGACCTGCGGAGCGGCACCTCGGCGGCGGCGCGCGACGCCCGCTACCGCACCGGCGCCGCCCACAGCGCCACGGCGACCAGCACCGACGGCGGGCTGACGTGGTCGCCGCTGAGGCTGGACCCGGACCTGCCCAACTACTACGTCAAGACGTTCTTCACGCGCGACTCGGCGGGCCGCCACCTGGCCATCTTCAACACGCTGGCCGGGCCGTTCACCGGCTCCTCGGCGAGCAAGCCCGACCAGTACCGGGAGGTGCTCTACTACAAGGTCAGGCGGCCCGGCGAGCCGTGGGAGCCGGCGCGGCTCTTCGCCGACAGCCCCCGGCTGACGAAGGGCGCGGCCCGGGGATGGGACGTCTACCCCAGCGCCGACGAGTACGAACCCGGCCGGTTCTTCGTCGTCTGGGAGCACAACCAGACCAACATCAAGGTCGCCAGGCTCGACATCACCCGTCCCGTCTCCGGCGCGCCCCTCGCCGCGGGCGACTGGACCACCGGCGCGAACGCGAGGGGCTGGACGCTGGGCGGCGGCGCGCGGGTCGTCAGTGGCGCCGGGGGCGCCGGTGGCGGGCTGCGGCTCAGGAGCACCGGCACCGCGGCGTGCCGGGCCTCCTTCCCCCTCGACGCCTCGAAGGGATGCGACTTCACCCTGGAGTTCCGCGGCCGGGTGGACGACGACAGCGCGCTCGACCCGCGTACCGGCAACGGGGTCTGCCTCGGCGTGAAGGTGGCCAACGGCGCCAGGCGGCTCATGCTGACCGTGCAGCGGAGCGGGGTCTGGACGATGCGCAAGGGGTCCGCCGTCTGGGAGAAGGTCCACTCGCTGGACACGGCGGGCCGGACGGCGACCTGGACGGTACGGGTGGACAGCGCCGGGACGGCCCGCCTGTTCAGGGACGGCGCCGACACCGGGGCGACCTGGGTCGTCCAGGACAGCAGGGAGAACCCGCAGCTCACGCACTGGGTGACCGGCACCCCCGGCGGCAACGCGGCCGGGGCCACCGTCGAGTGGACCCGGCTCACCCCCAACCTCGAGGTGCTGCCCTGACCGTCCCCATCCCGGTACGGCCACGTTCTTCTTTTCCGGCTCTCGTGTGATTCGTCCCTCCGGCTCCCCGGCCCGCCAGGGGGGTGAGGCGGTAGCTTGGAGACCGCCATCACAGAGGAAGAGAGATCGTGACCACGTCTATTCATCAGCGGATCGCCGAAGAGCTGGGTGTGCGCGAGCGACAGGTGAGTGCGGCGGTGGACCTGCTCGACGGCGGAGCCACCGTGCCGTTCATCGCCCGCTACCGCAAGGAAGCCACCGAGATGCTCGACGACACGCAGCTGCGCACGCTGGAGGAGCGGCTGCGTTACCTGCGGGAGCTGGAGGAGCGACGCACCGCGATCCTGGAGTCGATCCAGGGCCAGGGCAAGCTCGACGACGCCCTGCGGGCGCAGATCCTGGCGGCCGACTCCAAGGCCCGCCTGGAGGACATCTACCTTCCGTACAAGCCCAAGCGGCGGACCAAGGCGCAGATCGCCAGGGAGGCGGGGCTCGAACCGCTCGCCGACGGCCTGCTCGCCGACCCGTCGGTCGATCCGCGGGCCGCGGCGGAGGCGTTCGTCGGCGAGGGGGTGGCCGACGCGGCCGCCGCGCTGGAGGGTGCCCGCGCGATCCTGGTCGAGCGGTTCGGCGAGGACGCCGACCTGGTCGGCGAGCTGCGCGAGCGGATGTGGACGAAGGGCCGCCTGGTCGCGGCGGTCCGCGAGGGCAAGGAGGAGGGGGGCGCCAAGTTCTCCGACTACTTCGACTTCGCCGAGCCGTTCACCAAGCTGCCCTCCCACCGGATCCTGGCGATGTTCCGCGGCGAGAAGGAGGAGGTCCTCACCCTCACGCTGGAGCCCGAGCCGGAGCCCACCGGCACCTACGAGGGCCGCATCGCGCACCACTTCGGCATCTCCGACCAGGGGCGGCCCGCCGACGCGTGGCTCGCCGACACCGTCCGCTGGGCCTGGCGCACCCGCGTCCTCGTCCACCTCGGCATCGACCTGCGGATGCGCATGTGGCAGGCCGCCGAGGAGGAGGCGGTGCGCGTGTTCGCCGCCAACCTGCGCGACCTGCTGCTCGCCGCGCCCGCCGGGAGCCGCGCGACCATGGGCCTGGACCCCGGTCTGCGCACCGGCGTGAAGGTCGCGGTGGTCGACGCGACCGGCAAGGTGCTGGCCACCGACACGATCTACCCCCACGAGCCGCGCCGCCAGTGGGACCAGTCGCTGGCCACCCTCGCCGCGCTGGCGAAGAAGCACGACGTGGAGCTCGTCTCCATCGGCAACGGCACCGCCTCCCGCGAGACCGACAAGCTCGCGGGCGAGCTGGTGAAGCTGGTCCCCGGGCTGACCAAGATCGTGGTGTCCGAGGCCGGGGCCTCTGTCTACTCCGCCTCCGCGTTCGCCTCGCAGGAGCTGCCCGGCATGGACGTGTCGCTGCGCGGCGCCGTGTCGATCGCCAGGCGGCTGCAGGACCCGCTGGCCGAGCTGGTCAAGATCGACCCCAAGTCGATCGGCGTCGGCCAGTACCAGCACGACCTCGCCGAGACCAAGCTCTCCCGCTCGCTCGACGCCGTGGTGGAGGACTGCGTGAACGCGGTCGGCGTCGACGTCAACACCGCCTCGGCTCCGCTGCTCACCCGGGTCTCCGGCATCGGCTCCGGGCTCGCGGAGAACATCGTCCAGCACCGCGACGCCAACGGCCCGTTCCGCTCCCGCAAGGCGCTGAAGGAGGTGCCCCGGCTCGGCCCGAAGGCCTTCGAGCAGTGCGCGGGCTTCCTGCGCATCCGCGACGGCGACGACCCGCTCGACACCTCCAGCGTGCACCCGGAGTCGTACCCTGTGGTGCGGCGCATCCTGAAGAGCACCGGCGGCGACCTCGCGTCCCTGATCGGCAACGGTACGGCGCTGAGGGCGCTGCGCCCGCAGGAGTTCGTGGACGACACCTTCGGCCTGCCGACCGTCACCGACATCCTCGCCGAGCTGGAGAAGCCGGGCCGCGACCCGCGTCCCGCCTTCAAGACCGCGACCTTCAAGGAGGGCGTGGAGAAGCTCTCCGACCTCACGCCCGGCATGCTGCTGGAGGGCGTGGTCACCAACGTCGCCGCCTTCGGCGCGTTCGTCGACGTCGGCGTGCACCAGGACGGCCTGGTCCACGTGTCGGCGCTGTCGCACAACTTCGTCAAGGACCCGCGCGAGGTGGTCAAGCCCGGTGACATCGTCCGGGTGAAGGTGCTCGACGTCGACATCCCGCGCAAGCGCATCTCGCTCACCCTCCGGCTGGAGGACGACGTCAAGCCCTCGGGACCCCGCGGGCCGCGCGACCAGCGCGACCAGCAGGGCGGCGGACAGCGGCAGGGCGACGGCGGCGGCAGGCGCGGTGGCCAGGGCGGCGGGCAGGGACGCGGCGGACAGGGCGGCGGCCAGGGCGGCCAAGGTGGCGGTCAGGGGCGCGGCGACCGGCAGCGTCAGGGTGGCGGCGACCGGCAGCGCAACGCGCCGAGCGGCGCGATGGCCGACGCGCTGCGCCGCGCCGGACTCGACGGCTCCGGCGGCAAACGCTGAGCATCCGCCCCGCGACCGGCACGGCCACCGCCTTCTCTGCGGTGGCCGTGCCGTTACCCGGTGCGAGAACGACCTACCGGGGGCGGCGGCCCCGGCGGAGGGCGGAGAGGGCCAGGACGAGGCCGACGGCGACGGTGGCCAGGCCGATCCAGAACCACTCCCGCGCGCCGCTCATGGAGCTGCCGCCCACGTAACCGAGGCCCTGCAGGGCCCAGACGCCGCCCGCCAGGACGAGCAGGACGCCGAGGCCGACCGGAAGCCAGGTCCTCATCACTCACAGCTCCTTCGTGGTGCGCGGGTCGTGGAACTCGGAGGCGAGGAGGCCGAACAGCGCCTCGTCGACGAAGGACCCGGCCACCCAGGCGTGGGCGCGGAGCGTGCCCTCGCGCCGGAAGCCGGTCTTCTCGGCAGCGGCGATCATCGCGCTGTTGGTGACCAGCGTCTCCAGGCCAAGCCGGTGCAGGCCCCGGATGCGGAAGGCGTAGTCGCACAGCAGCCTGAGCGCGTCGGGGGCGTACCCGTGGCCGCGCGCCTCGGGGAGCAGCGAGATGCCCAGGTGCCCGTTGCGGTTGAGGGTGTCGATCCCCCAGACGCTGCCGGTCCCGAGCAGGTCCCCGGAGGAGATGGCCTGGACGGCGAAGCCGACGTTGGCCGGGTCGGGCTTGCGCCCCTCGTAGTAGGCGACCACCTGGTCGACCGTCTCGGGGACCCAGGGCGACGTCGTGGCTCCGGCCGCCGTCTCCACCTCCTCGTTCAACCGGTGGAGCGAGACCGCGTCCTCCTTGGTGATGGCCCTGAGCAGAACCCTGTCTCCACGAAGCATGAGCGAAACTCCACTGTCGATCGCCGGGCGGCGCGCGGGAGGGCTCGCCACTTCCCGGACATCACACCATACGAAAAGTCGGGAAGGACAATGAATAACGCCACCCCACAGGTGATCTTGACGGCATCCTGTCACGTGGGGTGGAACCACACACCCGGAACCACACGCGCGGCACGGACCATACGACGCCCCGGCCGGCCCACGAGAGCACCGTGGCCTCGCAGTGCCCCCCGGACGACCCACGGACGGCACCCGTGGCCTCGCAGCGCCCCACCGCCGCACCGGGTCTCCCGCTTCCCCGGCCGTCGGCCCGGGACCTCCCGCTGCCGCCCCGGAGACCCCCGGCCGCCGATCCGGGGTCCCGCCACCGGCCCGGAGATTTCCCGCCGAAGATCCTGACAGGAGACCCTGACAGCACCGCTTCATGGACCGTTCCCTTCAGGGCTTCGACCGTAAGTAAACTTTCCTGTCCATCGCCGGTCCACGGTGTTTCGCGCGGGCACGGCCCCGAAGGGTCCGACACTTTTTTTACTTCTTGCGTTGACTTGAGAACGAAGGCTGGCCTAGGGTCCCGGGCAAGCGAGACCTTGCCGCGAAGGGACCCCCCATGACTCGCTCCCCCTACGCCGGATGGCGGTGGGCGTGGTGACCACGCCCGCCCCACCACCCTGACCCACCCCGTAGCGGACGGGAGGCGCGCTGGCCGCCTCCCGCCCGTGAAGGCCCCCGGTCCTCCCTGCCGTATCCGTCGCGGCAGGGTCCGGGACGCGCCGAGCAGCGCGTGCCGCCGTGTGGCGGGCCCGTTCCCGGGCCACCGCGCGGCCGCTCGCGGAAGGACGCTCGCCGCGTTCGGCACCACCCGCATGTCACCCCCTGATACGGGTCGTGGCGTCACGCGCGTGCCGCGCCCCCGTCCGGGGCGTGGCGGCACCCGTGCGCCACCTCCCTAAGACGGAAGGAAGTCCGCGCATGGACACCCGACAGTCGCCTCGCCGGCGCCGTCGTATGCAGCTCCCCACCACCCTCGGTGGGATGTTCACCGTCGTCGTCCTCGCCCTCGCCGGCGTGACGACCGCGTCCCCGGCCGCCGCCGCCACCGGGCAGATCACCGGCATCGGCGGCAAGTGCGTCGACGTCGCCGCGGCCAGCAGCGCCAACGGCACCGCCGTCCAGCTGTACGACTGCAACGGCAGCTCGGCGCAGCAGTGGACCCGCAACGGCGACGGCACCGTGCGCGCCCTGGGCAAGTGCCTGGACGTCACCGCCGCCTCCACCGCCAACGGGGCGCAGATCCAGCTCTACGACTGCAACGGCACCGCCGCGCAGCAGTGGACCTACAGCGCCGCGAACGACCTGGTGAACCCGGCCGCCAACAAGTGCCTGGACGCCACCGGCCAGTCCAGCGCCAACGGCACCCGCCTGCAGATCTGGACCTGCACCGGCACCGCCAACCAGAAGTGGAACGCCCCGAGCGACGGCGGCAACCCGCCCACCGACCCCCCGCCCGCCGGCAAGATGGCCGCGGCCCCCTACCTCTACATGGGCTGGGGCAACCCGCCGAGCCCGACGACGATCATGAACACCACCGGTATCAGGTCCTTCACCATGGCGTTCATCCTGTCCGGCGGCGGCTGCACCCCGCGCTGGGACGGCTCCAGGCCGCTCACCGGCGGCACCGACCAGGCCGCGATCAACCAGATCAAGGCCGCGGGCGGCAGCGTGCAGGTCTCCTTCGGCGGCTGGTCGGGCAACAAGCTCGGCCCGAACTGCTCCACCCCGGCCGCCTACGCCGGCGCGGTGCAGCAGGTCATCAACGCCGTCGGCCCCGCGGTCGTCGACTTCGACATCGAGAACACCGACGAGTTCGAGAACTTCACCGTCCAGGACCGCATCCTCAACGGCCTGAAGATCGTCAAGCAGAACAACCCGAACGTCAAGATCGCCGTCACCATCGGCACCGGGATCAACGGCCCCAGCTCGACCGGCATCCGCCTGATCAACCAGGCCAAGGCGCTGGCCGTGCCGATCGACAACTACACGATCATGCCGTTCAACTTCGGCGCCTCCAACATCTACAACGCCACCGTCAGCTCCTCCGAGGGCCTGAAGAACGCCCTCAAGGCCGCCAACGGCTGGACCGACGCCCAGGCGTACGCCCGGATGGGCATCTCCGGCATGAACGGCCTGTCCGACCAGGGCGAGCTGACCACCACGCAGGCCTGGACCCAGATCCGTGACTGGGCCAAGTCCAAGGGCCTGACCCGCCTGGCCTACTGGGCGGTCAACCGCGACCGTCCCTGCCCCGGCGGCGACGCGGGCTCCGAGTGCAGCGGCATCTCCCAGCCCAACTGGGAGTTCACCCGCATCACGGCCGGCTTCTAGCACGTGGCCCCCCCTTCCAGCGGACACCGGCTCGAAAGGAACAGCCGATGATCTCCACCAGCCCGGCGGCCCTTCCCGGCCCACGCCACTCTCGGAGCCGCCCGCGGACGCGGCTCGCCCGGATCGGCGGCCTCCTGGCCGCGACGCTCCTCGCCCTCGGCCCCGCCACGCTCGTCCCCGCCCAGGCGGGCGCCCAGACCGCGGCCGTACAGAAGACCGCCCTCGCCGCCCCCGCGCCCGGCCCCCTCGTGTGGTCGGACGAGTTCAACGCCGCCTCCGGCACCGGCCCCGACACCACCAAGTGGCGCCGGGACGTCGGTGGCGGCGGCTGGGGGAACAACGAGCGGCAGTACTACACGGCGGGCAACGAGAACATCGCCCACGACGGCGCGGGCAACCTGGTCATCACCGCGCGCAAGGGCAACCCCGCGGGACTCGGCTGCTGGTACGGCTCGTGCGAGTACACCTCGGGCAAGCTGACCACCGCCGCGACCTTCACCCGCGCCTACGGCCGCTTCGAGGCGCGGATGAAGCTCCCCCGGGGCAAGGGCATGTGGCCCGCGTTCTGGATGCTCGGCACCGGAGGGGCCGGCTGGCCCGCCAACGGCGAGATCGACATCATGGAGAACGTCGGCACCGTCCCCGGGCAGGTGCTCGGCAGCCTCCACGGCCCCGGCTACTCGGGGGGCAGCCCGCTGAGCGGCAGCTACAACCTCCCCGCGGGCCAGGCCTTCGCCGACGCCTTCCACACCTTCGCCGTCGACTGGGAGCCCGGCGCGGTGACCTGGTACGTCGACGGCGTCCAGTTCTCCAGGAAGACCCCCGCCGACACGCGGGGCAACCCCTGGGTCTACGACCACCCGTTCTTCATGATCCTCAACCTCGCCGTCGGCGGTAACTGGCCCGGCTCGCCCGACGCCTCGACCACCTTCCCGCAGCAGCTCACCGTCGACTACGTCCGTGTCTACGCCCCGCCCACCGGCGGCGGCCGTACGGGACAGATCACCGGTATCGGCGGCAAGTGCGTCGACGTCGCCGCGGCGAGCAGCGCCAACGGCACCCCCGTCCAGCTGTACGACTGCAACGGCACCGCCGCACAGCAGTGGACCCTGGGCACCGACGGCACCGTGCGCGCCCTGGGCAAGTGCCTGGACGTCACCGCCGCCTCCACCGCCAACGGGGCGCAGATCCAGCTCTACGACTGCAACGGCACCGCCGCCCAGCGGTGGGCCTACAACTCCTCGGCCCGGGATCTGGTGAACCCGGCCGCCAACAAGTGCCTGGACGCCACCGGCCAGTCCAGCGCCAACGGCACCCGCCTGCAGATCTGGGAGTGCACCGGCACCGCCAACCAGAAGTGGAACGCCCCGGCCTGACCCGGCCCGCCTCCACCTGACCAGGCATTACCCGGGCCCGTCTCGGGCCGGAACCCCCACCCTCGGTTCCGGCCCGCGACGGGCCCTTCCCGTCCCTCGGCCACTGACGGGCCCTTCCCGTCCCTCGCCACTGACGGGCTTCTCCCGTTCGCCGCCGCTCACGACACGGTGACCGTGTCACCGACCGCGATCGTGCCGAGGGCGCGCGGGACGCCGAGCCGGCCGAACATGACGCCGCGGTCGCCGTCGAAGACCTGGGTCCGGTAGCCCGCCAGCACCCGCAGGGGCTCGCCGTTCCTGCGCGCGGAGTCCTGGTCGACGTTGATGATGGCGCAGCGCGCGGAGGGCTTGACGATCTCGATCTCGACGGCGCCGATCCGCAGCGTGGACACCGCGTCCTCGCCGTAGGGGCCGAGGCCCTCCAGCACGATGTTGGGCCGGAACCGGTTCATCGGCAGCGGGCCGTCCACCCGCCGGTTCAGGTCGTCGAGGGACTCGCGCGACAGCACGGAGACCGGGTGGGCGTCGGCGAACGCCAGCGTGCCGCCGCCCCGCGAGGTGGGCCGGGTGCCGGTGAAGCGGACCAGGCGGCAGGGCGCCCCGAGGAGGTCCGAGAACCACGCGGCGGCCTCCTCCCCCTGGTCGACGCCCCGGCAGGGCTTCCCGTGCACGGTCACCTCAAGCACGGGCCCGTCCACCGGCTCGTGGACCAGGGGCGTCACCGTCCCGGGCGCGCCCACGACGAGTTTCCCCCCGTCGTACGCGGGCCGCAGCGTCGCCAGCCGGGGCAGCTCCCGCTGTGACAGGTGCCGCAGGTCAGGCCGGACGAGCATGAACTCACGGTCGTGCCGCAGCCCGGTCTCCGTCAGCTCGGCACCGGCGAGGGGGGTGCCGCCCGCGCTTTTGAGCGGGAAAACGTTCAGTTCCGCGACGACGGCGACCGCGCCCTCCGCGCCGCCCTCCCCGCCGCGCCCCGGGCCCCGCCGCGCGGATCCCTCGCGCGCCGGGCCTTCACCTGCGGGGTTCTCCCCCGCCCTCGCCGGGACCAAGTCGCGGTAGTCGTGCACCATGTATCGGACGCTAGGACATCCACGCGGGAGAGAGGTCAGAAAGCGACAGTATTTGACAAAATCTCGTCACTTTCGCCGGTGGTCACCCGATGGGAGATCAGAGCAGGCGCCTGATGTCGCCGTACGCGCGGTAGAAACCGCCCCGCTCGGAGAAGCGGACGCCCTCGACGAGGTAGCGGGCCCCCGCCTCGCGCACGCCCTTGGGGAACTGCACGTTGCGCCGCACGTCGTAGCCCTCGCTGACCACCCGCACCCGGAGCCGCTCGCCCTCGCGGAAGCACTCCACCACCACGCCGTCGCCGGTGTCGGGGACGGTGTCGAGCACCACGGTCTCCAGCGTGGTGGTGGGCTCCACCACCGCCAGCCCGGCGGACGCCTTGACGTCGACCACCTCGGGAACGGTGCCCTCCTGGGCCGCCCTGATCGCCTGCTCGGTGGCGTCGATGCAGGCCAGGGTGCCGTCGGTGGTCACGATGTAGAGGCGGTCGTCGAGATACTGCATGGAGAAGGCCGAGCCGCAGCCGGTGGCCAGCTTCCACAGGCGCTCGCCGCTCTGGTCGAAGCAGTAGATCGAGGAGTGGTTGTCACCGGCGAAGACGTACCGGCCGCCGGGGGCGGTGGCGCAGGAGAAGACCGTGGCGTCGCAGCGGTAGACCGCCTGGGAGGCGCCGTCCGACTTGCGCAGGCGGTGCACGGCCGAGCGCGAGGTTCCGGCGTAGACGGAGTCCTCCTCCTGCCAGCCGAACAGCACCGCGCCGGTGAGCGGCGTCTCCCAGACCGGCGTGCCGTCGGCGGCGTCGTAGCGGGCCACCCCGGTGGAGTGCCCGTGGTAGACGGCCTCGTCGTCGCAGCGGACCATCCAGGCCGAGTCGCCCCTGCCCTTGCGCGCCCACTGGAACTCGTCCTCGTGGTCGATGGTGGTGATCCGCCCGGCCCGGTCGGACACGCCCAGCACGCCGTCGTGGATGTCCAGCCAGTAGATGTCGACGTCCTCGGCGATCTCGTACGCGACCCGGGGAACCTTGCCGCCGAGGTCGTAGACCTTGCCGTCGTCGGCGCCCGCGTAGATCCAGAAGTCGTCGCCGACGATGCACTTGACCCCGTCGGGCAGCTTGAAGCGGCCGGTGACGGTGCCGCCGTGGGTGACGGTGTAGACGTCGCCGCGCTGGTTGCCGACCCAGCAGCGCTCGGAGTCGACGAAGATGCCGAACGCCGCCGCGCCGCTGGCGAAGCGCCAGAGCACCGGCGCCTGGGTCGCGGTGGAGCGGCTGCTCTCCACGCTGCGCCGGGTGACCGCGCGGCGCTGGCGCACTCCCTGGACGGCGGGGGCGTACCCCCTGCGGACCTTCTCGCTGATCTTCTTCGCGGCGGCCGCCTCGGCCTTCGCCTCGCTGGCGAACGCCGACGCCTTGGACTGCCCCGACTCGCCGATGCGACCGTACCTGATCGTCACCTCGGTCCCGTCGACCACGACCTCGTAGAACTTGTGCGAGCTCCCGCCGTCCTCGGACAGTTCCAGGTAAGTGCTCCGCGCGGCCATGCTCCACCTTCTCGATCGATCGACTTTCCGGGAGCGTAGGGCAGCCGTACGACAAATAACGAAAAGTCAGGAAAAGTAGCGGCGAGGATTGTCGACCAGCATCTGGTCCACCTGCGCGTCGCTCACCCCGGCCGCCCGCAGGGCCGGGAGCACGTCGTTGTGGATGTGGCCGAAGTTCCAGTTCGGCGCGGCGAGCGGGATGCCCTCGTCCCAGGCGTCGCCGAAGTAGTCCATGAAGCAAGCGCTGTCGTGGCTGAGCACCATCCGGTCGGCGTAGCCGCGCTCGCAGAGCGCGACGACGGTGGCGATCCGCGAGGCCGTGGAGTTGTAGGCGTCCAGCCCGAAGCGGTCCATGCCGAGCGTCGCGCCGGTGTCGGCGAGCCGCATCAGGTGGTCGAGGTCGTTGGAGTCGCCCGAGTGCCCGAGCACGACCTTGGCCGGGTCGACCCCCTCCTTGGCGAACAGGTCCAGGACGAGCAGCCCGCTCCCGGCGGAGGGGTTGGTGTGCACCGTGATCGGCACGCCGGTCCGCAGGTGGGTCTGGGCCACCGCCCGGCAGATCCGCTCGACGCCGGGGGTGAGCCCCCTGCTCTCGACCACGCACTTCAGGAACGCGGCCTTGACCCCGGTGTCGGCGATGCCCTCGACGATGTCGCGGGAGAAGTCCTCGACCATCGGCTCGGGCACGTCCATCATCAGGCCGGGGCCCCGGTACTCGTACTGGTGCGGGATCTCGTCGAAGGAGTAGATCCCGGAGGCGACGACGATGTTCAGCTCCGGCACCTGGTCGGCCACCCGCCGCACGCGCGGGATGTAGCGGCCCAGCCCCCACACGGTCGGGTCGACGATGGTCCGCACGCCCATCGCCGCCACCGCCCTGAGCTTGGTGACGGCGTCGGCCACCCGGTGCTCCTCGTCCCACCACGCGCCCCTGCCGTAGCTGTCGAGGTGTTCGGGGGAGAGGACGAAGACGTGCTCGTGCATGAGGGTCTGGCCCAGGTCGGCGACGTCGACGGGTCCTCTGACGGTGTTCACGACCGGCATGCGTGTCCTCCGGTAGCTGGTCCGACCTGGCGGCGATGACGTACCGAGCGGTCGCTTCCTGCGAAGGTAGGCCGGGCCACCCGGACCGTCAACCGGCCACGCGGGGCGACCCGTCCCCGGTAAGCGGTCAGGCGCGGGCGGCCGCCGGGAGCGGGCGGTGGACGCGGCCGCCGTGCCTGGCCCCGGCGACCAGTCCCAGCATGGCCAGCACCGCCACCTCGAAGCCCACCACCAGCCGCTGGACCACCCCGGCGGGGATGTCGTCGTTGGTCAGGTCCACGCCGAACATCCGCACCACGTACGGGAGGACCACCAGGACGAGCACCCCCAGGGCGGCGAGGCTGAGCAGCCGGACCGGGCGGGCGTACGGGCTGGTCGCGTACCGCCTGGCGAGGAGCAGCCCGGCGATCGGCATCGTCAGGAAGGCCACGAACGCCGCGTACCTGTGGATGCCGCCGGACATCGACAGCGGCACGCCGGGCTCGTCGGTCGGGAAGGCGCCGATCAGCAGCATGCACAGGCCCCAGACCCCGACCAGCAGGGCCACCGCGCGGTCCTCTCCCCGGCGGGCCAGCATCGCCCCGATGATCGTCGCCGCGACGGAGAAGAGCGTGAGCGACAGGGGCAGCAGCCAGCCGTCCGCCTCGAACGCGTACTCGCTGATCACGGTGTGCACCGGATCGAGGCCGGTGACCACGTGCAGTCCGAGCATCGTGACGGCTCCCGCGCCGATCGCCGCGTAGCCGCCGAGGATCATCGTGTGCCGCGTGAACGCCTGGCTTCCCATGCCTCAACGATGGCGACGAGCAAGATCACGGAGTATCGGAGACAGCCCCCGGCCGCCCCTGAACGATCCCGGATGACCCTCGGGACAGGGTGGCGCCCACCCTCCGGGGACATTTCCCGCTATATCCCTCTGAGCTGGGAAAAAGCCCCTGATGGTAGGGCTGTCCCCATCAGGGTTCCGCCCCCCGGGGTGGGGCCCGCGGACCGGCTCGCCCGCGGCGCCCGCGGCACGGCGCTCCGGTGCCGCGCCCCTCGGGGGTGGGGCCCGCGCGCGGGTGGGTTCAGGAGTCGAAGGGCAGGCCGACGTAGTTCTCCGCGAGCGTCGTCGCCGCGGCCTCGGAGGAGGTGACGTAGTCGAGGTGGGAGGTCTGCAGGCGCCGCTCGTAGGGGTCGTCCTCGTCGAAGGTGTGCAGCAGCGTGGTCATCCACCAGGAGAAGTGCTGGGCGCGCCAGACGCGCCTGAGACAGCTGGCGGAGTAGGTGTCCAGCAGCCCGGTGGAGCCCGTCGCGTAGAACTCCGCCAGGGCCGCGGTCAGCAGCCGGACGTCCGCGACGGCCAGGTTGAGCCCCTTGGCGCCGGTGGGCGGCACGATGTGGGCGGCGTCCCCGGCGAGGTAGAGGTTGCCGTGGCGCATGGGCTCGGCGACGAACGAGCGCATCGCCGACAGGTCCCTGGAGATGATCGGCCCCTCGGCCAGCGCGAACCCCGGGACCGTCTCCAGGCGGGCCCGCAGCTCGGCCCAGATCCGCTCGTCCGGCCAGTCGTCGAGCGAGGTGTCCGGGGGGACCTGGAGGTAGAAGCGGCTGATCTCCGGGGAGCGCATGCTGTGCAGCGCGAAGCCCCGGTCGCCGCGGGAGTAGATCAGCTCCTCCGACGACGGCGGGACCCGCGCGAGGATGCCGAGCCAGGCGAACGGGTAGTCGCGCTGGAAGACCGACAGGACCCCCTCGGGGATCGACGGCCGCGAGACGCCGTGGAAGCCGTCGCACCCGGCGATGACGTCGCAGTCGAGGCGCTCGCCCTGAAAGGTGAGGTAGGGGTTCTTCTCCAGCGAGTGCAGCGCGACGTCGGGGACGTCGAAGAGGATCTTCCCGCCGTCGGCCAGCCGCCGGGCGATGAGGTCCTTGACGACCTCCTGCTGGCCGTAGACGGTGATGGCCCGCCCGGGGACCAGCTTCTCGAAGGCCACCCGGTGCCCGGCCCCGCCGTAGCGCAGCTCGATGCCGTGGTGCGGCAGCCCCTCCGCGCGCATCCGGTCGCCGACGCCCGCCTCGTCGAGCACGTCCACGGTGCCCTGCTCCAGCACCCCGGCCCGGACGCGCTGCTCGACGTACTCCCTGCTCCGTGCCTCCAGGACCACCGAGTCGATGCCCCGCAGGTGGAGCAGATGGGAGAGGAGCAGCCCGGCGGGTCCCGCGCCGACGATCCCGACCTGAGTTCGCATGCACCGAGCATCGCGTACCGTCCGCCCCCGTACAGCGCGCCCTTCCGCTCAGCGGAAACCGGCGGCACGAACGGCACGAAACGGCCGGGAGCGCTCAGCCGGGGGCGGCGGCGAGGTCCCGGGACAGGGCCGCCGCGGCGGACAGCACCGCCGGTGCCAGCCGTCGCGAGTCGGCGGTGTGCCGCCAGGTCACCAGCGACAGCGCCGCCACCACCCGGCCGCCCGCCCCCCGCACCGGCACCGCGACCGAGCGGGTGCCCACCGACATCTCCTCGTCCGTACGGGCGATCCCGGTCCTGCGGACCTCCTCCAGCTCGCCGCGGAGCCGCGCCGGGTCCACCACCGTGTTCGGCGCGTGCGGGGTGAGCTCCCGGGCGAGCACCCGCTCCACCGTCTCCGCGTCCGCGAAGGCCAGCAGGACCTTGCCGACCCCGGTCGCGTGCAGCGGCAGCTCCCCGGCCACCCGCGAGACGACCGGCACGGAGGTGAGCCCGCGCAGCCGCTCGACGTACAGCGCCCGGTCGTCGCGGAGCACCGCGAGCTGCACGTTCGCGCGGGTGGCGACGTAGAGGTCCTCCATGTACGGCAGGGCGAGCTCGCGCAGCTCCCTCGGCTCCGCGGCCTGGGCGCCGATCTGCCACAGGAGCATCCCGACCCGGTAGGAGCCGTCGGGGAGCCGCTCCACGAACCCGCCCTCCACCAGCTCCCTGACCAGCCGGTGGCCGGTGGCGGGCGGCAGCTCGGCCCGGCGGCAGATCTCGGTGAGCGTCAGCCGCACGTCTCCCGGCAGGAACGCGCCGAGGATGGCCATGACCTTCCCGGTGACCGTGGGCGCCCTCACGCGCCCCAGCCTAGGTCCTGGCCCGCCTGCCGTGACGGGAGCTCAGGGAGCGGAACCCAGCCGGGCGGCCAGGATCCCGGCGCGGGCCAGTTGCACCTCGCGGGCCTTCCTCGCGGCGTAGCCCAGCAGCGGCCTGATCCAGGCGTGCACCACCAGGATGTCCTCGACCTCGGTGCCCCCGCCCTTCTCGCTGAGGGTGAACCGGTAGTCCATGCGCACCCCGCCGGGGCTGTCGACCTCGCCCTCGACGGTCCGCGGCGTGCTCCGCAGCGTCACCTTGATCATGTTGTCGTACTTGACGAAACCGAAGAACCTGAACCGCTCGACCGAGGTGTAGCGGGTCTCGGACTCGCCCCGCTCGACGTTCTTGACCGCGACCACCATCGGGGAGAGCCCCACGTAGCTCTGCGGCTGGCTCAGATGGGCGCGCAGCGCCTCCGGGGTGTTGCGGACGTGGAAGGTATTACGCAGTGTGACCTTTGGCATACCATGCCCCCGTTTGAAGATCTTTACTGGGAGACAGTAACGGGTTCGGCCATGTACCAGCGGGCATGTTGCTCACCTCGGGTGAGGGAATCCAGCCTGCGGGGAAGCTCGCGCCGGGAGAACGGGTCGGCGGCGGCGTTGCGGATGTGGATGCCCACGGCGTAGATGTCCCTCACCTCCATGAGGGTGGAGTATCCCGGCCAGGAACGCAGGTCGCTGCCGTACGCGTCGGCGAAGGCGTCCACGTCGGCGGCGGTGAGGCCGAAGCGCCGCTGGCCGTGGTAGGTGTGGACCAGGTCCCACTCGCGGGGGCCGACCGCGACGCCGTCCCAGTCGCAGAGCACCACGTGCCCGTCCGTGCAGCGCAGCAGGTTGTCGATCCACGCGTCGCCGTGCAGCAGCACCGGCGCGTCGTCCATGCCGAGGTCCGACCAGCGCTCCGTCAGCTCCGCGATGCGGTCGCGCAGCCAGGCCCGCTGGCCGGGGGTGAGCTCCTCGGACCGGTCCACGGCGCGGCGCACCTCGCACAGCGGGTCGGCGAAACGCCGCAACGCCACCGGCGGCACCGGCAGCAGGTGCAGGCTGCGCAGGATCTCGCCGAGCTCGGTGGTGGTGGGACGGCCGCTCGCCGGGACGTACTGCCAGAAGGTGACGACCCTGCCCTCGTGCACCACCGGCTGCTCGGAGATCTCGTCGGCCGGGCGCACCGCGGGGAACCCCTGCTCGGCGAGCCAGCGCGCCACCGCCAGGACCAGCGGCAGCCGGGTCAGCGCGTTGGGGGCGGTGGCGATCCTGACCACGATCTCGCCGCGCAGCTTGAAGACGGCGTTGCTGCGCACCCGCAGCAGCTCCGCGTCCCTGTGGTCGATGCCGAGGTCCTCGCAGACCTCCCGCAGGACGGTGAACGCCTCCTCGGCGAGCGAGTTCATCAGCTGGCCGGTGCCGCGGCGGTGACCAGGTCGTTCAGGCGTCGCACCGCCGCCGCCCTGTGCCTGGTCTGCGGCACCTCCGACAGCAGCGCCCGCGCGCGGTTGAGCACGATGGAGGTGCGGTGCTCCGGCGGGACCTGGAGCAGCGCCTTCTCCGCCAGGTGGCAGGCGTCGTCGACCTTGCCGTCGCGGACCAGGTGCGCGGCCTGGTCGAGCAGCAGCAGGACCGGGTCGATGGCGTACGGCACCGAGGGCCCGGCGGGACCGGGGTTCCAGTCGACGTCCTCGCCGAGCTCGATCAGGGTGCCGATCCGGTAGAACTGCAGCCGCCGCTCGGAGAAGCGGAACGCCAGGTGGTCGTGGCCCTCGGGCGGCATCCTGGCGAAGATCCGCTCGGCCTCGGCCAGCGCGACCCGGGCGGCCTTGTGCTCGCCCATCCGGGCCAGCGCCCGCGCCTCCGCCGCCGCGCCGAGCGCCGCCGGGGAACTGGGCGCGCTGCCGGCGAGCATCCTGGCCTCGCGGGCGAGCCGCACGGTCTCGGCCAGGTCGCCGTAGTAGTAGGGGAGCATCGCCTGCTGCGCCCGGACGAGGGCGCGCAGCCGCACGTCGCCCATGTCGTCGGAGGCGTTGCGCGCGGTGCCGTACCAGGCGTGGGCCTGGCGGGTGTCGCCGAGCTTCATCAGCGCGTCGGCCGACAGCAGCGCCAGCATGACGGTGGCGTTGAGCAGGCGGCGCTGGGCCATCGCGGGCTGGCGGGCCAGCGAGAGCGTCCGGACGTCCGACAGCTCCAGCATGAGCCGGTAGAGCATCGGCACCGGCGCGCTGCTGATGTACTCGCGCCGGTAGCGCAGCACCTGCTCGTCGAGCCGGTCGAGCTGCTCCTCGGAGACGGTGGCGACGGCGAGCGTGCGGTCCAGGTCCTGGCGGGTCCGCTCGACCTCGGCCAGCAGCCGGCCGCTCATCGCGGCCCCCGAGCCGAGCAGGGCGTGGTGGAACAGCGCCCGCCGCTCGATGTCGTCCTCGGACCGTTCCCGCTCCTCCGTCTGGTACGGAGCGCGGGCCTCTCCACCGGAGACGACCACGACCTTGGCGCCCTCGCCGTCCTCGCAGTAGTCTCCGGCCAGGCCCAGCCGCACCGCGTTCGCGCGGTAGAGTCGGGCCAGCAGGTCGATGGTCTGCGGGCGCGGCCGTGCCCGGTTGTTCTCCCAGGCGTTGAGCAGGTCGATGCTGGCCCGCGCCTCGCCCAGGTCCTGGCGCTCGCAGAGCTCCTCCAGCTCCTGCACCGACTGCCTGGCCGACCATCCCCTGGCCAGGCGGTGTGCCTTGAGCAGGCTCACCCCGCAGCAGCCGTGGATGGCCTGCGTGGTCTGCCAGTGGGTCCACTGCCTGGGGGCCGCCTGCTCCCGCCACCGTCGCGCGCACGCGGGTGAATGCTCACCTCGGGCCACGGCGCCCCTCCCGGTCGCTGTTTACATGACATTAACAAACACGCACCTCAGCGTAAACGCGGCTGTGCATGACGCTTCGTTTATTCGCGGTTTCTCCACGGAACATCAGCGACTTTCCGGTCTATTCCACTGATCCTTGGACGGATTGCGGAGGGACCGATTGCCTCATCTGCCGCGAAACCGCACTCTGCAGAGAGGCAAGTCACGAGTGTCCGCCAGGAGTGATCCGGATGATGGCAGAGCGCGGCGAGGGCATCGACCACCTGCGTCGGTTGGCCGCCCAGTTGGAGGCGCACGCCTTCCAGGTACGCCTGAGGTCGACCGCGGGGCTTTATCCACGGCTCCATGTGATCAACCCCATGGCCCCCGCCAGGACCGAGGACGTGCTCGCCGCCCACGAGGAGGACGGCGAGTGGTGGTTCTGGCTGTCCTGGGCGGGACGCATCGGCCACGCGGAGGACGTCGCGACGGCCGCGGAGCGTGTGGCCAGTGTTCTTCATGTGATACGGAGATAGGTGATTCTTGGGCCTGGCATGGGTAACACCCGGTGATCAAGCCCAGAATGGAGCGGCACCATGAAAAGGATCCTGGTCATGCAACGTCCGCGTCCGCCCCGCAAGCCGGTGCCGCTCGATCTGCGCAGCCCCTCGGGTCGCACGCTCCCCTTCTGACGCTCTCTCCACCCTAAAGGGGAGGTCAGGGGGCGGATTCTCCGTCGTATACGGGGTTGCAAGAGGCTTTCAAGTGTTCTGCAGGCGGTTCGGTAGACCTTGTGACCATGAAAAGCGCCCCTTTCGCCTTCAGTGTCAGCGTGGTCGTCCCCGCCATGAACGAGGCGGAGAACCTCCCCCACGTCTTCGCGACCCTGCCGTCCTGGATCGACGAGGTGATCCTGGTCGACGGCAACTCCACCGACGACACGGTGGCCGTGGCCAAGGCCCTGCGCCCGGGACTGCGCGTCGTCAGGCAGACCCGCAAGGGAAAGGGCAACGCTCTCACCGAGGGGTTCGCCGCCGCCACCGGTGACATCATCGTCATGATCGACGCCGACGGGTCCACCGACGGCCGGGAGATCCACGCCTTCGTGACCGCGCTGGTCGAGGGCGCCGACTTCGCCAAGGGGTCCCGCTGCGCCCCCGGCGGAGGCTCGGACGACATCAGCCCGATCCGCTCGCTCGGCAACGCGATGCTGACCAAGATGACCAACCGGCTGTACGGCACCCGCTACACCGACCTGTGCTACGGCTACAACGCCTTCTGGGCCCGTCACCTCGACGCCCTCGACCTCGACTGCGACGGCTTCGAGATCGAGACCCTGATGAACATCCGCGCCGCCCAGGCCGGCCTCGTCATCCGCGAGGTCCCCAGCCACGAGCGCAGCCGCATCCACGGCGCCAGCAACCTGCACGCCGTCCGCGACGGGCTGCGGGTGCTCCGCACCATCCTCCGCGAGCGCGAGGGACGCGTCACCGGCGTCCGGCTGCGCCAGGAGCACGCCACCCACGCCGCCGCCTGACCCGGCGGGAACTCCTCGAAGATCATTGCGGACGGCCTGATCGCCGCGAAGGGGCCGTCCGGCGGGGAGCCGTCCGGCGGGGAGCCGTCCGGCGGGGAGCCGTCCGGCGGGGAGCCGTCCGGCGGGGGACCTCAGGCCACCTCAAGGGCGTCGGCCACGGAGGGGAACACCTCGAAGACCTGGATCAGGCCGGCCAGGTGGAGCCGCCTGGCCAGGTTGCCCTGGACGCCGGTGAGGATGACCCGGACCCCCCTGTTCAGGCCCTGGTGGCGCACCTGGAGCAGCTCCCCGATCCCGGAGGAGTCACAGAAGGTCAGGTCGGACACGTCGAGGATCAGCATCGGCGTGGGCAGGGAATCCCATGCCCTGCCCATCTCCTCGCGCAGCACCGACGTGTGGTAATGGTCAAGCTCTCCGCTCGCCCGTACGACGAGCGTCGTACCGTGCAGTCCGGAGGTGGCGGTAAAAACCGACTCCGGCTCATCTCCCACGAACATGACCAACCCTCTGACCGACCCTCTGCCCAAGCAACCATAACTGTCTCATACGGCGCGAATCGCCCCGGTGCGGAGAAGCACGGCTGTTCACGTCGTCTCGGGAAACGCCTCCACCGCCTCTTCGACCGTACGCCGGGTGTCGAACAGCTCGGCCACCCCCAGGCGCCTCAGCCGTTGCCTCATCACGGCGGAGAGGCCGACGAGGACCAGCGATCCCGCGAGCCGGCGGACGCGGGTGAGCGCGTACATGAGCACGCCGTACCCGGTGGAGTCGCAGAAGGTGACCCCGGTGAGGTCGATCACCAGGCGCGGGTGGTCCATCGCCCCCAGCGCGACGTCGGCCTGCTCCTTCAGCAGGGGGGAGGACCCGTAGTCCAGTGCCCCCACCGCGTGCAGGGCGGTGAACTGGCTGTGCTTGTCGGCTCGAACGCGGAATCTCGCGTCCTCCTCAGCCTTCGACATCGGCATCCTCTCCCGCCTACGTCCCCGGTGCCCCAGCCAGGCGGTTCTAATCATCGCGAGCACGGCCGGACGACGAAGGCATGCGGAACAATGGTGACATGGTCGAAACGCGCCCGGTGGCGGTCCTGGTCGTCGGAACGCTCCTGATCGCCGCGTGCGGCGCGGCTCCGGCCGTGCCCCCGGTGCCCCCGGCGACCCCGGCGCTCCCGGCGACCCCGGCGCCGGGTGGTACGGCCTCGCACAGCCCCCTCCCCCCGAATTCCGCCTCCCCGAGCCCCTCGGCGAGCCCGGTGGCGACCGGGGCGGTCGCCGCGTCCGCCGAGTGGGCGGCCGTGGGAGACGCGAAGCTGCCGGGCGGCACGGCGCTGCTCGACGTGGCGGCGACCGGGCCCCGTGACGCCTGGGCCGTCGGATACCAGGACAGCGCGGAGGACCGGGAGGGCACGCCCGCCGTCCTCCGCTGGGACGGGAGCCGCTGGCGGGAGGTGTCCCTGGGCGCGGAGGCAGGCGCCCAGCGCCTGGAGGGGGTCGGCGCGGCCGGACCCGACGACGTGTGGGTGGTCGGCAACGGGCCGGGCGCGTTCGCCGCGCACTGGAACGGGCGGGCCTGGGCCCCGCACCGGCCCTTCGGGGTGGCCGAGGACTACCGGCTGGCGGACGTCGCGACGAGCGGCGGCGACGCGTGGTTCGCCGCGAACGGCCCCTCCGGCGCGGTCGTCCTGGAGTGGGCGGGCGGCGAGTTCCGCAACGCGCTGAGCACCGGGGGCGCCTTCGAGGCGATCACCTCCGGGAAGGGGCACGTGTGGGCGGTGGGGACGAGCGAGACCCGGACCCCGCTGGTCTGGCACGGCACGGCCGGATCATGGGAGAGCCTGGAGACGCCTCCGATCCCCGGCGGCCGTCTCAGCGGGGTCTGGCAGGTGTCGCCGTCGGAGGTGTGGGCGGTCGGGCAGATCATCGCGCCACCATCGGCCCCGTCGGCCCCTTCGGAGGGCGAGATCGGGTCCGGCGCCCGGGCGGAGACGCGACCGCTCGTCATGCGCTGGGACGGGACCCGCTGGACGAACGTCGAGGTGCCGCTCTCCCGGGGGAGCCTGCACGGGGTCACCGCCTCCGGCCCCGGCGACCTGTGGATCAGCGGCGTCGACGCCGATCACGCCGGACAGGTGCTCATCCTCCACTTCGACGGCACCACCTGGTCCCGCGAGTACGGCCCGCTGTTCCGCGCCTACACCTCCACCCAGCAGTACGACGAGACCGACGACGTCGGCGGCACCGGCCTGACCCGGGTGCCGGGCGGCGGCACGCTGTGGGCGGTGGGCTCGGTGGGGGTCGGCGACGACCAGAAGGCCTTCATGCTCCGCCGCTGACCCGGTCGCCGACCCGGCCCCGGCCTCGCCGAGGTCGCCCCCGGCCCTCAGCCCGGCAGGCACGCCGGACGCGGCCGGCACACCTGACACGGGCGGCGTCTCCGCCCGGCCGCGTAACCGCCCCGCCGTACCGTGTGCGGCGTCGAGGACGCGGATTTGGAACACGCGGTGTCCTCGCCGGAAACACGGGCCGCTTACTGTGCGGACACGGCCCACCATTACCCCCCAAACGCCATGACAGAGCCCTCGATGACACGGCTGGGACGCCAGAGGTCAGACCTCCGCACACTCTGGTAACCCCTACGACCCCTGATCCCACCCCAGACCTGCACGTGCTTGGTAAAAAATCCGTGAAAAAGTCGGTCAGGTGACGTAGTCTCTCTCAAACTCCAACAAAGAGGGAGTATCACATGAAAAAGGTTCTTATCCTCCAAAAGCCCCGGCCGCCCCGGAAACCCATCGCCCTGGACCTCCGTACCCCCTCAGGACGGGCGCTGCCCTTCTGAGAGGAACAACCGGTTGACGAACCAGAGAGCCACCCCGATCACGAGCAGCACTCCCGCGCGGACGTAGACGTCCACGCTCCTGCCGGTGACCGGAAGCACCAGGACGAAACAGACCACCGCCCCCAGGGCCGGCATCCAGCTCGGCGCCCGGAAGTGATCGTGTTCCACCCGGTCCTTGCGGAGGATCAGCACGGCCACGTTGACCAGCGTGAAGACGCACAGCAGCAACAGCACCGTGGTGTCGGCCAGGCCGCCCACGTCGCCGGTGGCGACCAGCACCGCCGCGACACCCACGGTGAAGACGATGGCCACCCACGGGGTGGACCTCGTCGGATGGACCGCCGCGAAGACCCGCGGCACGATTCCCTCACGCGCCATGCCGTAGACCAGGCGCGAGGCCATCAGCATGTTGATCAGCGCGGTGTTGCCCACCGCGAGCAGCGCGATCAGGGCGAACAGCTTGGGCGGGAACGCCAGCCCGGCGACCTTGACGACCTCCAGCAGCGGGCCTGACGAGTTCGTCAGCGTCTTGGTGTCGACCAGCATGGTCGCCGTGAACGCGACCGCCAGGTAGATGATCGCCGCGATGGCCAGGCCGCCGAAGAGCGCGCGGGGGAAGTCCCGCTGCGGGTCCCTGGTCTCCTCCGCGAGGTTGACCGAGTCCTCGAAGCCGAGCAGCGCGTAGAAGGCGAGGGCCGTACCGCCCAGGACGCCGAGGAAGGCGCCGTTGGCCGGGTGGAACTCCAGGGCCCGCGACGGGTCGCCGTCACCGGAGAGCAGGGCGAAGATCCCGATCGCGATGACGACCAGCAGGCCGAACGCCTCGATGATCGTCAGCACCACGTTGACCTTGACGGACTCGGAGATCCCGGCGAAGTTCACCAGCGCGACCAGGCCGAGGAAGATGAACGCGCCGACGACGACCGGCAGCGTGACGAACTCCCCGAGGTAGTCGCCGCCGAAGGCCCGCGCGGCCGCGCTCGCCGAGGTGATCCCGCTCATCAGCACCGCGAACGCCACGATAAAAGTGACGAAGGGAATATTGAACGCTTTATTCGCATAAAGTGCGGCGCCTGCTGCTTGCGGATATTTGCCGACAAGTTCGGCGTAGGCGGTCGCCGTCAGCGCCGCCAGCACGAAGGCCACGAGGAAGGGCACCCACAGCGCTCCGCCGACGTGCCCGGAGACTTTCCCCACCAGGGCGTAGATCCCCGCCCCGAGGATGTCGCCCACCACGAAGAGAAGGAGGACCTTGCGCCCGATGACCCGCTTGAGCGAGTGCTGACCGGAACCGGGATCGACGATCGCCTCAGCCATACCCCGCCCTTACCCACGGCGGGGGCGAAATCACGTCAGGTCACACGAGCCACTGTTGTAAGCGCCATGAAAGTGATCCGCAAGGAACCCTGCCTACAGTTCCAACTGTCACGAAATGCAAGGAAAGGCAGAAATGTTCCGCGCCCTCTCTCCCCGCCGCCTCGCCGTCGCCGCCGCGGGAGTCGCTCTCATATCGATGACCGCCGCCTGCGGCGCGTCGTCCGCCAACAGCGCGGTCTGCAACGAGGCCGCCTGGTCGAAGCCCTTCGCCGACTTCACCACCGCTGCGGCGGCGAGCGCCGGTGACCTCAACAAGTACAACGACGCCACCGCCAAGCTCGCCGCCGATCTCAAGGCGCTGGCGGGCACGGCCGATGGCAAGGTGGCCACCGCCCTCACCGACCTCGCCACCTCGTTCGAGTCGGTCAAGATCGACCCGAACGATCCGGCCGCGGCCGCCGCGGCCGCGGGATCGCTGGCGACGAAGGTCCAGGAGGCGAGCACCAAGCTCGCCGCGGCCTGCGCCTAGGCGCCCGCTCCTGGACGAACCCGTCATCCGGACTCGCGCCTCCTGGTGACAGGAGGCATTCCGGGTACGGCCGCCGCCCCGCCTGCGGGGGGCAGTGCGGCGCGGCGGCCGTACCGAACATCTCCACCGAGTTCCACCGAGTTCCACCGAGTTCCACCGAGTTCCATCGAGGCCCCTGCCACCGCACGGCAGGGGCCTCGCGCGTCTCCCCCCTGGCCGCGGCACCGTCCGCCTCACCTCGACCGCGCGGCGCGGGCCTGCTCGTAGCAGCGTTCGAAGCCTTCGAGCACCGCGGGCCAGGAGCTGCGGACGGGCTCGGTCTCCCGGTTGTTCGCCGCGATCGACTCGCGCAGCTCGCGGTCGCGGACCAGCCTGGCCACCGACGCGACCAGCTCGTCGAAGCTCCCGCCGAGCAGCCCCTCCTTGCCCGGCCGTACGAAGTCGGCCACCCCGCTCTGCGCGCGCGCCACCACCGGTACGCCCGCCGCCCTCGCCTCCAGCGCCGCCAGCCCGAAGGACTCGCGGGGCGCGGGGGCGACGAACACGTCCGTCGAGACGAGCAGCTCGCGGATCTGCTCGCGGCTGTAGCGGCCGGGGAGCGAGACCCAGCCGGTCATGCCGTTGGCCCTCAGGTAGCGCTCCATCTGCGACCGGGCCGGGCCGTCGCCGACGACGGTCGCCCGCATCGGCGTCTCCCGCGGCACCTGGGCTCGGGCCTCCCTCAGCAGCCTCAGCAACCGGACCGGCTGCTTGCGGGGCGCGAGCCGTCCCACCGCGACGACGTGCACCGGCTCGGGCCGTACAGAATCGGCGGGGGACGGCGGAGGGGGCGGGGAAAGAGGCGCCGAGCGCCAGCCGGAGAGGTCGAGGCCGTTGGAGACCACGTGCACCGGCACGCCGGGCCCGGCCACCGCGCGGATCGGCAGGGCGGCGGCCTCGCTCACCGCGGTGCCCACCAGCCCCCAGCGGTGCCATCCGAACAGCAGCCGCAACCCCCGGTAGACCGCCCGCGTGACCGGGTCCCACATGCTGTGCACGGTGACGACCACGGGCAGGCCCGCGCGGGCCGCCGCCCGCACGCCCATCCAGGCGAACGGCGACACCGCGCCCGTGTGCACGTGCACCACGTCGGGGCGCCGCGCTCTCAGCAGGCGGAGCAGGTGGCCCGTCCCGAACGGGTGGACCGGCAGGTCGAAGGGGAGTCTCGCGACGATCCTGCGCACCCCGGGAAGGCTCTCCCCCGGGGTCGCGGTCGCCACCTCGACCTCGTGGCCCGCCTCCCGCTGCGCCCGGATCAGATCGGCGACCTGCACCTCGATCCCGCCGAGACGCGGCAGGTAACAGTCACTGATGTGGAGGATCCTCACCGTGCCAGCGTAGACCCGCGTGAGATCATGCCTGCGTGCCCGCGAGGGCGCGTCCGAGTCGCGCGAACGGAGTGAGCCTGATCAGCAGCGTCAAGACAGCAGTGTTCTTCCATGCCCATCCCGACGACGAGGCCCTGCTGACCGCGGGCACCATGGCGATGCTCGCCTCCGAGGGGCACCGGGTGGTGCTCGTCGTGGCGACCTCGGGAGAGCGGGGCCAGGCCGACCTCGAACCCGGCGAGGCGCTGGGCGCCGCCCGCATGGCCGAGCTGTACGAATCGGCGGCGGCGCTCGGCTGCGCCCGCGTGGTGAACCTCGGCTACGGCGACTCCGGGCTCGCGCCCGGCGGCGGGGTCGCCGACGACCGGCCCGACGACGCCTTCATCGACGCCGACGCCGAGGAGGCCGCCCGGCGGCTCGCCGCCATCCTCACCGAGGAGAGGGCCGACCTGCTGACGACCTACGACCCGGCGGGCGGCTACGGCCACCCCGATCACGTCCAGGTGCACCGGGTCGGCGGCCGGGCCGCCGAGATCGCGCGGACCCCGATCGTGCTGGAGGCCACCGTCAACCGCGACCCCCTGCTGCGGGGGCTGCGGCTCGTCAGGAGGTTCTACCCGCAGCTCGACATCCGGGCCTTCGAGCGGGCGTACTCCCCCGGCGAGGTGATCACCCACCGGGTCCCGGTGCGGCGCTTCGCCCGCCAGAAGCGGGCGAGCATGGCCGCCCACGCCTCCCAGGCCACCGGGGCCGACACCCGCACGCTCGGGGTGATGCTCAAGATCCCTCAGCCCCTGTACCGCCTCGTCTTCGGCACCGAGTGGTACGTCCGCCGGGACGCCCCCCTGGGATCCCGGCTGAGGCACCCCTTCGAAGTTCCTCCCAAAGGATGAGAACGGGACCGGCAGACTTGACCGGGGATGCCGGATGAGGAGCGGGCGGGTCGCATGAAGAGCAGGTTGTTCCAGGTCGGGCTGTCGGTGGTGTCCCTGGCACTCGCCGCCACGCTCGTGTTCTTCATGCCCCAGGTCGTGGCGGCGCTGACGGGCAAGCACGTCTCCTGGGCGCAGATCGGCGCGCAGTTCGCCGCGCTGGGTGGCGGGGAGGTCGCGCTGATGGCCGCCGTCTGGCTGCTCAGCCTGCTCGCGTACACGTTCGTGCTGACCGCCTCCCTTCCCGGGCTGACCCACCTGCAGGCCCTGACGCTGAACGCGAGCGGCAGCGCGGTGAGCAACCTGCTCCCCTTCGGCGGCGCGGCCGGGGTGGCGATGACGTTCGCGATGACCAGGAGCTGGGGGTTCCAGACCCGGGCGGTGGTGGTCTCCACGCTGACCACCGGCATCTGGAACACCCTGTTCCGGTTCCTGCTGCCCGCGGCGGGCATCGTGGCCCTGCTGTTCAGCGGGCAGCCGCTCAGCCCCTCGGTGACCAGGGCGGGCTGGGTGGGGGTGCTGTCCATCCTGGTGCTGGTCGCCGTGGTGACCGTCGCCCTCTACTGGGACCGCGCCGCCGGCGTCCTGGGCCGCGGCCTCGACGCCCTGGCCCGTGTGCTCCCCCGCCGGATCCGTCCCGGCGAGCGCGCCGCCTCCGAGGCGCTGACCAAACTGCGGGCCGACACCTCCGAGATCGTGCGGAGCCGCTGGGCCGGGCTGACGCTGGGCATGGTCTTCTTCCTCGGCTTCCAGTGGCTCATCCTCGTCGTCTGCCTGCACGCGACCGGCGCCTATCCCGGCCTGGCGCAGTCGATCGCCGCCTTCGCGCTGTCCCGGGTGCTGACCACGGCTTTGGTGACTCCCAGCGGTACGGGGATAATGGAGGCCGGAACCATCGGCGCGCTGGTCTTCTTCGGGGCTCCGCTGGACTCCGCCACCGCCGCCGCCCTGCTGTTCGGGTTCTGGACCTACACTGTCGAAATCCCCTTCGGCGGGCTGGCGCTGGGTGCGTGGACGTTCCTGCGCAGGCGCGAGAACGCCGCATCGGCTCCTGAAAAGGAGTCGATCAGTCGCTAGATTGGGAAATACCTTGTATGCGATTGGAAGGCCCACATAGCGTGGCGGCTGACATGGTGGCTTTCCGAGTTCTCGGCCCGGTCGAGGCGCATTCCGGTGATGACGAGCTCGACCTGGGCGGGCTTCGTCAACGTGCGGTCCTGGCACGCCTGCTCGTCGCGCGCGGGCAGGTCGTCCCCGTCGACTCCCTGCTGTACGACCTGTGGGACGACGACGCGGCCAAGGGCGCCCAGTCGGGCCTTCAGGTCTACATCTCCCGGCTGCGCAGGGTGCTGGAGCCGGGCCGTCCGCGCGGCGGGCCCAACCGGCTGCTGGTGACCGTGGCCTCGGGCTACGCGCTGCGCGCCGCTCCCGACCAGGTCGACGCGCTCCGCTTCGAGACGCTGGTCCGCACCGCCGGGGAGCACCTTGAGGGCGACGACCCCGCCTCCGCCCAGGCCCGCCTGGAGAAGGCCCTGGGCATGTGGCGCGGCACCCCGTACTCCGACTTCGCCGACCAGCCGTGGGCCGAGGCCGAGGTCAACCGGCTCACCGAGCTGCGCCTGGTGGCCCGCGAGCGGCACGCCAACAGCGGCCTGCGGATGGGCATGCCCGCCGAGGCGGTGCCCGATCTGGAGGCGCTGACCACCGAGCACCCGCTGCGCGAGGAGGGCTGGCGGCTGCTCGCCCTGGGCCTGTACCGCTGCGGGCGGCAGGGCGACGCGCTGGCGGCGCTGCGCCGGGCGCGCACGATCCTCTCCGACGAGCTGGGCATCGACCCGGGCCCGGCGCTGCGCAAGCTGGAGTCCGACATCCTGTCCCAGGACCCCGGCCTGCAGCTCGCCACCCCGCCGCCGTCCAGGCAGCGCCAGCAGGTGGCCGCGGAGACCTGGCCGCCCAGGCCCACGGTGGCCCAGGTGGAGCTGCCCCCGCTGGAGCCGGAGCCGTTCGTCGGCCGCGACGCCGAACTGGGCAGGCTCACCACCGCCGCGGCCAGGACCGGCCGCTTCACCGTCGCGGTCATCAGCGGCGACGCGGGCGCGGGCAAGACCACGCTGGTACGCCAGCTCATCAGGCGGCTGTCCGACGACGGGTGGGGCATCTCCTCCGGCGCCTGCCCCGACAGCAGTGCCACGCCTCCCGGCTGGGCCTGGGTGGAGATCCTGCGCACCCTGGTGAACGCGGCCGGGCCCGGCGAGTACGCCTCGCTGCTCGCCCCGCTCCTCGACGACGCGGCCCCCGAGCCCGACGACGACCAGGCCTCCGGCGGATTCCGGCTGCACCGGGCGGTGGGCGGCTACCTCGCCGCCGTCGCCAAGGAGACGCCGATCCTGCTCACCCTGGAGGACCTGCACTGGGCCGACGACCAGACGCTCGCGCTGCTGCGCGCGCTGCCGAGCCTGCTCGCCACCAGCCGGGTGCTGCTCGTGGTGACCTGCCGCGACAGCGAGCTGAGCGAACAGCAGGCCGACGTGCTGGCCGCGCTGGCCAGGCTCGGTCCGGTCCGGGTCGGCCTCACCGGGCTCGACACCAAGGCGGTGGCCGAGCTGGTCAGGGCGACCTGCGTGCGCGAGGTCGACGAGGACGCGGTCAACAGCATCGTCGAGCGCACCGGCGGCAACCCCTTCTTCGTCCGCGAGACGGTCCGCCTGCTCGACGCCGAGGCGGTGAGCGACCGCGCGACGGCCGCCGAGGTGATCTCCGGCGTGCCCTCCGGCGTCCGCGACGTGCTGCGCAGGCGGATCTCCCGGCTGCCCACGATCGCCCAGCAGATCCTGCTGCAGGCCGCGGTGATCGGCCGCGACGTCGACGTGGACGTGCTGGTCGACGTCTCGGGCGACGAGGAGGCCGTGGTCGACGCGGTGGAGGCGGCGCTGCTCGCCGGCCTGGTCACCGAGCCGGGGCCCGGCATGCTCCGCTTCGACCACGACCTGGTCCGCGACACCCTGTACTCCGACGCCTCCCGGCTGCGCCGCTCGCGGCTGCACGCCGCGGTGGCCTCGGTGATCGAGCGCAGGAACCCCGGCGACGTGGCCGCGCTGGCCCACCACTACGACTCGGCGGGCACCAGCGAGACCGCCGGCAAGACTGTGCACTACGCCGGGCTCGCCGCCGAGCAGGCCGAGCGGCGCTTCGCCCACCGCGAGGCGGCCACCCTGTGGGAGCAGGCCATCGCCGCCTTCGACAGGTCGGGCATCACCCACACGCCCGACAGCACCAGGGAGCGGCTGCTGCTCACCCTGCGGCTGATCAAGGCGCTGGCGCTCTGCGGCGACATGGCCGCGGCCCGCAGGCGGCGGCGCGAGGCGATGGACGCGGCGCTGCCGCTGGGCAACCTGGAGCTCACCGCCCGGGTGGCCGCCTCGCTGGCGGTGCCGCACAAGGGCATGGCCCGTGACTTCACCCGTACCGCCTGGGAGATCGTCGACGTCGCCGAGCAGGCGCTGGTCGAGCTGCCAGCCGGTGAGCAGTCGCTGCGGGCGAGCCTGCTGGCCACGCTCGCCCTGGAGCTGGAGGGCTCGGCCACCCCCCGGGGCGAGCAGGCCTCGCTGGAGGCCGAGGAACTGGCCCGGCGCTCCGGTGACCCCGCCCTGCTGGCGACCGCGCTGAGCGGGCGGCTGCGCCAGTCGTACGGCATCACCCCGGTGGGCGAGCGCGAGGTCATCGGCAGGGAGCTGCTGGAGGTCGGCAAGACGACCGGGCAGATCTCGGTGCAGGCCCTCGCCCACCTGGTGCTGATGGAGTGCGCGGCCGCCTCGGGCGCGTTCGCCGAGGCCGACGCGCACGTGGCCGCCGCCGAGAAGATGGCCAGGCAGTACGGCCTGTCCGCGCCGGCCGCCGTGGTCGCCTGGTACGCCGGGCAGCGCCTGATGATCGCCGGTGACTTCGCCGGGGCCGAGCGCGCCTACCGCGACGCCGCCCGGCTCACCGCCAAGGCCGGGATGCTGGAGGGCCGCCAGGACCTGCCTCTGATCACCACGTTCTGCCTGCACCTGGTGAACGGGCAGGCCGCCGAGATGGTCGAGCCGCTGGCCGAGGCGCACCAGCGCGGGGCCAAGTGGACCCTCGACGCCTACGCGGTGGCCCTCGCCTCGGCGGGCCACCACCGCGACGCCAGGGCCGTGATCGCGGTGAAGACGCCCGTGCGGCCCGACTTCCTCTACGAGCTGGCGATGATCTGGCGGGCCCTGGCGGGCATGCTGCTGGACGACCGGGAGCGGATGATCGAGGCGTACGACACGCTGAAGCCGTTCGCCGACCGGATCGCGGGCGCCGGGACCGGGGTGGTCGCCCTCTGGCCGGTCGCCCTGACCCTGGGCGACCTGGCGCTGCGGCTGGGCTTCGCCGACGCGGTGAGGCCGCACTACGAGAACGCCCTCGCGGTGGCCGAACGGGTCGGCGTGGAGCGGTGGGTGGAGGCGGCCCGGCGCTCCCTCGGCGGCTGAGACTTCCCCGGGCGCTTTCCGGGAGGGTGCTTTCCGGGGGCGCTTCTCCAGAAGGTACTTCCCCGGAGGGTGCGCTTTCCAGGAGCGCTTCTTCGAGGGTGATTTCCGGGGAGTGCTTCTCCGGAGGGTGATTTCCAGAGAGTGGCTTCCCCGGGGTGGCGCCTTCCGGGAGTGACGCTTCTCCGGGGCGGCGCCTTCTCGTGGCGTCACCCCGGGAGGGCCGGGGGCCGGTGGATCAGCAGCTGACGAGGAACTTCTCGCTGCGCAGCGGGGCGTCGCCGGGGACCGACAGCACGACCCGGTACCAGCCGGGGTTGTTGACGACCCTGGGCTGCCACTCGACGGTCTGGCTCCCGCCGGAGAAGCCGGACCCGGTGCCCAGGTAGGCCTGCCAGCGGCGGGTGCCCGGGCTCCAGCGCTCCAGGCGCCAGCCGTAGGAGACGGTGGCCCGGGGGTCGTCGTTGTCGATGACGCTGCGGACCTGGTAGGGCCTGTCGCAGGGGCCGAGCGCGTCGATCGCGCTGACGGAGACCGTGCCGGAGGCGAGGACGGTACCGGAGGCCGTGACCTCGTCCGAGGCGGGAGCCTTACCCGAGGCAGGAAGCCTGCCCGAGGCGGAGACCCGCTCGGTGACGGCCGAGGCGCGCTCCGCGACGGCCGGGACGCGCTCGGTGGCGGCCGGGACCTGCTCGGTGGCCTGCATCGACCGCGATGACAGCTCCACCGTCCGTACCGGCGCCTGCGCCTGCGCCGCCGCGCCGGTCGGGGCCGGGGCCGGGGTGCCGTAGGTGGCCTCCACCCCCAGGTAGGCTCCGGCGAAGGCGAGGGTGGCGATGAGCAGCTTGACGGCGCTCGCGGTCCCACTCGCCACCACCGGCGCCACACTGCTACGCGGACTCATGACAGACACCTTTCTTCGTTACTCCCAAGGTGTACGCCACGGTTCTTGCCTTGGAGTTGACGTCCGCTTGCAGCCGGGACGTCAGAGGGGCTCCGCCATGCCGGCGCAGGTAAGCCTGCCCTAATATCAAGTCAGGTAACGGGAACGACCGTGGTGGTGATGTTCAGAGTGCGACCTGTTGTGGCGGGCATCCCCGACCCGGCCTCCGCGTCCTTCCTGGGCATGCCCCTGTGGCTCTGGGTGATCGTCGGCGGCGTGGCCCTGTTCGGCGCGTTCCAGGCCTACTACTGGATCGGCCACGTCCTGGGCTCCAGGCTCTACACCTCGCGCCTGGGCGCCAGGATCGGCCAGGAGAACATCACCCGGGTCGAGAACGTCGTCAGGAAGTGGGGCGCGCTCGCCGTCTACGCCTGCTTCTGGGTGCCGGGGCTGCGCCACACGCTGCCCTGGGTGGCCGGGGTGCTGCGGATCTCCTATCCCTGGTACGTCGTGGCCAGCGCGCTCGGCTGCCTGACCTGGGTGCCGGTGACCTCGTTCGGCCTGTACTCGGTGATCTGGGGCTGGCTGGGGCTGGCCGCGCGCTCGCCGCTCCTGGCGGGCCTGGCCGCGCTGGTGGCGGTCGCGGCGGTCGTCGGGTTCGTCCGCTGGCGCCGCCGCCGCGCCGCCCGCCGCGAGGCGGAGAGACTGACCGCCGCCTGATCCGCAGGTCAACGTATATCCGGATATGTCGGGCGGGAGCATCGCCGCGATCATCCCTTCGCGTCCCCCCACGGCACCGATGTCAACTTTTCCATAGCCAAACCGTCAACTTCCGCATATCAACGGTGACCTCTGTCAGCATGGCTCGCATGCATCACGGGGGAACACGCCTCACAGTCCGCGCCGCGCTGGTCACCGCGGTCACCGCGGTCGCCCTGGTCACCGTGTCCCCGGTGCCCGCACCGGCCGCGACGGCCCCGGCACCGGCACTGTTCGACAGGTCTCCGGTGCGAGTCCCGGCCACCGCCGCGCCCGTCGCGGAGCGGCGCGTCTCCGTGCCCTCGGTGCCGGGGCGGGCCGCGTACCTCTACGACGCGAGCACGGGAACGGTCCACCTGAGCAAGCAGGCGGGCAAGCGGATGCCGGTGGCCAGCCTGACCAAGGTCATGACGGCGTACGTCGTCCTCAGACAGGCGAAACTGGGCGACACCGTCACGATCCAGGCCGCGGACGTGCGGCACGCGGCGGCGAACGGCGCGACCCACGCCTCCCTGCGCGCCGGGGAGCGGCTGACCGTCAGGGACCTGCTCTACGCCGTCATGCTCCCCTCCGGGGCGGACGCCTCCCACGCCCTGGCCCGCGTCTACGGTCCCGGCGACACGAAGTTCGTGGCGAAGATGAACGCCACGGCCCGCTCGATGGGGCTGGTCGACACCCGTTACGCCAACGCCGACGGCCTGCCGAAGCCGAGCCCCGGTTACTCCACCGCCCTGGACCAGGCGAAGCTGGCCGATCTCGCGCTCCGCGACCCGCTGCTGCGGGCCATCGCCTCCACCAGGCGCCACGTCGTGGCGAAGTCCAAGGTGCACCGGGCCCACTCCTGGACCAACTCCAACAAGCTGCTCGGCAAGACGCCGGGGGTCATGGGCCTGAAGACCGGCTACACCCGTGCCGCCGGATACTGCCTGTCGTTCGCCGCCGACCGTGACGGCCATCGCCTCGTGGGCGTCATCCTCGGCGAGTCCAACGCCGACCGGCGCTTCCAGAGCGCGACGCGCCTGCTCGACTGGGCGAGCGGGCAGACCCTGCCCGAGCTTTGAGAGCCCTGCGGGAGTGACACACCCCCGGCGAGCGCGCGACCGGCGTCCCCGGTCGCGCCGCCGTCCCGCGCGCGGGAATCCGGCCGATCTCTGAGAGAGTTTGTTCCACACGCCGAGAGTCAAGGGGAGATGGACGGGTGGAACCCGATGGGGAGCTGAGACACCCCAGCCTGGTCGAGCTTTCGATGCGACGGCTCCGTCACGAGATCCTCTCCGGTGCCCTCGCGCCGGGCGAGCGGCTGATCGAGGAGCAGCTCACCCAGCGGTTCGGCATCAGCCGGGCACCGCTGCGCGAGGCGCTGCGGTCGCTCGGGCAGCAGGGGCTGGTGGAGCACCTCCCCCGGCGGGGAGCCCGCGTCACAGAGCTGACCGGGGAGGACGTGGACGAGCTGTTCGGGCTGCGCGACGTGCTCGAACGCTACGCGGTCGAGACCGCGCTGCCGCTCCCCGACGCGCACGGCATGACCGCGCTGGCCGAGGCCCTGGAGGGTATGGCGTCGGCTGTGCGGCTGGACGACCCGCTCGGCGAGAACGAGGCGCACCGGCGCTTCCACGTCGCGCTCGTCGCGCTGGCGGGCCACCGCCAGCTGCTGATGGCGTACGAGCCCGTCATCCTGAAGCTGCAGCTCTACATGGCCGCGAACCTGCGCAGGGAGGCCGAGCAGCGGGCCCCGTCGGAGGGGGTGGAGCGGCACCGGCGGCTCTTCGACGCCATCGCCTCCGGCGACCCGGCCACCGCGCTGGAGGCCCTGTCCCGGCACGGGGCGCGCACCTACATCGGCTGACCGTCCCGGCCGGGGTCTCCTCACGCTCCGAGCCGATCCGCTAACAGAAGCGTAACCGGGCGGGAAAACCGCCGACACAATCTTGTCGACAATCGACAAAAGGAGGATCCGAGGAACGGAGTCAACGTGTCCGATCCGCTTCTCGTCGAGGCCGAGCCGTACGCATACGGGTTCGACCCGCGACACACAGCGCTGCTGCTCATCGACATGCAACGGGACTTCGTCGAGCCCGGGGGCTTCGGGGAGACCTTGGGCAACGACGTGTCCATGCTGCGGCGGGTCATCCCGCCGCTCCAGGAGGTGCTGGCCGCCACCCGCGCGGCGGGGATGACCGTCATCCACACCCGCGAGGGGCACCTGCCCGACCTGTCCGACTGCCCGTCCGCCAAGCTCAACCGCGGCGCGCCTTCGCTGCGCATCGGCGATCCGGGTCCGGGGGGACGGATCCTGATCCGCGGCGAGTACGGCCACGACATCATCGACGAGCTCGCCCCCGCCGAGGGCGAGCTCGTCGTCGACAAGCCCGGCAAGGGCTCCTTCCACGCCACCGGCCTGGACCGGATCCTGCGGGCGGCGGACATCCGCAGCCTGATCGTCACCGGCGTCACGACCGAGGTGTGCGTGCACACCACCGTCCGCGAGGCGAACGACCGGGGTTACGAGTGCCTGGTCCTGTCCGACTGCGTGGGCTCCTACTTCGCCGAGTTCCAGCGGTACGGGCTCGAAATGATCGCCGCCCAGGGCGGCATCTTCGGCTGGGTCGCCCCCTCCGGCGGCTATCTCAAGGCACTCGAGACGCGGAGCTGACCGATGACCACGACAACCGGCCCCACCCGACTCGAACTCCCCTGGTGGGTCGGCGGGGACACCAACGCCTTCTTCGGCCTCGGCTTCAACGTGATGGTCAACGTGCTGGTGCTGAGCGGCCTCTGCCTCGGGGTCGTCCACCTGCCCGGCTCCGACGTCTTCGGCGTCATCCTCCCGGCGATGGGCATCCAGCTCCTGATCGGCAACGTCTACTACACCTACCTCGCCCGGCGGCTGGCACGCCGCGAGAACCGCACCGACGTGTGCGCGATGCCGTACGGCCCCAGCGTCCCGCACATGTTCATCGTCGTGTTCGTGATCATGCTGCCGACCTACCTGGCCACGAGGAACCCCCTGCAGGCCTGGGTGGCAGGGCTGGCCTGGTGCTTCATCATCGGCGTCATCGTGCTGATCGGCGCCTTCGTGGGCCCGTACATCCGCCGCCTCACCCCCAGGGCGGCGATGCTCGGCACCCTGGCGGGCATCTCGATCGCCTTCATCTCGATGCGGCCCGCCGCGCAGATGTGGGAGGCGGCCTGGATCGCGCTGCCGGTGCTGGTGATCATCATGGTCGGCTTCTTCACCGACCTGAGGCTGCCTGGCAACATCCCCGTCGGGCTCGCCGCGCTCCTGGCCGGTACCGCGATCGCCTGGATCGGCGGCTACATGAACCCCGCCGACGTGGGCGCCGCCGCCGAGAACATCGCGGTGAGCCTGCCGTCGCTGAACATCGACCGCCTCCTCGAAGGGCTCGGCCAGGTCTCGCCGCTGCTCGCCACCGCGATCCCCCTCGGCATCTACAACTTCACCGAGGGCATGAGCAACGTGGAGAGCGCCGCCGCCGCAGGCGACTCCTACAACCTGCGCTCGGTGCTGCTGGCCGACGGCGCGGGCGCGGTGGTCGGCTCGATGCTGGGCTCGCCGTTCCCGCCCGCCGTCTACATCGGCCACCCGGGGTGGAAGTCCGCGGGCGGGCGTACGAGCTACTCGATGGCGAGCGGCGTCGTGATCGCGCTGTTCTGCTTCCTCGGCATGTTCGCGCTGCTGGGCGCGGTGCTGCCGACGCCCGCGATCGTGCCGATCCTGCTCTACATCGGGCTGCTCATCGGCGCCCAGGCCTTCCAGTCGGTGCCGAAGGCGCACGCGGTGGCCGTGGTGATCGCGATCATCCCCAACATCGCCTCCTGGGCGCAGGGCTACATGGACAACGCGCTCGCCGCCGCGGGCACCAGCGCGCGGGAGGTCGGGTACGACACGATCGCGCGGAGCGGGACGGTCTACGAGGGAACGGCCCTGCTCGGCGGGGGCGCCGTGCTCGCCGGCCTGGTGCTCGGCTCGATCACGGCCTTCGTCATCGACCGGTCGTTCCTGTGGGCCGCCGGGTACGCCTTCGCCGGCGCGGCCCTCGCCTTCGTCGGGCTGATCCACGGTGAACGGGTCGAGTGGAACGCCAACGGCCAGGTCTCCCTGGGCTACCTCCTCGCGGGACTGATCCTGCTCGCCTTCATCCTCCTCAAGCCCAAGCCGTCGGACGAGACGCCGGTCGCCGCCGGCGAACCCGAGCCGGCCGCCGCGAGACCGGCCACCGCGGATCCGTCGGCGGCCCCCGCCACCTCGTGAGCGCCGCCCCGCGAACCGGCCGCACGGCCGCACCGGCCGGGCACCGGTCCGCACCGGCTCGCGGGGCACGCCGTACGCCGTCCCTCGTGAGCCGGCCCGCGCACCGGTGCCTGCCCGTCAGGCACCGGAACCACGTACCCACAGGAAAGGCATATGCCGCATCCCACCCTGAACAGCATGGACAGTCCGCTTCGCCTGGACCTGGGGAGTCTCGCCCGCCTCTACCGCTCCGGGACGGCACGCCCCGCCGACGTCGCCGGGGAGGTGCTCGCGCGGATCGCGGCGCGCGGTGACGACCACGTGTGGATCACCCTGCGCCCGGCGGCGGACCTGCTCGGCGACGCGGCCGGGCTGGCCCGCCGCTGGCCGGACCCGGACACCCGCCCGCCGCTCTACGGCGTACCGTTCGCGGTCAAGGACAACGTGGACGTGGCCGGGCTGCCCACCACCGCGGCCTGCCCCGCCTACTCCCACGTCCCGGAACGCGACGCGCCGCTGGTGGAGCGGCTGCTCGCGGCCGGCGCCCTCCTCGTCGGCAAGACGAACCTGGACCAGTTCGCCACCGGCCTGTCGGGCACCCGCAGCCCGTACGGCGCGTGCGAGTCGCCGCTGCTGCCGGGCCTGATCTCCGGCGGGTCCAGCTCGGGCTCCGCGGTGGCGGTGGCCGCGGACCTGGTCTCGTTCGCGATCGGCACCGACACGGCCGGCTCCGGACGGGTGCCCGCCGCGCTCACCGGCACCGTCGGCGTCAAGCCGAGCCGGGGCCTGGTCAGCACGCTCGGCGTGGTGCCCGCGTGCGCGTCGCTGGACTGCCCGAGCGTCTTCGCCCGCTTGGCCGCCGACGGCCTGGCCGTCCTGTCGGTCATCGCGACCTTCGAACCCGCCGACCCCTGGTCACGGGCACTTCCCGTCCCCGGTCCGGTGCCGCCCTCCGCGTACTCCCTGCGGATCGGGGTGCCGCGCGCCCCGGAGTTCTTCGGCGACACCGCCGCCGAGACGGCCTTCGCCGAGGCCGCGGAACGGCTCACCGGCCTCGGCCAAACGCTCGTCCCCGTCGACCTCGACCCGTTCCTCGCCGCGGGACGGTTGCTGTACGAGGGGCCGTGGCTCGCCGAGCGGCTCGCCGCGGTCGGCGACTTCGTGGCCCGCAACCCCGGAGAGGTCCACCCGGTCACCCTGAAGGTGCTGTCCGGCGGCGGCGCGCTCAGCGCGGTGGACGCCTTCGAGGGGCTGTACCGCCTGCGCGCGCTGGACGCGGAGACCCGGGAGGCGTGGGCCTCGATGGACGTCCTCGCGGTCCCGACCGTGCCCACCACCTTCACCGTCGCGGAGATGCTCGAAAGCCCGATCGAGCGCAACGCGATCCTCGGCCACTACACCACCTTCACCAACCTCCTCGACCTCGCCGGGATCTCCGTGCCCGCCGGGACGACGGCCACCGGCCGCCCGCACGGCGTCACCTTCCTGGGACCGGCGGGCTCCGACGGGCTCCTCGCCGGTCTCGGCGCCGCCTTCCACGCCCTGACCGGCGGCCCCGCGATCCCCGTCCCGGACACACAGCCGACGACCACCTCCGTACCGAACACTCAGCCGGCAGCCAGCTCCGACCCGAACGCTCAACCGGCGGCCGCAAACGCTCCGGAGGCTCGACCGGCCACGCTCCCCGCCCACACCCCCGAAGCGCGGGTGGTGCTCGCCGTGGTGGGCGCGCACCGCTCGGGCCAGCCGCTGCACGGCCGGCTCACCTCCCTCGGGGCCACCGGCCTGGGAACCGCCCTGACGGCCCCTCTTTATCGCCTCTACGCCCTGAACGGCGGCGACCTACCACTCCCCGGCCTGGTCCGCTCGACCTCCGGGGGCGTCCAGGTGGAGGTGGAGCTGTACGACCTGAGCGCCTCGGCACTCGGCACCCTCCTGACGCAGACAACCTCACCCCTCGGCCTCGGCACGATCGAACTCGCCGACGGCCGGGCGGTGCACGGCTTCCTGTGCGAGCCGTACGCCACCGAGGACGCCCCCGACATCAGCCACCACGGCAACTGGCCGGACTATCTCCGCTCCCTGCCGCCGTCCTGACGCCCCGGCGACAGCCTCAGGGGCGTTCCGCGCTTGGTGATGGCGAACGCGGAACGACCGTGCGCCGGCGCCGGTTGCTACGGTTCTCGGCATGACTGAGCGGTTCGCGATCCTGAGTGGTTCGACCTTCGAGGAGCAAATCGGATACGCGCGGGCGGTGGTCGACGGCGACCGGGTCCACGTGTCCGGGACGACCGGCTACGACTACGCGACCATGACGATCTCCGACGACGTGGTCGAGCAGGCCGAGCAGTGCCTGCGCAACATCGGGGCGGCGCTGAGCGAGGCGGGCTGCTCCTTCGCCGACGTCGTCCGGGTGCGGTACATGCTGCCCGACCGAGAGGACTTCGAACCCTGCTGGCCGACCCTGCGCCGCCACTTCGGCGAGATCCGCCCGGCCGCGACGATGCTCGTCTGCGGCCTCGCCGACCCCCGCATGAGAATCGAGATCGAGGTCGACGCGCGCCGCGCCACGCCTCCAGAACTCGACTCCGCCGTCGACTGACCACCTGCGGTGGCCACTCGCGACACACCTTCCGAAGTTCTCCGCAATGCCGTAGGCGTCGATCGAAACGACAGAGACAGGTCATGACGACTGGAGACATCAAAGTTCTACTTGCTCTTCACGACACCCAGCTCCGGGGGCGAGCACCCGCGTTTCCTCCGACCGGCGCGGTCGTCGAACAGGATGGTCCACTGACCCGGATCCACTACGGCACCCATGGCAGCGTCGATCATCTGCACCTTCCCGCCACCGGTCTCGATGAGCTGATCGCCCGGCAGCTCAGGATCTTCACCGCCCGTGGGGAGCGGGTCGAGTGGAAGGTCTACGCTCACGACACCCCCGCGGATCTGCCGGCCAGACTGCGCGCGGCCGGTTTCACTCAAGGATGGGAACGCACGGTGCTGATCGCGTCCCTGGAACCGGTCGCCCCCATGAGCGGCCTACGGGAGATGCACGCGACCCTGGAACTTGAGCGGGTCACTCGAACATCGGCCGAAGCAGGACCCCAGCACACCTCCTTCGCCGATTTCCTCGCCAACGGAGAACTGTTCTCGCTGGGAGCGGAGGTGTTGGTCCTGGACTCCGACACGCCGATAGACGCCGTGGCCTGGGCGTACACCGCCTACGACACGAACTTCATGGTCATCGGGGGCATAGTGGATCCGGAGCTCGAACTGGCTCCCCGTCTACCCGCGTGGAATTGGCGACGCGACGGCCGTCCCGCCTGGCGCCGAAGACCTGACGTGCGTTATCTCCTCGCGGAAGCGGACGGAGCGCTCCGGGCCGCGCTCGAACGGGCGGGCTTCCAGGCGGTCACCACAACCACGACCTACCACTGGACACCTCCCACCCGCCCCGCCGCGAACCGCCCGGTGAAGGAACTGTTCAAAGATCCCGAATACGACGCGCTCTGGAACCGCCTCGACGAAGAACTCGGTTTCCGGCCCAGCACGACGACCTTTCCGGGCATCGCCGAACCGTCCCCATCGGTCACCTGGTCTCTGAAAGCTTTCCGCGCCTCGCAGGAGTCCGACGAGAAGCTTCAGGGCATCATCGAGCGCGGCCTGCTCGCCTGCGTCCCCTCGGGGGAAGTGCTCTACTGGCTCGACTGGCAGCACATCGGCTACCGCTTCGATCCCGGAAGAGTCGGCCGCGCCGGTCAGCCCCTCTGGCCCGGCGATGTCCACCCCAACGGTGACTACTACTTCTATCTCACCGCCGACCTCCGGATGGGAACCTTCGGTCACCCGTGGGAGCGCACCCTCTGCGTTTTCGGCACCGAACTCCTGGCCCGGGTGGAGCGCCCGCTGACCGCCCTGCTCGGCACGGCCATACGAAGCAACGGGCAAAAGCTCGGCGACACCTGACATGATTCCGAGAGGTACGGTCGCATGGATCGTTCGGATCCCATGAAGTGCGAGTCGACGTCGAACTCGCTCTCGGCGAGCGCGCAGAGGACCTTGCCGTCGGCGAGCGCACGCGCCCGGGTGGGAAGCCGGACGGTGTCCGGGCCGGCCTTCACCGTTCGCGCCTTCCCCCGAGGAGAGCTGGCCCCGCCGTAGTAGTTCAGCCCGCGCGCATGAGGCCGTGGCAGGCGATGGCGGCGGCGGCCACCACGTTGAGGGAGTCGACGCCCAGGCCCATCGCGGCCGGGCTCATCGGGATGCAGACCGCCTCGTCGGCCTCGCGCAGCCAGCGGGAGGAGAGCCCGTCCCCCTCCGAGCCGAGGAGCAGGGCCACCCGGCCGGCCATGGCGACCTTGTCCATGGGGGTGGCGGACTGGTCGGGGGTGAGGGCCAGCGTCTGGAAGCCCGCCCCGCGCAGCTCGGCCAGGCCCGCGTACCAGTCGGTCATCCGGGCGTACGGGATCGCGAAGACCGCGCCCATCGAGACCTTCACCGAGCGCCGGTAGAGGGGGTCGGCGCAGCGCGGCGAGAGGATGACCGCCTCCACGCCCAGGGCGGCGGCGCAGCGGAAGATGGCGCCGACGTTGCCGTGGTCGACGAGGTCTTCGAGGACGAGGACGCGCCGGGGCGTCGCGTGCTCGGCGGGACGGCCCGACCCGGGTTCGTCGTCCGCCCCCGCCGGCCCCCCGGCGGGGGCCCTTCGTGCCCCGCGCCCGGACAGGAGATCCCCCACCTCGGGAAGGGGGAGGCGTTCCATCGCGGCGAGGGCGCCCCGGTGGACCTGGAAGCCGGTGACGTCCTCCATGACGGCGTCGTCCACGACGTGGACCCGGTCGCCCAGCGGGGCGAGGAGGTCGGCGAGGGGCTCGGCCCAGCGGGAGGTGAGGAGGACCGAGCGTACGGGGTAGCCCGCCGCGACGGCGCGGCGGATGACCTTCTCCCCCTCGGCGATGAAGAGGCCGTGCTCGGCCTCCATGCTCTTGCGTAGCTCGACGTCGCGCAGGTCGGCGTAGTCGGCCAGGTGGGGGTCGATGGCTTCAGGCACCCTCGAATACTGCCATGACCCGCCTGAGCTGCCATATCAGCGCGTAGACGAGCAGCAGGGAGGAGCAGCCGACGACCACCCCGGCGCCCAGCCGCGTCACCAGCTCGGCCCGGGTGCCCGAGGGGAAGGCCACCGCCCAGGCGACCGCGCCCAGCGGGATCGACACGGCGGTGGCCAGGAGCACGGCCGCCCGCTCACCGGCGGGCAGGCGCAGCCGCTCGGGCACCGGCCGCGGCTCCATCCCGGCCAGCCCGCGCCAGGCCCACCAGAGGACGACCGCCAGGCCGACCACGGTGGAGGTGTACTGCAGCAGGCGGAACAGGGAGATCACTCCCGCCACCCGGGTGTCCAGCCAGCTCCAGCCCCACAGCGCCGAGCTGTACGAGTGGGTGAAGGAGTCCCAGACCTTGTGGGTGAGGGCACCCACGACGCCTCCGGCGATCACGGCGGGCAGCCGCCGCAACCCGTACATGCCGGGGGTCAGCGAGGCGGCGCGCCCGGCGAGGGTGGGGGGCAGGAGCGCGGTCAGCGGGTCGCGGAGCACCAGGTGGAAGACGGCGAGCAGCACCACGACGGCGAACGGGTCGATCGTGAGGACGCCCCTGAGGGAATGCCAGATCATGTAGTCGGGCAGGAACGGGAAGAAGATCGGCAGGTCGGGCACCATGGCGCCCAGGGCGAGCGCCCAGGGGTCGAGGAACCGGCGCATCCGCTCCGAGGAGATCAGCGGCAGCACGGCTGCGACGTGGCTGGGCGTGAACGGCACGGACTTCCCTCCGACGATCTGCTGGACAGGTCCATCTTGCGGCATCACCGCCTCACGAGACCGGACTTCACCGGGTCGTAGGCGCCCCCGGGCAGGTCCACCTCGCGACACGACCACCTCGGGAGAGCGGGCTTTCACCGCCCCCCGAACGATCCGGGCAGGTCCGTCGTGCGGCATGACCGCTTCACGGGAACAAGGCTCCACCGGCCCGCGAAGCCTCACCGTCTCCTCCGGCGATCTGACGGGCGGGGCGGCACCGCGCCGAAGGCGCCACGCGGGGGCACGCGGGGGCACGCCGCTGTCGCCGTCAGGAGCTTCTCCACTTCCCCGAGCTTCGACCCGCTGTGACAGATAGATTACCGAGCGCTGTCGAGCGGGTACCCGGAGGCCGTCGTGACCGACCAGATCGTGCTGGCGCCGCCGAGCGCCGAGTGGCTGCGTGACGCCCGCAGGGCTCGTTCGCTCTCCCTGGCCACCCTGGTCTGGCTGGGCGTCGAGAGCGTGCTCGGCATCGCCGCCGGCCTGGGGGCGCACTCGGTCGCCCTCATCGGCTGGGGCGTGTCGGCCCTGGTGGAGGCGGCGGCCAGCCTGATCGTGGTCTGGCGGTTCACCGGGACCAGGACCGGCTCCGCGCACGCCGAGGCGCGGGCTCGCAAGGCGGTGGCGGTCAGCTTCTGGATCCTGTCCCCCTACCTGGTGCTGCACGTGGCGCACGACCTGGACGCGGGCCACCGGGCCGTGCCGAGCGTGCTCGGGATCGTGGTCACGGCGGCCAGCGTGGTCGGCATGCCGTTCCTGGGAGCGGCCAAGCGGCGGCTGGGCGCCCGGCTGCACTCGGCGGCGACCGCGGGCGAGGGTACGCAGAACCTCCTGTGCGCCCTGCTCGCGGCGGGGGTGCTGGCGGGGCTCGCGCTGAATCACTTCGGGTGGTGGTGGATCGATCCCGCCATGGCGGTCCTGCTGGCGGCGGTGGCGGCGCGCGAGGGCCTCAGGGCGTGGCGCGGGCACTCCTGCTGCCACTGATCACCTCTCCTCGCCTTCCCTCGTCATCGGTCATACGTCCCACATCGCGTCGCGCCGACCGCCGATCCCCTTTCCCGGCATCGGCCATCCGCCCCCGCCGGTCACCGATCACCCGTTTCCCGCCACCGGCCGTCCGCCCCGCGCCGAGCGCCGATCATCCGTCTCCCTGTCGGCGATCTTCCGTTGTTTCCGGCGCCCGACCAGGTGATCTCCGTCGTCGCCGGTCGCCGGCCGCCTCGCGGACACAGAGCTTCATGATCGACACACTCCGTAACAGCGACACCGAAATGCGTTTTTTGCCCCAGTAATCATTCCCAGTACAGTTCCGTGAATATTGCGGTCTACCTCCCGATAGGGTGACCGGCTAGCTCCATGACATCGACACCAAAGAGGACATCGTGGGCGGACGTCACCGGACGGATGAACTCGAGGACGGCTACACCCCGTACAAGGAACCGCAGCCCAGACGCAGGCGCGGGGGGCGGGGCAAGGTGCTGGTCCCGCTGGCCGGCTCCGTCGCCCTCGCCGTGCTGCTCGGCGTCGCCGCGTTCGTGGTCATCAACCGTGACCGCGGCACCGGGGCGTGCGGGGGCGAGGCGCTCCCGGTACGGATCACCGCCTCCCCGGACATCCAGCCCGCCCTGTCCCAGATCGCCGCGCGCTTCAACAAGGCGGCCCACGACGTCGAGGGCAGGTGCGCCACGGTCGCGGTGACCAAGAGCGCCCCGGCGACCGTCGCCTCCTCCTTCAGCGGCGGCAAGGCCGTCCCGATGGACATGTGGATCCCGGACTCGAAGCTGTGGGTGACGAACCTGCGGGCGAGGAACCAGGAGGTGCCCGAGGCGGGCGCGTCCATCGCCCACTCCCCCATCGTCATGGTGGCCTCCGGCTCGGTGGTGCCGAACCTGAAGAAGAGCTTCGGCGAGGCCAGCTGGGGCGGCATGATCAACGCCGCCAACGTGGCCAACGTGGACGGCCCCGGCCGCAAGGTGCGCGTCCTCGTACTGGATCCCTCGCTCAACGCCGCCGGGCTCGGCGCGCTCCTGGCCGCCGCCGGGGTGGCCACGGCCTCGGGCGCGGGCGAGGAGCAGCTGGTCGGCGCGCTCAAGAGCCTGTCGGGGTCGACGTCGACGGTCCGCGACCAGGACGCGCTGCTGTCCAGCCTCGGCGTCAAGGGCAGCAAGGCCCCGCTGGGCATCTCCTCGGAGCAGGGGGTCTGGGCGTTCAACAAGGCCAAGAAGCCCGAGGTCCCGGCCGTGCCGCTCTACCCGGCCGAGGGGACCATCAACCTCGACTACCCTGTGGTGATCACCGCCGAGGACGCCGCCGTGCGCAAGGCCGCCGAGGCGTTCCGCAAGGAGCTGGGCAGCGAGGCGTCCAGGAAGACGCTGCAGGACCAGGGGTTCCGCACCCCGGACGGCAAGGGCGGCAAGGCGATCTCCGGCTCCGAGGGCTTCCAGGCCAAGGCCCCCCAGGCGATCGAGCCGCCCGACGGCAACACCGTCGCGAGGATGTCCCAGACCTGGTCCCGGATCAAGCTGGGCACGAGGCTCCTCACCCTGCTGGACGTCTCGGGCACCATGGCCCTCCCGGTGCCCGGTACCGGCCTGACCCGGATGCAGGCGATCAGCAGGATCGCCGTCGAGGGCATGAAGCTCTTCCCGGCCAAGAGCGAGATGGGGTTGTGGGAGTTCTCCACCCATCTCAACGGCCAGGGGGTCGACTACCGCGAGACGGTCCCGGTCGGCCCGCTCACCGAGGACATGAACGGCGCCCTGCGCAGGGACGTGATCAACCAGAGGCTGATCACGACCCGGGCCAAGTCGACCGGCGACACCGGGCTCAACGACACCCTCGCCGCCGCCTACAAGCAGATGACCGACGAGTACCAGAGCGACAAGATCAACACTGTGCTGATCCTCACCGACGGCGCCGGCAACGACGACCCGGACGGCGGGATCAGCAACCAGCAGATCCTGAAGCGGCTCAAGGACCAGTTCGACCCGGAGAAGCCGGTCAGCGTCCTGATCATCGCCTTCGGCCCCGACGCCCCCAAGGGCAAGCGCCAGATGGACGCCCTCGCCAAGGCGACAGCCGGTGACGCGTTCATCGCCAAGGACATCCTGGAGGTCAGGAAATTCTTCCTGGAGGGCATGAAGCGCCGCCTCTGCGCTCCCAACTGCGACTGACCCTCCCGCATCACCTTCATCCTGTACGGCTGGTGTCACATTGGCACCAGCCGTAGCAGTTTTCCCAGGTCATACCGTGTCGGCATGATATCGACCCCTTCGGTCAACCGGTTGCCGGGAGGTGACGTCCTACGCGTGTGGGCTGGAACGGGCAAGTGGTGAAACCCGTGAACGAGCCCGTCTCGCGGGGGAGGAATATCCGTGCCCGGATGGCCGACCGTCGGCCGGACCGACGATCAACAACTCGTTGAGGCGCTGCGGCGTGCCGACACAACGGCGCCCGCGAGCCTCTACGACTCCTATGCCGAACGTCTCAACGACTACGCCCACTCTCTGCTGGGCGACCGTGAGGCCGCCGCAGGTGCCGTGCACGACGCCCTGGTCACGGCCCGGGGCCGGGTGGAGCACCTGCGCGAGCCCGGCCGCCTGCGCGCGTGGCTGTACGCGCTCGTGCGGATCCGGTGCGCGGACGAGGGGCGTGGCGGCCCGCGGGGGTCGGCGCCGCCGCCCGACGTCCACGACGACCCGGGCGAGCGGGAACTGGCGGCCCTGGTCCACGAGGCGATGGCGGAGCTGAGCGGGCAGGAGCGCGAGGTGCTCGAACTGTCGCTCCGCCACGACCTCGGCAGCGGCGAGGTCGGCGCGGTGCTGGGGCTGAGTTCCCGCCAGGTCACCGCGAGGCTCGGCCGGGCCCGCGACCACCTGGAGAACGCGGCCGCCGCCGTGGTGCTCGCCAAGGTCGGCCGGGCGCACTGCCCCGACCTGTCGGCGATGGTGGACTCGTGGGAGGGTCCCCTCACCACGCTGCTGCGCAGGCGGCTCTCGGCCCACATCGGCCGCTGCGAGGTCTGCGTCGAGCGCAGGGACCGCCACGTCTCGGCCGGGCGGCTGCTGGACCTGGTCCCCCTGGCCTACCCCCCGCTCTCCCTGCGCCGCCGGGTGATCGAGACCTGCGTGAACCCGGAGGCGCGCGAGGAGCGCGCCGCCGTCGTCGCCGGGCACGGCTTCGACAAGGCCGGATTCCCCACCCCGGCCGAACGGCGCTCGGGGGGCCGCCGGTGGGGCGGGCGGAGAGGCACGGGCGGCAGGCGCGCACGCGAGGAGAGACCCGCCGCGAGCGCGGGCGCCACGCCTCCCGCGGGCACCCGTTCCCGGCCCCCCGCGCCCTTCGAGGACGCGGGAACGCCGCTCACGGACGCGGGAACACCGCTCGCCGACGCGGGGACGCCTCCCGCCGGCGCGGGAACGTCACCCACGGACGCGCGAGCGTGGCCGGCCGGGACGGAGGCACGGTACGGGGAGAGGCGGACCGGGTACGCGGAGACCGGGGCCCGCTCCCCGGAGAGCGGGCCGCGCCACCCCGAGGCCGGGGCCGCGCCGAGATACGTGATGGTGTCGCCCGCGGACGGCGACCCCGGACACGCAGCACCGTGGACGGGCGCCGAGACCCCGCGCGCGTCCTGGAGCGCGGACGGCGGGACGCGGCACGCGCCGCCCCCCGCGGACGTCGACGCCTGGCCGGCACCGGCCGTGAGCGCCGAGGCGTGGCCGGCGCCGACGACGAACCCCGACGCCTGGCCGGCTCCCCCCGCGGACGGCGAGGCGTGGCGCGCCGCGCCACCCGCGAACGCCGAAGCCCCGTCGGCGCCGTCCGTCGACGGCGAGACCTGGCGCACCCCGCCGTTCCCGGACACCGGGAACTGGCACACGCCGTCCCCCGACAGCGGGCCGTGGCCCGTCTCGTCCCTGGACGGCGAGACCTGGCGCACGCCGTCCCCGGACGGCGAGGCGCGCCCCGTGTCGTCCCCAGAAGGCGGACCGTGGCCCGCGCCGCCCTCCGGCGACGGACCGTGGCCCGCGGGCGCGGACGGCGAGACCTGGCGCACATCGTCCACGGACGGCGGACCGTGGCCCGCGTCGCCCCCCGGCGATGGCTCGTGGCCCGCGTCGTCACCCGACGGCGGCTCGTGGCCCGCGTCGTCACCGGACGGTGAGACCTGGCTCGGGGAGTCCCCCGCGCGCGGGGAGGCTCGCCCCACCCCGCCGGCCGGTGGCACCGAGGTCTGGCGTACGTCACCGGCCGGGACCTCCGGAGCACGGCTCACACCACCGGCGGGAAGTCCCGGGGGAAAGCGTACGCCGTCGTCCTCGGGTGAGGGAAAGCGGGGGAAGGCGTCGGGCAGGGAGGCAGCGCCCGCGCGGCGGCGGCGCGGGCGCAGGGGGCCCGTGCTGCTGGCGGCGGTGTGCGTGCTGGCGGCCACCGGGGCGGTGGTCGTCGTGGGCGGGCAGGATCTGGCCGGAGGGGCGTTGAGGGACCCCCAGACCGGGCCGGGGACGGAACCCGCGCTGATCACGCTGGAGCCCGGCCCCGGGACGGAGCCCGACCCGCTGCTGGAGGACCCGGAGGCGGAGGCCGCGCCGACACCCACGCCGAGGCGGAGCAGGAGGACCGAGACGCCCGTTCCCACAGCCCCCGCGGCCCCCACCGCCAGCGCGGCACGACCGGCACCGAGCCGCGCCCCCACGGCGGGACGGCCCCGGCCCACCCGCACCGCCACCACCACGCCGCCCGCGGCCGGACGGCTGAGCGTCTCGTGTCCGGGCGACATCGGGGAGGGCGCCGGGCAGATCCGTCTCGCGGCCCGCGGCACCACGGTCTCGTGGTCGGCGACCACCTCCGGCGGGCTCGCCGTGCACCCCGCGCGAGGGCAGTTGAAGGCGGGTGCGAGAAGCGTGATTTGGGTCACCGCCAAGGACCCCTCGGAGAGCGGCACCGGACGGGTCGCGTTCAGGTCCGCCGGAGGCAACGCCGGATGCGCGATCTCGTGGGAAAGTCCCGAGCCAGACGCCCCTGCGCCCCCCGACGACGAGCCGGCTCCCGACCCGACCCCGACCCCCTCCGCCGGGGCGAGCTCCGAGGGGGCCACGGGCTGATTCGCGCATCTCGTTTTACCTAACAGCGAGACTTCTCCCTGGGATCCGGTAAACCATGGAGTCGTGCCGAGCGTCGGCATTGACGTCCATGCTGAGTGATTGGTCACATGAAGAGCGCGATCAGTCACATCATTACCAACCAGGAGCTCGGAGATGTCGATCAAACGCAGGGTGCTCAAATGGGCACTCACCTCCGCATGCCTCGCGGGGGCCGTGATCGCCTTGGCCGACATCGACACTCCGTTACGATTGATCCTTACGCCCCTGTTCCTGTTGGTCGTTCCGGGCGCCGCGGTGGTAGGACTGTTGCGTGATCGTGACCCGCTTGAGGCACTATCAGTGGGTGCGGCGGCCAGCCTGGTGGTCAACGTTCTCCTGGCCGCTGCCATGCTTACTTTTGACGCATGGTCGCCCCGTGCCGGAGTCGCGACGATCGCGGTGCTCGGCGGCTTCATATACGTACTACGCGTGTTGTATCGGGGGAGCGGGAGCTTGCAGACCGAACAGGGGGCCAGGTCAAGGTGAACATCGTCATCGTTCGCCCGGGTGACCTCGGGGAGTCCGAGATCTCGCGATGGCGGGAGTTGCAGGTGGCGGATCCGTCGCTGGACAACCCCTTCCTCTCCGTCGAGTTCACACTCGCCATGGGACGGCTGCGTGACTACGTCCGTGTCGCGGTCATCCAGGACGGCGGCAAGATCGTGGGGTTCTTCCCCTACGAGCGCCACAGCTTCGGGATCGGCAAGCCTCTCGGCGGCTTCCTCACCACCTGCCACGGGCTGATCTCGGTCTCCGGCCTCAAGCTCGATGTCCGGACCCTGCTGCGCGCCTGCAAGCTCTCCGTCTTCGACTTCGACCACCTGGTCCCCGGCCAGCCGACGTTCGCGCCGTACGAGTCGGACGTGCGACCGGCCCCGGTGATGGACCTCAGCGTGGGGTTCGAGACCTACATCGAGCAGGTGAAGGCCAACTCCCCGAAGAACCTCAAGACGGTCCGCTACAAGGAGCGCAAGCTCGGCCGCGAGCAGGGTGAGATCCGCTTCGAGTGGGACTCCGCCGACCTGGGCACGCTCCGGACCCTCACCAACTGGAAGTCCGACCAGTACCGCAGGACGGGACGGGTCGACCGTTTCGCCCAGCCCTGGATCGTTCAACTCCTCGACGAGATGCACGCGGAGAAGTCCGCGAGTTTCGCGGGCGTCCTGACGATGGTCTACGCCGGAGACAGGCCCGTCGCCGGTCACTTCGGCCTCAGGACGGCGACGACCCTGGTGGGCTGGTTCCCGGCCTACGACACCGAGTTCGCGCGTTACTCGCCGGGCATCATGCACCACCTGCACATGGCCGAGCACGCCGCGAACTCCGGGCTGCAGCAGGTCGACATGGGCAAGGGCGGGCGCGAGTACAAGAGCTGGTTGAAAAGCGGTGACCTCTTCGTCGCGGAAGGTCGCGTGTCGCGTCCCTCCCCGGCCGCCGCCGTCCACTGGATCGGCCGCACCCCGGTCAACAAGGCACGAACGATCGTCACGGATCGCCCGAATTTGTACAGGCTTGCTGACCGTGTGCTGAAGGGTTTCGGCCGTATGCGCTCTCCCGCGCAGAACCAATCAGGCACTCCGGTCGTCAAGGAACCATGGGGAGTGGGCTAGCCCGCTTCCGTTCATCACCACATCACCCGCCAGGACCCTCGCATGCATCCCTCATCGCATTCGCCGTTTCCGCCGGTCGTTACGGTCGGCGATGGCCCCGGGTCCGTCCGCCAGTCGCCCCTGACGACCGACCGCCCGGAAGGACATCCGTCACAATGAGTCCCGAGATCACCAAGCACTACAACAACAAGCCACCGCTGAGGGCTGTGCCACCCATCGAGCGGTTCACACCGATCACTCCCAACATGGCGATCTCCCCCACCGTCAGCGTCGTCGTCCCGGCCATGAACGAGGCGGAGAACCTTCCGCACGTCTTCGCGACCCTGCCGCAGTGGATCGACGAGATCGTCCTGGTCGACGGCAACTCCAAGGACGACACCGTCGCCGTGGCCAGGAAGCTGCGCCCCAACGTCCGCGTGGTGCACCAGACCGGCAAGGGCAAGGGCGACGCGCTGTCGGCCGGGTTCGCCGCGTGCAGCGGCGACATCATCGTGATGATCGACGCCGACGGGTCCACGGACGGCCGCGAGATCATCCAGTTCGTGGGCGCGCTGGTCACCGGGGCCGACTTCGTCAAGGGCTCGCGCTACGCCTCCGGCGGCGGCAGCGACGACCTGACGTTCATCCGCAAGTTCGGCAACAAGTCGCTGACCGCGCTGGTCAACCGGATGTACGGCACCAGCTACACCGACCTGTGCTACGGCTACAACGCCTTCTGGGCCCGCCACCTCGACGTCCTCAACCTCGACTGCGACGGCTTCGAGATCGAGACCCTGATGAACGTCCGCGCCGCCAAGGCCGGGCTCAAGGTCCATGAGGTCCCCAGCCACGAGCGCTGCCGCATCCACGGCGAGAGCAACCTGCACGCCGTCCGCGACGGCATCCGGGTGCTGAAGACCATCATCCGCGAGTGGCGGAGCAACCCCGCCCCCGTCGTCCACGAGCCTGCCGCCGCCACCCCGGCCGCCGATCAGGGCGCCGCGTAGCCATGAGAAGCAGCGTCGTCATCTGCGTCTACACCGAGGACCGCTGGGATGACATCCGGGCGGCCGTCGAGTCGGTCGAGAACCAGACACGCGAGCCACACGAGATCATCCTTGTCGTCGACTACAACCCGGATCTCCATCTGAGGCTCAAGAAGGAGTATCCCGGCGCGATCGTGGTGGAGAACGCCGAGGAGAAGGGGCTGTCCGGCGGCAAGAACACCGGTGCGGCGACCGCCTCCGGCGACATCGTGGCGTACCTGGACGACGACGCCGTCGCGGAGCCTGGCTGGCTGGAAGCACTGGAGGAGGGCTTCCAGGACCCGACCATCGTGGGGGTGGGCGGGCTGACCAGGCCGCTGTGGGGCACCAGGACCGGGCAACGGCCCGGCTGGTACCCCCACGAGTTCGACTGGACCATCGGGTGCAGCTATCTGGGCATGCCCACGAAGCGGGCCCGGATCCGCAACGTCATGGGCGGCAACGCGGCCTTCCGCAGGGAGGTCGTCGGCGGTGTCGGCGGGTTCCACACCGGCATCGGGCGCAGCGTGCAGGGGCGCAAGCCCCGCCCGCTGGGCTGCGAGGAGACCGAGTTCTGCATCCGGCTCTCGCAGCGGATGCCGGGGTCGGGAATGCTGTTCGAGCCGGCCGCGGTGATCGGCCACAAGGTGCCGCCCGTACGCTCGACGTTCGCCTACTTCCGCTCGCGCTGCTTCGCCGAGGGCCTGTCCAAGGCGCTGGTCGCCCAGAGCGTGGGGGCGGGCGACGGTCTGTCGAGCGAGCGGGCCCACGCGCTGAAGGCGCTGCCGCTGGGCGCGCTGCGCGGGGTCGGCCAGGCGCTGCGGGGCGACGTGTCCGGTCTCGGCAGGGCCGGGGCGATCGTCGTCGGCCTCGCCTGGACGACCTGGGGTTACGTCGTCGGCTCCGTTCGACTGAAGCTGAAGCGGGTGCGTCCGTCATGATCCGCGTACCGATCCTCATGTACCACTCGGTCTCCGACCGGCCCAACGCCGAGACGAAGCCTCTGGCGGTACGGCCCTCGGCCTTCGGCGAGCAGCTGGCCTACCTGAAGGAGAAGGGCTTCACGCCGCTGACGGTGGCCGATCTGGTCGCCTCGCTGCACAACAACAACGGCCGTTCCATCCCGGAGCGGCCGGTCGTGGTGACCTTCGACGACGGCTACGCCGACTTCCACAGCGAGGCGCTGCCCCTGCTCGAACGCTACGACTTCCCCGCGACGGTCTTCCTGACCAGCGGCTGGGTCCGTGACGCGGGCAAGGACGCGGCGGGCAGGCCCCTCGACACGATGCTGTCGTGGAGCCAGGCCCGCGAGGCCGCCTCGTGCGGCATGGAGATCGGCGGGCACAGCCACAGCCATCCCCAGCTCGACCAGTTGCCCGACGACGAGCTCCGCCAGGAGCTGCGGCGCAACAAGGCCCTGCTGGAAGACAAGATCGGTTCCCTGGTCTCGACGATGGCCTACCCGTACGGCTACTCCAGCGCGCGTGTGCGGCGCGAGGTCAGGAAGGCCGGATACTGGGCCGCCTGCGCGGTGAACAACGCCATCGCCGCCGACCGGCACGACGTGCTCGCGCTGCCGCGCCTGACCGTCGCCGAGGGCACGTCGATGGGGATGTTCAGCCGGGCGGTCGAGGGAAACCAGGTCCCGCTGATCTACATGAGGGAACGGATGCTGACGAAGGGATACGCCGTCGTCAGGCGCACGCGATACGGTCTGCGCAAGGTACGCGGCCAGGCGTGAACGACCGGCTACGCCCCGCGAGACACGCGGTCCGCGGGACGGATCGCGCACCGGTGGCCGGACCGGTGTGATCCGCGGCCCTCGATCCGTCCGGCGCCCCCTCCCCTCCGGGAGCGGGGGCGCCGGAAGAGGGGCCACCCGGCCGCGGTACCGCTTCTCAACGATCTACGCGAAGCGCCCGGACGTGACGGATCTTCGCGCCGACTCGTCACACCCTGGTCCGCGTAGCCGCCATGATGTTAGACGTGAGGCAACGGGCAGGTAATGACGTGACGACGACGGGGGCGGCGGAGACCGCCGAGGTCGGGGAGATCGATCCCACCCACCCCGCGCCCTCGGACGGGCCCCGGGCCGGGTCCGACGGCGAGCCCACCGGCACGGCGCCCCTCGAAGCGCCCGACGACGAGGCTCCCGGCGAGCTCCCGGGCGACGAGACCGCCGAAGGCGAGGCTCCGGACGGCGAGACGTCCGGCGGGAGTCCGTACGACGAGGCTCCCAGCGGTGAGACATCCGGCGGTGAGGCGTCCGACGGCGAGACTCCCAGAGGTGGAGAGGCTTCGGGGGGCGACCCCCGTGACGACGGCGCGCCGGACGACAGCGCTACGGACGACGGCACGCCGCCGGACTCCGCAGACGCCGCGGACAGCGACGCGTCGGACACCGTGGACAGCACGAACGACGCGGACCTCGCGGACCTCGGCGCACCGGACGCCACGGACGCCGCGGACGCCGCGAGCGCACCGGACGACGCGAACGACGCGAACGAGGTAAGCGACGCAGACGTTTCGGACAACGCGAACGCTTCAAGCGTTTCAGGCAACGCGAGCGCTTCGAACCGCGCGGATGGCGCGGATGGCGCGGATGGCGCGCCGGACGACAGCGTCTACGGTGACGACCCCGAGGTCACCGCCATCATCAGGCTCCCCCTCCGCCCGATGTCCCCGCCATCGCCCCCTCCGGTCCCCCCGGGCCGCGCTCCCGAGGCGCCGCCCGCGCCCGCCGAGGACGAGGACGAGGACAGGGCCGAGACCACGGCGGAGATGCGCCTGCCCGGCCGGGCCGCGCCGCTCCTCACGCCCACCCCTCGAAAGCCCGCGACACCCGCCGCCCCCTCGGACCCCGAAGGCCCCAAGGACCCTGAGGACCCCGCAGACCGCGAAGGCCCCGAGGACCCCTGGGAGACCTCCGGGCTTCCGGGCGGGGAGCCGTGGGGACGAACCGCAGGGGCCTCCAAGCAGCCCTTGGACGTCTCCAGACCCCTCCCCGAGGTCACGGAAGCCCCGGCGGCCCATCAGGCCCCACAGGGCACGCAGAGGAGCTCGGGGACCGGTTCCGGAGCGGCGAAGGAGGCCACGAAGGGATCGGGAAGGGCACCGGCGACCAGCGCCATGCCCCCGGTCGCGGCGACCGCCACCGGGGCCACGGCCTCGACGGCCGCGTCTGCCGCGACGCCCGCCGCCAGACCCTCGCGCCTGCAGACCGTGATGCGGTCGGCCATGGTGTGGCTGCCGCCGGTCCTCACCGTCGAGGGCCTGATCATGTACGTGCTGGCCCTGCGCGTGGCGCCGGGCCCGCTGCGGGGCGTCGACCTGAACGACATCGACGGTGTGGGCCTGATCTCGGCCATGCCGCCGACCGCGTTCGCCGCGATCCTGCTGATGGTCGTCGCGTTCTTCGTCACGATCGGGCAGAACACCGACCGCAAGTTCCTGTTGCTCTTCCAGATCGCGGCGATCATGTTCGCCCTGCACGGGGCCGCCGCGCTGATCGAGGACGAGGCCAGGTTCCACACGGCCTACGTCCACGCGGGCTTCGTGGAGTACATCAACCGCACCGGCGAGGCCTCCGCGGTCCTCGACGCCCGCCTGGCCTGGCCGGGCTTCTTCGCGCTGGTGGGGTTCGTCACCAAGGCCGCCGGGGTCACCGACCTGACGACGATCATGCGGTGGACGCCGCTGCTGTCGAACCTGCTGTACCTCCTGCCGTTCGTGCTGATCCTGCGCCAGGTCGTCGCCACCACCCGGGCCCGCTGGTTCGCCGCCCTGCTGTTCGTCATCGTGCAGTGGATCGGCCAGGACTACTTCTCCTCCCAGGGCTTCACGTACGCGATCTACCTGGCCTTCGTGGCGATCGTGCTGCGCTGGTTCGGCAAGGTGGAGCCCCGTGAGAAGCCGATGCCGGCCAAGGGGTTCGTCCGGCGGCTGCTGGCCCGCCTGGACGGGCTGACACCGGGCGAGCTGCCGCACTCCACCGGCGTCTACGACCGGGCCATCATGCTGATCGTGCTGATCGGCCTGTTCGCGACCGCGACGGCCTCGCACCAGATCACGCCGTTCATGATGCTCGGCGCGCTGACCGGCCTGATCCTGCTGCGGCGCTCCTCGCTCAGCTGGGGGCTGCCCTTCTTCCTGGGCCTGATGGTGCTGGCGTGGATCAGCTACCAGACGGTCACCTTCTGGAGCGGGCACATCGACCAGCTCTTCGGCGGCCTGGGCCGGATCCTGGAGAACCTGCAGAGCAACACCGGCGACCGGATCGACGGCAGCGACCCCAAGCACGCGCTCGTCCTCATGGCCCGCCTGGGGATCTGCGGTGTCATCCTGACGCTGGCCGCCGCCGGCCTGTTCCGCCGCCTGCGGCGCGGCGTCGGCGACCGCGCGGCCCTGCTGCTGCTGTGCGTCCCGGTGCTCGCCCTCGGCCTGCAGAACTACGGCGGCGAGATCGGCCTGCGCATCTACCTGTTCGCGCTGCCGGGCGCCTGCATCCTGGCCGCGTACGCCTTCTTCCCGAACCTCCCGGCGGGTACCGAGGACGCGCCGGAGGAGACGGTGCCGATCCGCAAACGCAACATCCGGTTCAACCCGGAGCTGACGCGGCGGATCTCGCTGCTGCTCGCCGCCGGGTGCGCCATGGTGCTGGCGATGGTCTTCCTGGTCGCCCGGTACGGCAACGAGCAGTTCGAGCGGGTCTCCGCCAGCGAGGTCGCGGCGATGCACTACATCTACGACCACGACAAGCCGAGCGCCCGCGTCCTCTACCTGGTCCCGGTGGTCGGCGAGGAGGTCACCCCGAGCATCCCGTGGGGCGAACGCGACTTCGACAAGATCTCCTACCAGCAGGTGCTGGTGGACAAGAACCCGGCCCTGCTCTCCACGATCATCGACAAGCTCCGGGTGTCGCCGCCCAACACCTACCTGGTGGCGACCCGGGGACAGGCCGGATACCTGCAGCTCAACCACGGCTTCCCGACGGACTGGGCGCAGCGGTTCCGCGCCGCGCTCGACTCCCACAAGGAGCTCAAGCGGGTCTTCAACGGCGAGGACGCCGCCGTCTACACGCTCAGGAAGTATCCCGACGGGGCCGAGATCCCCGAGCCGGGGGTGCCGTTGGGCGGCAGCGACCCGACCTCCCCGTGGACGCCGATCGGCCTGGGCGCGCTCGGCGTGACGTGGATCGCGCTGTTCGGCTACGAGGTGTTCCGCCTGCGCGGCCGCGATCAGACGCCCAGGACGAGGAGGACGAGGAGGCGCATCCTGTTCGTCGCGGTGCCGGCGTTCGTGCTGGCCGTGGGAGTGATCGTGGAGAGGTTCATCGTGATCGGGTCCTGACTTGGGTAAAGGACGAAGTCACCCGGCGTAGGACCGGCCGGGGCGGGCCATACTGAGCACCGTTCCCCGGGGAACGCACGTCTCGAAGCTGCTCGAAGGGCGGTTGGATGCTCGAAGGGGAACCCCGTGACCGGGCGGGGACCTCCACCGAGGTCACAGGGCGGCGGATCGCGGCGGTCGACGCGCTACGCGGTTTCGCGCTGTTCGGCATCGTGGTGGTCAACATCACCTATCTCGCCTCGGGATACCGGATGGCGGGGCTGGCGGCGCCGTCGTTCTCCGCGCCGCTCGACTGGGAGGTGCGCTGGGTCGTCTCGGTGCTCTTCGAGAACAAGTTCTATCTGCTGTTCGCCTTCCTGTTCGGCTACAGCTTCACCCTCCAGATCGACTCGGCCCGCCGGTCGTCGGCGGCGTTCGTCCCCCGGTTCCTGCGCCGCCTGGGCGGATTGTTCCTGCTCGGCCTGGCCCACGCGATCCTGCTGTTCCCCGGCGACATCCTGGCGACGTACGCGATCGTGGGGCTGGTCCTGCTGGCGGTGCGGCGGATCACCCCGCGCACCGCGATGATCGCCGCGCTCGCGCTGACGGTGGCGCTGGCGGTGGGGGTGCTGCTGCTGGCCGGGCTGGCGGCGCTGGGCACCGACGCCTCCGAGGCCGTCTCGGAGAGCGCGGCGCAGGCCGCCCTGTCGGACCAGGCGCTGCACGGCTCGGCATCCATGATCATCAACGAGCACCTGCACAAGCTCGCCAAGATCCTCGTGTTGCGGGTCTTCTTCCAGGGGCCCACGGTGCTCGCCGCCTGCCTGGTCGGGCTGGCCCTGGGCAAGCTGCGGCTGATGGCCGACCTGTCCGGGCACACGGCCACGCTGCGGCGGCTGCAGTGGGCGGGGTTCACCGCCGGGCTCGCCGGGGCGGTGGTCTACGCGCACTCGACCTGGGCCGGCGGCGGGCACGCGTACCACATGGTCGGCCAGGCGGTGAACCTGGTCACCGCGCCGTTGCTGGCCGCGGCCTACGCCGCCACCCTGCTGCGCCTGCTGCCCGCGGTGCCCCGGCTGGCCGGGGCGCTCGCGGCGCCCGGCAGGCTGGCGCTGACGAACTATCTGGGGCAGTCGCTGATCAGCTCACTCATCTTCACCGGCTACGGGCTGAGCCTGGTCGACCGGCTCAGCCCGTTCCGGGTGGTGATGATCGGCGTCGGCATCTTCGCGGCGCAGGCCGTGTGGAGCCGGTGGTGGCTGCGCCGCCACCGCTACGGGCCGGTGGAGTGGCTGCTGCGCTGGTTCACCAACCGGCGCAGGCCCGCCCGCTCCCCGGCCCCCGCCCAGGCCCCGTCCCGGGCTCCGGAGCGCTAGCCTCGGCCGTCGCCTAGGCTCCCGGGCGCTCGGCCCATTTGACCTCGTACGGCCTCAGCTCGAACTGCCTGCCGTCCACGACGGTGGTCACGGCCGCGGCGGTGGTGTTGACCATCACGAGCTGGCGCTCCTGGGCCAGGACCCGCACCTTCGGGTCGGAGGAGGTCACCGTCTCCAGCGCGACCCCGAGGGGGAACCACTTGGTGAAGCCGCTCATGACGCCCGCCATGGGCATCTCGGCGCCGGTGCTCGGGTGCCACAGGCAGCCGGGGCAGGCCTGGTCGTCGCCGGTGGACTTGCGCTGGGGGTTCCAGAAGAGGGACGTGGTGACGCCGCTGGTGGCGAACTCCATCATCGCGGCCGTGTGGACGGCGATGCGGCGATCCTCCTCCCAGTCGCTGTTGAGGGGTTCGACGTACCACTCGGCCCACCAGACCGGCATGTCGCCGCTCTTCTCCCGGAGCCACCTGGTGAGGGCGCCGAACTTGCCCAGGGCGGTGAACTCGTCGGGGAAGGCCCCGGCCTCCTTGGTGACCGAGGCGCCGTCGACGACGATGAAGTCGGCGCCCTTCTTGTTCTGTATCCAGTACTCGACCGCCTCCAGGTCGCGCTGGACGATGCTCCCCCACGGTCCCTGGATCTCCGCCCCCCGCTCGGGGGTGGTGGTGCTGCCGACCGACACGTACGGGCCGCCGACCTTGATGTCCTTGTCGACGGCCTTCAGCGCGTCGTAGACCTTGTTGTAGAACTCGGTGTAGCCCTCGATGTCCCAGCGGTTCTGGGGTGTGTTCCAGAAGCCCTTCAGCTCGTTCCACACCATGAAGTGCTTGACGGTGGGATAGCGCCTGGCGACGGTCGCGGCGAGCTTGGCGTAGTCGTCGAAGTGCTCGGGCCGCACCGCGGTCTCCAGCTGCGTCCAGTCGGTCCGGCCCGAGCTGCCGCCCTTCATCCAGTCGGGCGCGCAGCACAGCGTGATGATCGGGATGGACTGGGAGTCGGACATGAACCTGATCCGGCGGTCGAGGTCGCGGAAGTCGTTCCTGCCCGGCGCCGGTTCGGGGTTGCCCGCGCCCCAGCCCATGATGTGCTGGTTCTGCAGCATCGGGACCCGGCTGAGCATGTGGGAGGCGGCCTCGGTGACGTCGCCGCCCTCGTTGTCGGCGCTGAACTCCGTGTGGGTGATGCCCCAGCGCGGCCACTCGTGGACGGCGGGGGGCGCCTCCAGCACGGGTGCCGCCTGCGTTGGGGCCATTGTCATGCTTTGTCCGCGCGGAACGTCCGGCTTGGCGGCATAGGCGATGATGCCGACCACGAGTGCCGCCGTCACGACCAACGCTCCCAGTGCGACCGGCCAGGCCGGGCGCCGTCGCTGGTGCCGTCCGTTAGTCGGTATCACCGAATCCTCGATCCTCGCAGGTCAACGAATGTAGCGTTCCACAGCGGCATCGGGCGTGACGGTGCCCCGGCATGGTTCACAGGCAAGCGTTACCGGCCGCGCCACCAGCGTATCGAGGGCGGCTTGCATGACGCTTGAAACTTCTACGGCAGTTTCCACCCCGCCGCGAACCCCCGCCGCGCCTCCGGCCGCGAACCCCCGCCGCGAACCCCCGCCGCGCCCCGGCCGGGAACCCCCGCCGCGCCCCGGCCGCGAACCTTTGCCGCGCCCCGGCCGCGAACCTTTGCCGCGCCCCGGCCGGGAACTCCCGCCGCAACGACCCGGCCGCGCGGCCCGAGGGGCCGCCGCCGGGCGTCTCAGCCCCCCAGGACCCTCAGCGCCCGGTCGACGAGCGTGGGGACGGCGGCGCCGATGTGCTCGAAGCCCTCCCCGACGGTCTTGCCCTGCTTGAACCTGGCGTGGATGCCCTCCACGATGACGGCGAGCTTGTAGTTGCCGAAGGCCACGTAGAAGTCCAGGTCGGACAGGTCGGCGCCGGAGACCTTGGCGTAGTGGGCGGCGAACTCGCGGGCGGTGAGGAAGCCCGGCGCCACGGTGACGCCCGCCGCGACCGGGACCGCGGCGCGCTCCTCGTCACCGGGGTCCTGCCAGTAGGTGAGGGTGAGGCCGAGGTCGGCCAGGGGGTCGCCGAGCGTGGACATCTCCCAGTCGACGACGGCGAGGATGTCGGGATCGGGGGAGAGCCGCACGAGTGTGTTGTCGAGCCGGTAGTCGCCGTGAACCAGCGTCGAGGCCGAGCGCGCGGGCAGGCGCTCGCGCAGGCGGGCCACCAGGCGGTCGTACGCGGGCAGCTCGGCGGTCTTCGACCGCTCCCACTGCTGTCCCCAGCGCTCCAGCTGGCGGGCCATGTATCCCTCGGGACGCCCGAAGTCCCCCAGCCCCACCCGCTCGTAGTCGATCGCGTGGATCGCGGCGAGCACCTCGGCCAGCCGCTCCGACAGCCGCCTGGTCTGGACGGGGGTGAGCTCCAGCGCGTCCTCCTGGGTCCGCACGGCCGCGCCGTCCACGTGCCCCATGAGGTAGAAGGGCGCCCCGATCACCTCCTGGTCGTCGCAGAAGGCGACCGGCTCGGGCACCGGGACCGAGGTCGGCGCGAGCGCGGAGATCACCCGCCACTCGCGCCGCATGTCGTGGGCGGTCGGCAGCACGTGCCCCAGCGGCGGGCGGCGCAGCACCAGGCGGCGCCCGGAGGTCTCGACGACGTACGTCAGGTTGGATCTGCCTCCCGCGATCAGGGAGACCCCGGTAGGCTCACCGACGTCGGGGACATTCGCCGCGATCCATCCGACAAGGCGTGGCCAGTCGATGCCAGGGGTGCTCATAGCCACCCATTAGAACGTCACTCGGGTCGGTGGCGCCAGCCGGGGTCGTCCAATGAGATCCCGAAACGTTGCGGCGGACCCCACCCGCGCTCTATTCCGTCCTTTATCGTTACATTACGTGCCTACCAGCATGCTTGGGCTTTACGCCATCCTTCATTGGATGACGTAGGGGACCCCGCACATCCCAGTAGGAGCTCATGCGCGTCTCAATCGTTCAGCCCCGTGACCTCGGCCCGGCCGACATCGACCGATGGAGAAGTCTCCAGGGTGCCGACCCCGCCTTCGACAGCCCCTTCCTGTCGCCGGAGTTCACCGTCACCGTTGGCGCGCTCCAGGAACGCGTGCGGGTGGCGGTGCTGCACGACGGGCCGGACGTGGTCGGCTTCTTCCCCTTCGAACGACATCCGATGGGCATCGGCATGCCCGTCGCCGCGGGCCTGACCGACGCGCAGGGGCTGGTCCACGCCAAGGACGTGGAGATCGACGCGCAACGGCTGATCAGGGCGTGCGGCCTGGCCGTCTACGAGTTCGACCACCTGATCGCCGGGCAGCCGCTGCTGCAGCCGGGGCACTGCAGGTACCCCTCGCCGATCATCGATCTGCGCGACGGCCACGAGTCGTACATCGAGACGATCAAGGTGACCTCCGGCAAGACCTACCGCTCGACGGCGTACAAGAGCCGCAAGCTCCAGCGCGACGTCGGGCCGCTGCGGCACGACTACGCCACCACCGACCTCGCGCCGCTGCGCACGCTGCTCGGCTGGAAGACCGAGCAGTACCGCCGCACCGGCCGCACCGACCGGTTCGCCCGGCCGTGGATCGTGGAGCTGGTCGAGCGGTTCCTCGCCACCGACACCGAACACTTCGGCGGGGTCCTCGACATGCTGTACGCGGACGGCAAGCCGGTCGCCGGGCACTTCGGGCTGCGCACCGGCACCACCCTCGCGGGCTGGTTCCCCGCCTACGACACCGCCTTCGCCAAATACTCCCCCGGCCTGATCCACCACCTGGCCATGGCCGAGAAGGCCGCCGAGGCCGGGATCGAGGTCATCGACATGGGCCGCGGCGAGAAGGAGTACAAGGAGAAGCTCAAGAACGGCGAGTACGAGGTCGCGGAGGGCCGGATCGCCCGGTTGAGCCCCGGCGCCGGCGTCCACTGGATGCTGCGCGTGCCGGTGCGCAAGGCACGCGGAACGGTCCTGGCCAGCCCGCTGCTGCGCACCACCGCCGACCGCGCCCTCAAGACGTACGGCCGGCTGAGGACGTCCATGCAGGCGTGAGCCGGTCCGCCGCCCCGGCGTGGGAACGGTCCTTCCCGCGCCGGGCGGCCCCGGCGACTCCTCGCCGCACGACCGTGGGAACCCCGCTTCCGGCGGCCGGGAAGCGGTGGCTCCGGGAAGCGGTGGCTCCGAGGGCGGACCGGCCGGTCAGCCGATCAGCTCGGCGACGACCGAGATCCCCCGCCTGACGTCGGCCCGCGACGCGGAGCCGTAGCCGATCACCAGGCCGTGCCGCAGCCGCGGCCCGTAGTAGTGGCGGGCCATCGAGTCGAGCAGCACGCCGCGGGCCCGGGCCGCCTCGACCAGGGGCTCGACCGTGTCCTCGGGCAGCTCCACCATGACGTGCAGCCCCGCGGTGTCACCGGTGACCCTGGAGCCGAGGATGTCGACGATCGCGGCGCGGCGGCGGGCATACTCCAGGCGGGTGCGGCGCAGGTGCCGGTCCAGGTCCCCGTTCTCCAGGAGCACCGCCACCGCCTGCTGGGCCGGGCCGCTCGTGCGGTCGGCCAGGGCGTCCCTGGTCACGGCGAGGGCTTCGACGAAACCCGGCCTGGCGACGAGCCAGCCCACGCCGACGTCGGGCGTCAGCGCCTTGCTCAGGCTGCCCAGCAGCACCACCCGGTCGGGGTCGAGCCCGTGCAGGGCGGGCAGCGGGGCGACGTCGTAGCGGAACTCGGCGTCGTAGTCGTCCTCCACGACGATCGCGCCGGTGCGGCGGGCCCAGGCGAGGAGGCGTTCCCTGCGCGGGATGGGCAGGCGCCCGCCGAGGGGGTACTGGTGGGCGGGGGTGGTGTAGAGGACGCGCAGGTCGTCGGGGAGGCCGTCGACGACGACGCCGTCCTCGTCGACCGGGCAGGGCACGAGCTCGGCGCCCCGACCGGCGAAGACGTTCCTGGCGACGCGGTAGCCGGGCTCCTCGACGCCCGCCCGGTCGCCGGGCCGCAGGAGGGTCGCGGCGACCAGGTCGAGCCCGTTGCCGGTGCCCCGGGTGACCATGACGTTCTCCGGCCCGACGGGGATCGCCCTGCTCCTGCGGAGGTGCTCGGCCAGCGCGGCGCGCAGCCTCGGCAGGCCGCGGGGGTCGGGGTCGCTCTCCGGCGCCAGGTCGGCCGCCCCGCGCCAGGCCCGGCGCCAGGCCGCCCTGTCGTAGTCGTGGACCCAGGGCCTCCCCGGACGCAGGTCGATCATCTCCCGCCCGTTCTCCCTGACCGGCACGAAAAGTACGGGAACGGGTGCGGGAACGACGATCCGCCCCTCGGCGGGGAGCGCCATGTCGGCCACGTAGGTGCCCGAGCCGTGACGCCCCTCCAGCCAGCCCTCCGCGTACAGCTGCTGGTAGGCCTCCGTGACGACGGTGCGGCTGACCGCGAGCTGGCGGGCGAGGGCCCGGGTGGAGGGCAGGCGCTCGCCGGAGGAGAGGGCGCCGCCGCGCATGGCGTCCCTGAGCCGGTCGCCGAGCTGGACGGCGAGCGCCGTGGCGGCCTCGCGGTCCACCGATACGGGCAGGTCGACGGAGGGGCGCGGCAAAGTGGTCTCCTGTATGAGCATGAAAGTGGACGTGTTCTCGGTATCCACTTCTTCCTAGATTAGTGCCATGCTCTCCACGACTCCCCGTACCACCCTCAAGCGCGCGAAGAACCGGGGCCGGACCTCCCGGGAGGACCTGTACGCGGTGCTGGACGCCGGGCTGGTCTGCCACCTGGGTATCCTGGCCGGCGGATCGCCCATGGTCGTCCCCACCGGCTACGGCCGGATCGGCGACACCCTCTACCTGCACGGCTCCACCGGCGCGACCTCCCTGCGCAACGCGGACGAGGTGTGCGTCACGGTGACCCACGTGGACGGCGTCGTGCTGGCCCGCTCGTCCTTCCACCACTCGCTCAACTACCGCTCCGCGATGGTCTACGGCCGCCCCCGCCGGGTGGACGACCCCGAGGAGCGCCTGGCCGGGCTGCGGGCGATCACCGAGCAGCTCGCCCCCGGCCAGTGGGACGCCACCCGCGAGCCGACCGGCAAGGAGCTCGCCGCGACCATGGTGCTCGCCCTCTCCCTCGCCGAGGCGTCGGTGAAGGTGCGCCAGGGCCCGCCGGTCGACGACGAGGAGGACTACGCGCGGCCGATCTGGGCCGGGGTCCTGCCGCTCCACCAGGTCTGGGGCACCCCCGAGCCCGATCCCGCGCTGACGTGGGACCTGGCCGTGCCCGACCACATCGCGTCGCGAACCATACCCGTTCGGTAAGCCTTCGCGGCAAACCCCTCCCGCGCGCCACGCGTCTCCATGACGAGGCCCCCTATCCGGCCCCCGAACCATGGAGGCGGCCATGACGGCCATCGGCTGGACACCCCCCGGCTACACCGAGCTGCGCGAGATCGGCGCGGGCGGCGGCGGGCGGGTGGTCCTCGCCCGTCACGACGAGTCGGGCACCCTGGTGGCGATCAAGTACCTGGCCGGGTGGCTCAGGGACGACCCGGGCTTCCTCGCCCGCTTCCGCGAGGAGGCCAGGCTCCTGGTGGAGCTGGCGGACGAGAACGTGACCCGGCTGTACGAATACGTCGAGGTGCCCGGCGCCGCCGCCATCGTGATGGAGGCCGTCAACGGCGTCTCCCTGCGCGCGCTGCTGCGCGAGCACGGCCCGACGGGGCCCGAGGCGGCGCTGGCCGTGCTCAAGGGCTCGCTCCTGGGGCTGGCCACCGCCCACCGGACCGGGCTGGTGCACCGCGACTACAAGCCGGAGAACGTGCTCGTCGAGGCCACGGGCACCAGCAAGCTCGTCGACTTCGGCATCGCCGTGCGGGCGGGAGAGGGCGGCCGGGCCGCGGGCACCCCGCCCTACATGGCCCCCGAGCAGTGGACGGGCGCGCCCGCCTCCCCCGCCTCCGACGTCTACGCCGCGACGACGGTCTTCTTCGAGTGCCTGGCCGGGCACCGCCCGTACCTCTCCGGTGAGCGGGTGGTGCTGATGCACCAGCACATGACCGCGCCGGTCCCGGTGGAGGAGGTCCCCGAGCCGGTCAGGCCCCTGGTCGCCAGGGGCATGGCCAAGCGGCCCGGTGACCGGCCGGCCGGTGCCGCGGAGTTCCTGGCGGAGCTGGAGAGCGTCGCGGCCGCGGCGTACGGGGAGGAGTGGGAGGAGCGCGGGCGGGCCCGGCTGGCCGCCCTGGTGGTGCTGCTCCCGCTGCTGTTCCCGGCCGGCACCCCCGCCCCGGCGGGCGGGACCACGCTGTTCCGGACGGTGCTGGACACGCTGCGCTCGAAGTCCGCCGGGGTGGTGGCGGGCGCCGCGGGGGTGGTGCTGGTCGCGGGCGGCGCAGGCGTGTACGCCCTGGCCTCGGGAGGACCGGAGCCGCCGCGCAGGATCGACGTGGCCGCCGCGACGCCGCCGCCGCCTCCCTCCCCCGGCACGCGGGGCCAGGCGCCGCCGTCCCTGCCCGCGCCCTCCCCGGCGGGCTTCTCCCCTCCCGCGTCCGCGGGGCCGGTCCCGTCCACCGGTCCCACCCCGGGTCAGACCGCTCCCACCACGGGACCGGCCCCGTCGTCCGGTCCCACCGGGGCGGGCACCCCCTCCGCCGGGGGGACGACCGCTCCCCCCGCCACCGGCACTCCCGGGCCGACACCCTCGGCGACGCCGACGCCTCCGTCCTCCTCGCCGACGCCGACGACCGGCCCCTCCACCGCGCCCCCCGAGGCGGGGGTACGCCGGGTGGAGGTGGTGCGGGCCCGCGTCAACGCGCGGGGCGCGGCCTCGGTGTCGGTCGCGGTCGACGCCGCGAACGCCCGGCAGGTACGCCTGCGCGTGGTCTTCCGCGCCGGCCCCGCCGTGCGGAGAACGGTCGTGCCGCTGTCGGGCGCGACGAGTTACTCGCGTACGGTCAGGTTCGGCTTCCCGCGGGTGGGGTGCGGGGCGGCCTGGAACGTGGTGGTGACCAGCCTCCCCTCGGGCCGTACGAGCGGGGCGAGCGGCGAGACCCCGCCGTGCGCCGGGCCGGCACGCACCCCGGAACCGGCTCCGACGGCGACCAGGACGGCCGCGCCCACCTCGAAGCCCACCTCCAGGCCCACCTCCGAGCCCACCTCCAGGCCCACGCGGAGGCCCACCCCGAGGCCGACGGTGACCCGCACCCTCCGGCCCGGACCGGAGGTGACGGCCACCCGCCCCACGCGCCCCGGCTCCGAGTCGACGGTCACCCGCACCGCGAATCCCCCGGTCACCCGCAGCGCAAGACCGAAAATCGGTATTTCGGTCATACCGCCATCGCCGGGAAATCGGGTCACCGGTAGCGGATAACCACTGATCAGCTCCGTACCGTGAGACTGATTCGCGGTTAATGAGCGAAATGCGGTTATCTATCGCTAGGCTACGGTCCGTCTGTTATGGGTGGGGGCCCAGACAACTGAGGAGACCGTATGTACGGCACGCCATCGGCCTGGCGAGTCCCCGGATACACCGAGATCCGCGAGTTGGGCGCCGGTGCGGCCGGGCGTGTGGTGATGGCTCGGCACGACGCCGACGACATCATGGTGGCGATCAAGTACCTGTCCGACGAGCTCAGGAGCGACGTCGGGTTCGTGGCGCGCTTCCGCCACGAGGCGCGGGTGCTCAACGCCCTGAGCACCCCGCACTCCGTCCGGCTGTACGACTACGTCGAGACCGGTGACGGCGCGGCCATCGTCATGGAGCTGGTCAACGGCGTCGCCCTGCGCTCGCTGCTGCGCTCGGAAGGGCCGACCGGCCCCGAGGCCGCGCTGCTCGTGCTCAAGGGCTCACTCCTGGGCCTGGCCGCCGCGCACTCGGCGGGCGTGGTGCACCGCGACTTCAAGCCCGAGAACGTGATGGTGCAGGCCGACGGGAGGAGCAAGCTCGTCGACTTCGGCATCGCGGTCCGCTCCGGCGACGGCGACACCCCCGCGGGCACGCCGCCCTACATGGCTCCCGAGCAGTGGGTGGGCGGTCCCGCGGGGCCCGCCACCGACGTCTACGCCGCCACCGTCGTGTTCTTCGAGTGCCTGACCGGCACCCGGCCCTTCCGGGCCACGAACATCGCCGCGCTGGCCCGCCAGCACCAGGTCATGCCACCGCCGATCGAGGAGGTGCCCGCCGCCCTGCAGGGACTGGTGGAGCGCGGCCTGGCCAAGCACCCCGCCGACCGGCCGCCGACCGCCAGCGCCTTCCTCACCGAGCTGGAGGCCGTGGCCGCCGACGCCTACGGCCCCGACTGGCAGGAGCGCGGCCGGCGCCGCCTGGCCGGGATCGCCGGTCTGCTCGCCGCGATGTTCCCGCTGGACGCGCCCGTCCCCGGAGCCGAGACCTCGCTGGCGATGACCGAGCTCGCCGACGGCGACGACGGCGGGGAGCGGACCTCCTCGATCAGCAGGCTGAGCGTCAAGATCCTCGTCGGTGTCGGCTGCATCGCGGTGATCGGCGGGCTGACCGCGGTGCTGGTCGGCTCGGGCGGCTCCACGGAGATCCAGTCACAGAGTTCCGTCACCTCGCAGAGCCCGACCCCCTCGGACCCGCTGGAGACCCTCCTTCCCGAGGACGAGGTCGAGGAGATCGACGAGCCGGTGGAGGCGTCGCCGACCGCGGCCACGCCGACGCCGACCCCGAGCACCACCGCCACCTCGGGCCTGCCGCCCGTGGCGCCCACCGCGACGACGGCGGCCGCGACGCCCACGCCGTCGGCCAGGCCGACCAGGAGGCCCACCACGCGGCCGACGAGCAAGCCCGCGCCGGAGGAGCCGTCAGCGACCCCCACCCCGGAGGGCAGTTCCACCCTGGACGGTCCTCGCGACCCCGACCGCCCCACGACCAGGCCTCCGTCGCCCACCCCGACCCAGCCGACCGCCGCCCCGACCCGCCCGACCACTGCCCCGACCCGCTCGGCCACTCCGCCCCCGACGACGCCCTCCCCCACCCAGACCCAGACGGCGAATCCGGAGCCCACTCCCACCGGAGGCTCCTCGTCACCGGGTACCGAATCGCCTCCGGCCCTCACCAGCTCGCCCCTGCCGCCCGCGGGGACGGCCCCGGCCGCGTTCCTCGCGCTGGGCCTGGTGACGAGCGGTGCCGTACCGTTCACACTGGCCGTCAAGCGCGGCATGGCGGGATGGCACCGGAAACGCCGGTAGACAGGGGAACAATCGCGATATGAGCACGGACCGGGGAGGGGGCGCCGGGTTCCGGCTGACCGGCCGCACCTGGGCGGACGACCTGGGAATCTGGTCGTCGGCCGTCACGGCCGACGGGCGGCCGGGGAGCGCGCTCAGGTTCGACCCTCGGCTGGTCGCCGACCCCGCGGCGCGCGAGCGGCTGGTCGCGGCCGTGATCGCCGACCGCAGGCTCGCGCAGGGCGGCACGGGCGGACTGGTCCCGGTCGCCGACCTCGTCACGGCCGGGGACGAGGTCTGGCTGATCACCTCGGAACCGGCCGGCCCGACGGTGGGCGACCTGCTGTCGTCCGGCCCGCCCGGCCCGTCCGGGTCACCCCGGCCCGACGCGGGCAGCGCGGCCACCGTCCTGGTGGAGACAGCGCAGGCGCTGCTGGCCGTGCACGCCTCCGGGCTCGCCCACGGGGAGCTCCACCCGGGCACCGTGGTGATCTCCTCGGACGGATCGGCGCTGCTCTCCAAGCGGGGGCTGGCCGACGCCCTGTTCGGCCGCCCTCCCGCGCCGGAACGCGACGTGGCGGCCTGGGCGTCGCTCGCCCGGGGGCTGGCCGCGACCTGGGCCTCGGCCGACCGCGAGGCCGCCGGGCTGCTGGAGAGGGTGGCGGCGACGGCCTCCATCAGGGGGCTCGCTCCCGCGCGCGACGCGCTGCTCGCCGGGCGCGACGTCCTGCCGTCCGGGTTCACCACCCGCGACCGGCTCGTGGCGACCCTGCACCGGTGGCCGGGGCACGAGGCGCCCACCCTGGGCGGGCATCCGGGACCGGCGCGCTCCGCCCCCGACGAGGGGGAGATCGTCACGCTGCTACACGTCCCCAAGGCCGATGATCCGCGTGCCCCGGGGGGTGGCGAGCGCCGGTCCGAGGACGTGGTCATGCGGTTCGGTCCCGGGGTGCCGTCGGAGACCACGGCCGCCCAGCTGTGGCGGGCCGGGCGGGACCAGCAGCAGACCGAGCTGCCGTCCGGCGGGCTCGCCGCCGCCGCGGCCCCCCGCGCGCGGCGCAGGCGCGGCCGTACGGTCCTCGCCTCGGTGATCCTCGCGCTGATGGTCGTGGCCGCGCTGGCGCTCTGGCTGTTCTGGACCCCGGCGGCGCCCCTTGAGGTGACGAAGGTGGACGTCAGCGCCCCGAAGAAGGCGCAGGGGTGCGACACGACGGTCAAGATCACCGGAGTGCTGTCCACCAACGGCGCGGGCGGCGAGATCCGCTACCGGTGGAAGCGGAGCGACCGCAAGGAGCCGATCACGCAGACCGACCGGATCGCGTCCGGGGACGCCTCGCACGAGGTGAGCCTGGAGTGGACGGTCAAGGGCGAGGGAAGTTTCAAGGGAACCGCCACGCTGACGCTGCTCTCCCCGGTCCCCGAGGGGAAGAAGCTGCAGGACAGAGCGACGTTCATTTACAAATGTTCATGAGTGATCACCAAGGTCCACAATGCGGCACAAAGCCGTTCTTACTACTCTGGCGGCCATGACCACGCAGACCCCCTCCGGCTGGTACCCCGACCCCTACGGCTCACCGCTGTTGCGGTGGTGGGACGGCAGTGAGTGGACCGACGCCACCCATCAGACGGACGCCCCCGCCGGGCAGGGCCCGCAGACCGGCCCCTTCCCCCAGTCACACCCCTCGGGACCCGGCCTCCAGCGGACAGGACCGCACCCGGCGGGCCCCGGCCCCCAGCAGACGGGACCGCACCCGGCCGGACCTCCCGGCCCCTCCGGTCCTCCCGGCCCCTCCGGCCCCTCCGGCCCCTCCGGCCAGTGGTCCCGTCCGGCCGGGCAGGCGCCGGCGGGCATGGGGCAGCCGCACTGGGAGGGCGGGCCGCCGAACGGCCACACGGCGCAGATGCCCCTCCCGCCGTACGGCGGCGGCTACCCGTCCGCACCGCCCCCGCGCAAGAGCGGCCCTCTGCCGTGGATCCTGGGCGGCGGCGGCGTGCTGATCCTGATCGTCGTGATCGTGGTCGCCGCGATGTATCTGATCAACCCCGATCGCACGAACACCGCGAGCGAACCCACCGGCGTCTCGACGCCGCCTCCCTCGGCGTCCCTGGAGCCCAGCCAGGAGCCGACCCCCGAGGCGACCCCCGCGCCCTCGGGGAGCCCGCTGCCCCAGGCCGTGGACGGGCGCGTCACGGACCCGGTGACCGGCCTGTCGTACGAGATGCCCGGTGGGCCGTGGGAAGTGCCCCCCAGCGTCGGGGGCGGGCTCGGTTTCGTCTGGACCAGCGCGGCCGTCGCCGTCGCCCAGGAGAACTTCGACGGCAGGGGCGGCAACTGGCTCGGCAACGTGCTGACCGGCGAGCTTCCCGATCAGTTCGGCTACCGGGGCGTCGACAGCATGCGCTCGGTCGCCACGTCGCTGCTGCAGGTCGTGGAGCCCAATTTCTACACTCCCCCGCACCGCCGGAAGATCGTCGAGGACAAGGCCGTCAAGGTCAGCGGCAAGGACGCCTGGCTGTTCGTCTTCGACCTGGACTTCTCCGAGCAGGCCGAGGCCAACGACTGGAAGTGGAAGCGGGAGCGGGCCGCGTTCGTGATCGTCGACCGTGGCGAGGGCAGGCGTCCGGCGCTGGCCTACGTCTCCGTGCCGGACAATCTCGACATTTCTGTGGCAGACAAGGTGATCAAGTCATTCAAGCTCCCGTGAAGTGAGTACTACCCTGAGGGCTATGAGTGACCTGCTGGTCTGGATCGACTGTGAGATGACCGGGCTCGACCTTGGACGTGACGCGCTGGTCGAGGTGGCCTGCGTGGTCACCGACGGCGAGCTGAACCAGCTCGACGAGGGGGTGGACGTGGTCATCAAGCCCCCGCCCGAGTCCCTTGAGCAGATGTCGGAGGTGGTGCGGGAGATGCACACCGCCTCCGGCCTGCTGGACGCGCTGGGGGGCGGTGTCACGCTGGCCGAGGCCGAGGCCATGGTGCTCGAATACATCAGGAGCCACATCCGGGAGCCGAAGAAGGCGCCGCTGTGCGGCAACTCCATCTCCACGGACCGGTCGTTCCTCTCCCGCGACATGCCCGCCGTGGACGGATTCCTGCACTACCGGATGATCGACGTCTCCTCGGTGAAGGAGCTGTCCCGGCGCTGGTACCCCCGGGTCTACTTCGCCTCGCCCGAGAAGCAGGGCGGTCACCGGGCGCTGGCCGACATCGTCGAGAGCATCCGGGAGCTGCGCTACTACCGCGCGGCGGTCTTCGTGCCCCAGCCCGGCCCCGACTCCGCCACCGCCAGGGAGCTGGCCGAGGGCGTGTCCGCGCGCAGGTCTTGAGCGTTTCACGAGAAACCCGGTACGAAACGACTCCCAAAGACCGCTACACTTTTCATGTGCTGCTGCGGCGGCGATGGTGGGCGTAGCTCAGTTGGCAGAGCGCTAGGTTGTGGTCCTAGATGCCGGGGGTTCAAGTCCCCTCGCTCACCCCACGAGAACGGCCGGTCCTTCGGGACCGGCCGTTCTTCATTTCCGATCTCATTACCCACCAAAAGTGGATATTGCAGGTTATGCTCGCTGATATCGCTACGCCGTTAGATTCGGGGGTTTCGGCGACCTGACCGTGTTGCAGCCACGGAGGCCGGATGAGAGTCGACGACGCCCCGTTCGACGCAGAGCCCAGAGTCGTGACGGGTCTGAGCAGGCGTGAGACCGAGGTCATGGAACTGATCGCGACGGGGCGCTCCAACGGGCAGATCGCCCAGCACCTGTTCCTGAGCGAGAAGACCGTGAAGAACCACGTGAACCGGATCTACGCCAAACTCGGCGTCGACTCGCGGGTCACCGCGATCGACCTGTGGCTGGAACGGGCGGCCCGCGACGAGCCCCGGCCCTACTAGCGCCCACCGGGCACGGAAAGCCCCGACATCGCCAGGCGCGGGGAGCCCCGGTAGCGCCAGGCGGAGAGCACCGGTACCACCAGGCGCGGGGAGCCCCGGTACCGCCAGGCGGAGAGGCCCGGTAGCGCTGGACGGAGAGCCCGGCACCGCTAGGCGGAGAGCCGCAGGCAGCGAGATGCCTCCAGGGCGCGGGCGATGGCGGACGTGCCCTCCCCCAGCTCCTCGGAGGTGATCGAGAGCGCCGGGCGCAACCGTACCGACCGCTCGCCGCAGGGCAGGACCAGCACGCCCTCCTCCTCCCGCAGGCGGGCCACCAGGAGATCGCGCTCCACCGCGTCCGGCAGGTCGAAGGCGCACATCAGGCCGCGCCCGCGCGCGTTCTCCGCCAGGTCGGGGAAGCTCTCCTGGATCTCCCGCAGCGCCGCGAGAAGCTCGGCGCCGAGCCTGCCCGCGCGCGGGATCAGGCCGTCGCGCTCCACGATCTCCAGCATCCGGCGGGAACGGACCATGTCGACCAGGCCGCCGCCCCAGGTGGAGTTGATCCTGCCGCTGACCTGGAACACGTTGCCGGGCACCGCGTCGACCCTGCGGCCCGCCATGATCCCGCCCACCTGCACCTTCTTGGCGAAGGCCACCACATCGGGACGCAACCCCAGTTGCTGGTACGCCCAGGGGGTGCCGGTCACCCCCGCGCCGGTCTGCACCTCGTCCATGACGAGGAGGGCGTCGTACTCGTGGCAGAGCCGTTCCATCGCGAGCAGGAACTCCGCCCGCATGTGGTTGTCTCCGCCCTCGCCCTGGATGGGCTCGGCGATGAAGCAGGCGATGTCGTGGGGGTGGCGCTCGAAGGCCGCCCGCGCCGCGGCCAGGGCCCTCCCCTCGGCCGCCTCGACGTCGCCGAGATGGATCGCGGGCACCTCGATCCTGGGCCAGTCGAACTTCGGGAAGCGGTCGGTCTTGATCGGGTCGGTGTTCGTCAGCGAGAGCGTGTAGCCGCTGCGCCCGTGGAAGGCACGGGTGAGGTGGAGCACCTTGGTGCCGAGCTCCGGGGAGCGCCCCCGCGAGGCGTTGAGACCGCTCTTCCAGTCGAAGGCGCACTTCAGCGCGTTCTCCACGGCGAGGGCGCCGCCCTCCACGAAGAACAGGTGCGGCAGCTCGGGGTCGCCGAGCACCCGGGCGAACGTCTCGGCGAAGTCGGCCAGGTGGGTGGTGTAGAGATCGGAGTTGGAGGGCTTGTTCGCGGCGACCCTGCCGAGCAGCGCCAGGAACTCCGGATCGTCGTCGAACGGGTTCACCCCGAGGGGCGCCGAGGCGAAGAAGGTGTAGAAGTCCAGATAACTTCGGCCGGTGTGGGCGTCGACGAGACGGGAACCCCGGCTCCGTTCGAGGTCCAGCACGAGACGGTAGCCGTCGACGAGCAGGTGACGGGCGAGACGACCATGAACGTCCATGTCCCCTCCACGGTGATCCGAGAAGATGATCCCCCGTCGTTGACGCTTCTACACGGAGACATTACGCATCAGATTCGATTCTTGCGAAGATTTTCTTGCTCACACCTGACTGGAGGGTGGATGTCCGGGTGCCCGGACCGCGCGACCCGACCGCGACCCGACCGCAGCCCGACCACACGATCCGACCGCGGCCCGACCGCACGGTCCGGCCTCCCCGGATGACCGTCTTCCTTCCCGGAGATCACCCCTTCCGAGACCACAAGCCGGTCAAATCGGCCTATCGTGCGATAAGTGCGATAAGGCAGTACAACAGCAGGAGGAGTCCCGATGTCCCTTCGCGAATCCGCAGCCGACATGCGGGACGAGCTGATCCGTCTCCGGCACGCCCTGCACCGGGAGCCGGAGCTCGGCCTCGACCTGCCGCGCACGCAGGAGAAGGTGCTGACCGCGCTGTCGGGCCTGCCCCTGGAGGTACGGCTCGGCGAGGGGCTGAGCTCGGTCACCGCCGTGCTGCGCGGCTCCCTGCCGGGTCCGACCGTGCTGCTCAGGGGCGACATGGACGCCCTTCCGGTCTCCGAGCGGGGTGACGCGGCGGTTACGTCGCGGGTCGCCGGGCGGATGCACGCCTGCGGCCACGACCTGCACACCACCATGCTGGCGGGCGCGGCACACCTGCTGGCCGCCGGACGCGACCGGCTCGCGGGGAACGTGGTCTTCATGTTCCAGCCCGGCGAGGAGGGCCAGGGCGGCGCGAAGATCATGATCGACGAGGGCGTGCTGGACGTGACGGGCGAGCGCCCGGTCGCGGCCTACGCCCTGCACGTGGTCAGCTCGATACTCCCTCAGGGCGTCTTCGTGACCAGGGCCGGCCCGATCATGGCCGCCGCGGACAGGTTCACGGTGACCGTGCGCGGCGCCGGGGGCCACGGCGCCTCCCCGCACCGCGCCAAGGACCCGATCCCCGCGGCCTGCGAGATGGTCACCGCGCTGCAGACCATGGTGACGCGCGGGTTCGACGTGTTCGATCCCGTGGTGGTCACCGTCGGCAGCTTCCACGCGGGCAGCGCCGACAACGTGATCCCCGACGAGGCCCGCTTCGAGGCCACGATCCGGTCGTTCTCCTCCGCCGCGCACGCGCGCGTCCAGGAACGGGCGGTGATGCTGGTGAGGGGCATCGCGGCGGCGCACGGGCTGGAGGTGGACACCGACTACGAGGTGAACTACCCGGTCACGGTCAACGACGGCGCCGAGGCCCGGTTCGCGAGCGCGGCCATCCGCGAGATCTACGGTGAGCGGCGCTTCGTCGAGGCCCCCCAGCCGTTCACCGGCTCCGAGGACTTCTCCTTCGTCTGCGATCAGGTGCCGTCGGCCTTCGTGGCACTCGGCGCCTGCCCGGCGGACGCCGATCCGGGCAGGGCCGCCTACAACCACGCCCCCGAGGCCAGGTTCGACGACGCGGTGCTGCCCGACGGGGCCGCGCTCTACGCCGAGCTCGCGACCCGCCGCCTCGCCCTCGCCGCGAGCTGAACGCCCCGAGCCGACCGGACGGACCTGACGGGCTCGGTGCCACACGGTACGGGGCCCGTCACGCCGCCGCGTAGACCACCAGTGAGACCGCCACGTACTGCGCCAGGTAGGCGGCGACGGTGAAGGCGTGGAAGACCTCGTGGAAGCCGAACCAGCGGGGAGAGGGGTCGGGCCTGCGCGTGCCGTACACGACCCCGCCCGCCGTGTAGAGCACCCCGCCGAGGAAGATCAGGGCCACCGCGACCACCCCCGCGCCCTCCACGAGCTGGGGCAGCACGAAGACGGCCGTCCAGCCGAGGCCGATGTAGAGCGCGGTAGAGAGCCAGCGGGGAGCGCCGGTCCACAGCACCCGGAAGAGGACCCCGGCGACCGCGCCGGTCCAGACCACGCCGAGCACCACCGCGCCGGCCGGCCGGTCCAGGGCGAGCAGCGCGAACGGGGTATAGGTGCCCGCGATGATCAGGAAGATGTTGGCGTGGTCGAGGCGCCGGAGCACCTCCTCCGAGCGCGGGGAGAGCGTCCCGCGGTGGTAGGTGGCCGAGATGCCGAAGAGCAGGCCGGAGGTGATCGCGTAGATCGCGGCGGCGAGCCTCGCCTCCAGGGTGGGCCCCAGCGCGACGAGGACGAACCCCGCGACGAGCGCCACGGGCAGCGCTCCGGCGTGCAACCAGCCGCGAAGACGGGGCTTGACGGACTCTGCGAGCGTTTCCGCGAGGATCGGGGCCATGAACCTACGGTAGCGTAAGTTACGCCGCCGTAGGTTGTGATCTGTCCTACACGGACGTCAACCGGTCGCGACTGCGCATATGGTTTCCCCTTCGGGTTCACATCAGGGCGAACTCGGGTTCACATCAGGGAAAAGGGGACCGGACCGATGGGCAGGCGGGAAGCGCGGGAGCCGATGCCGGGACGGTACCCGGTGACCTTCGGCGAGGTCGATCTCCTGCAGGACCTCGACCGGCCCTCCGGTTGGGTGGTCTCCAAGGACGGCGTGCCGCAGTCGTACGTCGACCTCGACGACGCCACCTACCTCGACTTCGAGTACGTCCGGCTGATGGCCGACGTCATCGACCTCCTCGGCGAGGGCCCGCTGGACGCCGTGCACGTGGGCGGCTGCGCCTGCACCCTGCCGCGTTACGTCGCGGCGACCCGCCCCGGGTCCCGGCAGGTCGTCGCCGAGCCGGACGAGGGGCTCGTCCAGCTCGTCAGGGACCAGCTCCGGCTGAAGTCGGTGCCCCGGCTCAAGGTCAGGATCCTCGACGGCCGCACCGCCACCGCCGGGCTCGGCGACGCCTCGGCGGACCTGCTCGTGCTGGACGCCTTCAGCGGTGCCACGATGCCGATCGACCTGGCCACCTCCGAGTACATGGGGGACGTCGCCCGTGTCCTGCGCACGGACGGCACCATGCTGATCAACATCGCCGACGGCAAAGGGCTGGCCTTCACCCGCCGGGTGCTCGCCACCGTCCGCGACACCTTCCCCCAGGTGGTGCTGCTCGCCGAGCCCGGCGTCATGCGGGGGCGCCGCTTCGGCAACCTCATCGTCGCCGCCTCCCGCGTGCCCCTGCCCGTCTCCGACCTGACCCGGAGGGCCGCGGGCGGCCTCACGCAGGCCCGCTGCGTGCACGGCGCGGACATCGTCAACTTCATCGCCGGAGCCCGCCCGCTGAACGACGGCGACGCCGTGGTCATCCCCGTACCCCCACCCGCGGTCTTCGGCTGACCCGCCATCCCCCCGGCCGAGCACATCGGCCCGGTTCCCCAGCCCGCCACATCAGCCCCGCAGATCAGCCCGGTACGTCAGCCCGGTACGTCAGCCCGGCACATCAGCCCGGTACGGAACCCAGGCGCCGACCAGGGTGCCCTCGCCGGGCGTCGAGGAGACGTCGAGGCCGCCGCCGAGCGCGGCCATCCGGTCGGCCAGCGCGCCCAGGCCCCCGCGCCCAGGCCCGCCCCGCTCGAAGCCCTCGCCGTCGTCGGAGACCGTGGCCCGCAGGCGCCCGCCCGACCAGGCCAGCCGCACCTCGATCCTGGAGGCCGCGGCGTGCTTGAGCGCGTTGGCGATCGCCTCGCTGACCGCGAAGTACAGGGCTCCCTCGATCTCGTCGGGAAAGCGGCGCGAACGGAGTGCCGGATCGGCCGTCACGGTCGTGGCCACCGGCAGCCGCGAGCAGCGCTCCTCGACCGCCTCGGCCAGGCCGCCCTGGCTGAGCACGGACGGATGGATTCCCGCCGCCAGTTCCCGCAGGTCGTTGAGGGTCTGGCGGGCCTGCTCGCGCAGGAGTGCCAGGCTGCCGGGGCCGCCGCCGGTGGCGCGGGCCAGCTCCAGCCCCGCGATCAGCGCGACGAGCTGCTGCTGTGCCCCGTCGTGGATGTTGCGCTCGATCCGCCGCCGTTCGGCCTCCTGCGCGTTGACCAGGCGTGCCGCCAGCCTCGCGCTCTGGATCGCCAGCCCGATCGGCACCGCGAGCGAGCCGAGCAGCCTGCGGTCCTCGGCGTTGAAGCGCCCCGCGATCTTGGGGCCGCAGGCGATGCGCCCCAGCCCCGCCGGGACGGCGAGCACCGCCTCCCCGTTCTCCTCCCCCGCCACCACCCGCGTGCCGTCCGCGAGCGTCACGGCGGCCCACCGCGTCTCCAGGCCCGCCCGTACGGCCTCCGCCAGCCTGCCCAGCTGCTCCACGGGGTCCGCCTCTTCCAGACCCGGCCCGAGCCCCGTCAGGAGCTCGTCCACCGTCGGCCTGAGGTCGAAGACCAGGAGGAGCCTGGAGCCCCTCACCGCCATCCGGATGTCGAGCAGGTTGTGGCGGAACACGGCGGTCGCGATCACCGCGGGCAGCGCGGCCACCGCCGTCACGACGCCGACCCAGCTCACCGCCTGGCCGCCCTGCCCGAAGATCACTGTCGTCACGGAGCCGCCCAGGGCGGCCACCACCCCGAGGATCATCCAGCGCAGGCGGCGCCGCTCGACGAGGGTGCCGCGCCGCCGGCGCAGCACGAGGGAGGCCAGCACCGACAGCGCCACGAGGAAGACCACCAGCTGCCCGAGCCCGCCCACCGAGGCGGCGAGCAGCCCGGCCGCGCCTTCGAGTCCCAGCGGGTTGCCTTGCGGGAAGGTCAGGGCGTAGACCTCGTCGGGGCTCAGCAGGACGCCCAGCCAGTGCAGGAGGATCGCCACCCCCGCGATCCAGGCGACCGGGCGCCAGCGCGGCGAGGGCAGCCTGCCGTCGGGGAAGATCAGCGGGATGAACACCCAGTTCAGACCATAGAAGCCGGTGAACAGCGAGGCCAGCAGCGCGCCGGCCGCGGCGAGAGGGCCGGGGGCGTCGCCGTACGCCACCAGGAGGCCCACGCCGAGGATGCCGAGGCCGAGGCAGCCGGCGGTGGCCAGCAGCAGCCAGCCGTAGGGGTTGTCGGGGCGCCTGACCGCGACGAGCAGTCCGACCGAGGGCAGGATCGCGCAGGCCACGATGAAGAGCCACTGCGTGAGCGGCACGGGCACACCGGTCTCCAGCAGGCCGCCCGTGACCATCCCGGCCACCGACACCGCGGCCATGGAGACGGCGAGGGCGCGGAGCGGAGCGGTCGACGCCGACGGGCCCGGGGGCGACGCGGGGGCCGGAACGGTTCGGGAGGCCGTGGACGTCATGGGACGTAGGGTGACCTGCCGCGGGTTCCGCCGTCCAGGGGGTTGTCCGCACATCCGGTGCGGTTCGCCGCACCCGCGAGACGGAGGACCGCCGGGTGTCGTGAGCAGAAGGCGCTTTCTAGTTTCGGATGGAGGCCATCGGGGAGGTGGCCGCAACGCCGGAGAACATCCCAGGGAGCATCTCATGCGGTTGCCGTTCCGATCGAAGCGCCTGCTGGCCCTCGCCGTCGCCGTCACGGCCGTTCCAGCGATGACCCTGCCGCTGGCCGCCCCCGCGTCGGCGGTCACGGCCGGAACGACCACGGCCGAGGCGGTCGCGGCAGGGACGGTCACGGCGGAAGCGGTCGCGGGCGGGGCACTCACGGGCAGGGCACTCACGGACGGAGCACTCGCGGCCGGGAGCCCTTCGGCCGAGCCGGAGATCCCGGACAGCCCCGCGGGCCGGCAGCTGCGCTGGTTCCTCGGCGCGCCGGACCGGGCGCCGCTGGCGGAGAGCGAGCTCAAGGAGCGTCTCAACTCCGGCTTCCTCTCGTCGCTCACGGTCAACGGCGTCAACGCCTTCCTCAAGGCGTCGAAGGGCTTCCGCCTGGAGAAGCTGACCAAGGAGACCCCGTCCGCGCTGGCCGGGACCGGGGCGATCGGTGAGCAGGCGTTCATCCTGCAGCTCGGCGTGGACGGGGACGGGAAGATCAACCTGCTCGGGCTGACGCCCCCCGAGCCGTCCATCCCCGCCGCTCCCGGAAGCTGGAGGAAGCTCGACGCCCGGCTCCGCGAGGTCGCGCCGCGGGTGGGCTTCCTCGCCGCCGAGATCGACAGGCGAGGAAGGTGCGACGTCGCGCACGCCGTGGCACCGGACACGGTCCGGCCGCTGGGCTCGATCTTCAAGCTGTACGTGCTGGGCGCCGTGGCCGAGAGGATCCGCGACGGCGGACTGAAGTGGAACACCGAAATCACGATCAGGCCCGAGTGGAAGAGCCTGGGCGAGGACGGGCTGACGGGCCGCCCCGACGGCAGCACCACCACGGTCGAGGAGGCCGCCAAGCTGATGATCTCGATCAGCGACAACACCGCCACCGACGTCCTGATCCACACCGTCGGCCGCAAGGCCGTGGAGGCCAAGGTACGGCGGTGGTCGAGCCATCCCGAGCGGAACATCCCCTTCCTCACCACGCGCGAGGCCTTCCTGCTCAAGGGCGTGAACCACCCCGCGCAGGCCGGCGCCTACCTGGCGCTCGACACCGCGGGCAAGCGCGCCTACCTGAAGGACACGGTCGCCAAGCAGTCGCTCTCGGACATCGTGCTCTGGCAGAAGCCCAGGGAGATCGACACACTGGAGTGGTTCGGCTCGCCCCGCGACGTCTGCCGCGCCTACGCCGGGCTTCTCAAACTGGGCGGCAGGCGGGTGAGCGCGGTGATGTCGGCCAACGACGTCGGCCTCGGGCTCGACGGGAAGAAGTGGCCGCTGGTCTGGGCCAAGGGCGGTTCCGAGACGGGGGTCCTCGACCTGTCGTACCTGGCCCGCTCGGCCGGGGGGAGGACCTACGTCGTGACCGTGCTGACCAGCGACCCCGCCGCCGCGCTGGACGAGCGGGTCACGGCCCCCGAGCTGATCTCGCTGAGCCGGGGCGGCTTCGCGCTGGCCTCCGGGAAGTAGTCCCGCCCGAGGGCGGGGCCCCACCGGGAGCCGCGGACGACCTCCGGGAACCTGCCACCCTGAGGTGTTCCCGCCCAGGCGACCGCCTTGATCGACGAGGCCGTGATACTTCGTTGCCACGGCCTCGTTCGTCATGGAATAGTTGAAACATCAACTGAGTTGTCACCTGCGAACACCGCAGGAAGGAACGCAAGATGCCCGCCGTGACCGTAGAGAACCCGCTGACCCTGCCCCGCCTGCCGCAGCCGCTGACCACGACCCGCGAGCGCCAGGTGCTGGCCGTCACCACCGCGCCGAGCGGATTCGAGGGAGAGGGCTTCCCGGTCCGCAAGGCACTCGCGACGATCAAGTCCCAGTATCTGGACCCGTTCATCATGATGGACCAGATGGGCGAGGTCGACTACGCGCCGGGCGAGCCCAAGGGCACCCCCTGGCACCCGCACCGGGGCTTCGAGACCGTCACCTACATGATCGACGGCGTGATGGACCACGCCGACTCGCACGGCGGCGGTGGCACGATCTCCGACGGCGACACCCAGTGGATGACGGCCGGTGGCGGCATCCTGCACAAGGAGGCGCCCCCGGAGTGGCTGGTCCAGAAGGGGGGCCTGTTCCACGGGATCCAGCTCTGGGTCAACCTGCCGGGCAGCGAGAAGATGGTCGCGCCGAAGTATCAGGACATCGGCAGGACCAACGTCGTCCTGCTCAGCAGCCACGACGGCGGAGCGCTGGTGCGTCTCATCGCGGGCGAGGTCGGCGAGTTCACCGGCCCCGGCTCCACCCGGACGCCGATCACCCTGCTGCACGCATCCCTCAGCCCCGGCTCCCGGCTGACGCTCCCCTGGCGCAAGGACTTCAACGCGCTCGCGTACGTCCTGTCGGGACGCGGCACCGTCGGCGGCGACCGGCAGCCGATCGAGTCGGGCCAGCTGGCCGTCTTCGACGGTTTCGGCAGCCTTCCCGGGCTGGGCACCGACGGCGAGACCATCACGCTCTCGGCGGCCGGAACCCAGGAGAGCCGCAGCCCCAACCTGGAGGTCATCGTGCTCGGCGGCCGTCCGATCGGCGAGCCGGTCGCGCACTACGGGCCGTTCGTGATGAACACCCAGGCGGAGCTGGCGAAGGCGTTCGAGGACTACCAGGCCGGTCGTCTCGGCACCATCCCCGCCGGCCACGCCTGACCGCGGAACACGCGGCCCCGCACCGGAATCCGGTGCGGGGCCGCTGTCCTGCGCGAGGCTCGGCACCCGGCGCCCGGGGTCCGGTACGAGGGGCCACTGCCGTGGCCGGCGTTCGGTGGCTAGCGTTCGGTGAGGGTGACGCAGGCGACGCGGGGACCGGCCGTGCCCGCCTCGGCGCCGGAGGTGCGGGTGGGCTTGGCGTGGATCACGAGCGACCTGGGCAGCCGTCCGGGGACGAGCGCCCAGTCCTGGGTGGTGGTGGCGATGGCGTCGCCCCGGACGTCGGTGGTGAAGTCGAGCCAGACCTCGTTCTCGGCGCTCGCCCGGGTGTGGGAGTGCTGGTAGTGCGGCCCGGAGTCCTCCGGTTTGAAACCGCACGGATTGACGTGCAGGTGCGCCCCGTACGTGCGGCTGTGGAGCATGCCCTTGACGATGACCGTGGCGGTGGCGAGCACCGCCCCCGACTCCACGGTGACCTGCGCCGAGGCCCCGGAGGGCACCAGCGCGGTGTCGTAGACGATGGCGGAGGCGCGGGGCGCGGGGCGGGTGAACGTGCCACCCCCGGCGAGGCGGATCCCCTCGACGCTCGGACCCGCGCTGGGGCTGTGCCCGGCCGGATGGGGCGCGGCGACCTGCTCGCCGCAACCCGCGCAGAGCAGGACGACGGCGGCGAGAACTCCCAGAATGCGCATCCAAGATCTCCTTGACCGGGCCGGAGAAGAGCAGCGCTCACCATATCGAGTGATCATATGACCACGCTCGGTATTGACCGCTCCCGGCCACGCCGCCTCGAAGATCCGTGACAGGAGACCGGACGGCGTCCGTATCTCGTACGGAAAAGCCGGAAGTACCTCCGGGAACGGGAACGACCGCCCCCGCCCGAGCCGTCACGACGTGGCCGCCTCCATCGGGCCCGTCACGACGGCGACGACCGTGGTGCCGCCGGGAAAGGCTCCGCGTTCCGCCAGGGTGAAGAGGCCCCACATCATCTTCGCCACGTAGATCCGTTCGAGCGACATCCCGTGCCGGTGGGCGAAGTCGTCGGCGAACGCGTCCAGTTCGGGGGCGCGCCTGGCGTAGCCCCCCGCGTGGAAGTCGTGGTCGATCGTCCAGTTGGCCGACACCCGGCCGTAGGTGGCCGTCTGGAGCCTGGCGACGTCGTCGGCCAGGAACCGCGCTCCCCGCAGGACGGAGAAGCCCAGGGCCCGCCGCCCGGCGGCCAGCCCGGCTGCGATGCCCGCGAGCGTGCCCCCGGTGCCGACGGGGCAGCACACGACGTCGAACGGCACGTCGATCTCCCCGGGGAGCTCGGCGCAGCCCCGGACGGCCCACTCGTTGCTGCCGCCCTCGGGCAGCAGGTAGAACCGGCCGAACTCCCGGTGGAGCGTCTCGACGACGGGCGCGGTGTCCTTGGCGCGGTAGGTGGTGCGGTCCATGTAGACCAGCCGCATCCCCGAGCGCGCGGCGAAGGCCAGGACGTCGTTGAGCGGCAGGTGTTCCTCGCCCCTGACGACGCCGACGGTCCGGAACCCGAAGCGGGCCCCGGCCGCGGCGACGGCCCGCACGTGGTTGGAGTACGCGCCGCCGAAGGTCAGCAGGGTCTCGTGGCCCAGCTCGGCGGCCCGCGCCAGGTTGTACCTGAGCTTGCGCCACTTGTTGCCCGGCAGGAGGGGGTGGATCAGGTCGTCACGCTTGAGGAGCACGCGCACGCCCGCGCGGGCGAGCCTGGGGTCGTCGAGCTCCACCAGGGGCGAGGACGGCGCACGGTCGAGCCCGGCGAGGGACGGAAGCGGTGTCCGACCGAACTTCGCGACGAGCGAGGGCGATGTCCGGTCGAGCTCCACCAGGGGCGAGGACGGCGCACGGTCGAGCCCGGCGAGGGACGGAAGCGGTGTCCGACCGAACTCCGCGACGAGCGAGGGCGATGTCCGGTCGGACTCCACGAGGGGCGAGGACGGCGCACGGTCGAGTTCCGCGCCGCACAGGGACGGTGTCCGAGGCCCGTGGCCCGGGTCGGTCATGATCGGCCGAGGAGCGGTTCAGGCGTTGGCCGAGGCTATCTCGTCGATGCGCGCGGCCAGGGTGAAGTCGAGTTCCGTCAGGCCACCCGCGCTGTGCGTGCTGAGCGCCAGGTGGAGGGTGCGCCAGCGGATGTCGATGTCGGGGTGGTGGTCGAGCTTCTCGGCCTCGACCGCGATCTCGTCCACGATGCGGATCGCGGTGGGGAAGTCGGTGGCGTCGATCGTGCGGCGGATCTCGTCGCCCTCGCGCCGCCACTCGGGCAGGCCGGTCAGCCGGTCGTCCACCGAGGAGTCGTCAAGCAGGTTCATCCTCCCAGGAGATCACGTCTCCGGCGAGGACGCCAAGCCTGGGCAGGCTTCCGGCGCGCCGGGCCATGGCCATGATGCCCTGGGCCATGGAGGTGGCGTGGCCGGCCCGCCCGAGGAGGGGCTCAAGCTCGGGGAGCAGGCCGGGCAGCCGGGCGAGGCTCCACTCGTGCCAGCCCGACAGGCGGGTGCCGCCGCTGTCGGGGTCCTCGGCGCGGTAGGCGGCCAGGATCGGGCACTCCCGGTGGATGCGCAGCAGCCATCCCTCGATGTCGGCGTTGAGCGCGGCGATCCGGGAGGGGGCGGCGTACAGCCAGCCGTCGTCGCCGATGCGGTCGGACTCGCCCGCGGCGACCGGGTAGGAGCGGACCACCGTGCCGTGCAGGAACAGGCCGCTGGCCACCATCAGCTGGCGCCCCTCGCACCAGTCGAGCGCCCCGCGCAGGGGCACCGGGACGGTGTCGACGATGACCGCGCGCTGGGAGGTGCTGGGCTGCCGGGCGAAGCGTACGTGCACCTCGGCCCACATGTAGTAGCTCGCCTCCCCCGCCCCGAAGAAGGGGAAGGGGAAGTCCTGGTCGGGGTGGGCCATGTGTCGGGTTCTCCGTGGGGAGGGGACAGGAGTCGTTACGAATATGAACGACTCCCGACGGCACTCCCGGGATTACTCGCCGGAACTCGAATTTTGACCGGATCCGGTCATTTGACGGCGCCGGAGGTGAGGCCCGACTGGATCTGGCGCTGGAAGATGATGTAGATGATCATGACGGGGATGATGGCCATGCTCAGCGCGGCGAACAGGCCCGGCCAGTCGGCCTCGTACCCGGCGCTGGTGGAGATGTTGGCGACACCCTGGGTGATCACCCACTTGCCCTCGACGTTGCCGGTGAGCAGCACGATCGGCAGGAGGTACTGGTTCCACTGGCCCAGGATGTTGAAGATCGTGATGCTGATCAGGCCCGGCTTGGCCATCGGCATCATGACCTGGAAGAACGTCCGGGTGTGCGAGCAGCCGTCCATCATCGCCGCCTCGGCCACCGAGGTGGGCAGCGTCTTGAAGAACGCCGACAGGAAGAAGACGGTGAACGGCAGCGAGTAGGCGATGTAGACCAGGATCAGGCCGAGGTGGGTGTCGAGCAGGCCGAGGTTCTTCACCACGAAGAACAGCGGGACCAGCGCGAGGAAGACCGGGAAGGTCATGCCCGACACGAACAGGAAGTAGATCGCCCTGTTGCCGGGGAAGGTGTAGCGCGCCAGCACGTACGCGGCCATCGAGCCCAGGAGCATGGTGCCGGCCGTGCTGCACGCCACCACGAAGACGGTGTTCAGCATGTACTGGCCGACGTGGGCCTTCTCCCAGGCCCGCCCCCAGGCGTCCCAGCCGAAGGAGGCCGGGAGGGTGATGGCGTCCCCGAAGATCTCGGTGTTGGTCTTGAAGGAGGACAGGAACGTCCAGAGGATCGGGCCGATGATCAGGATCGCCCAGACCAGCAGCGCGACGTGGGACAGCGCGCCGAAGATCCCGAGCGGGTTCCTCGCGCGGCGCCTGGCGGACGCGGGGGCGGAGGGGCGGGAGGCGGGCTCGCGCGCCGGGTCCGTGGCCATCAGAACTCGATCCTCTCGCGCCGGGTCACGCGCAGGGTGAGGGCGGCGAACGTGATGGTCATGAAGAACAGCGCCACGCCCATCGCGGACGCGTAGCCGAACTTGGAGAAGCTGAACGCCGTGCGCCAGATCTCCAGCGGCAGCACCGTCGTGGAGTTGTCGGGCCCGCCGCGGTCGACCGAGAGGACCTGGACCAGGGCGAAGGCGTCGAAGGCGGCGATGCCGAGATAGACCCAGGCGACCTGCATGGTGTCCCACAGCAGCGGGATCGTGATCTTGAAGAACAGGGTGAACCGGCCCGCGCCGTCCAGCGCGGCGGCCTCGAACACGTCCTTGGGGATGGAGGACATGCCGGCCGAGAACAGGACCACGTAGAAGCCGACGGCCTGCCAGATCATCACCGCGATGATCGACAGCAGCGCGATGTTCGGGTCGATGAGCCAGCCGACCGGCTCGATGCCGATCTTGCCGAGCAGGCCGTTGATCACGCCGGTGCCGTCCGGGCGGTAGATCGCCTGGAAGAGCACGCCGACGATGGCCACGGCCAGGACCTGGGGCAGGAAGAAGATCACACGATAGACCTTCGAGCCCCAGATCCCGGTCATCTGGCCGCCCCGCTGCCCGCCGCTCAGGTTGAGCAGGAAGGAGAAGAACAGCGCGATCGCGATCGTGACCAGCGGCATGACAAGTAGCAGAACACCGTGGTGGCGCACCGCGGCCCAGAAGACCTCGTCGTCAAGGAGCCTGGTGAAGTTCTCCAGGCCGATGAACTGAGGGTTCGCCGAGATGCCCTTCCAGTTGGTCATCGAGATGTAGAAAGCCTGTATGTACGGGCTGATCACGAAGACCACATAGAGAAGGACCGGCGCGGCCAGAAAGCCGACGATGAACGGATACTTGCCCTGCCGCATCGGGAGCTACACCGTCCGGTTCTGCTTGGTGATGGACGAGTCGGACTTGGTCTTGTCGGCGGCCTTCTGCATCTTCTCGCAGAACTCGTCGGCGGAGATGCGGCCGAACATGAGCGCGTTGGTCTGCTTGCGCAGCTCGGTCTCGAACTCCTTGTACCAGTTCTCGAAGCTGCTGAAGGTGACGATGTTCTGGCCGGCGGCGGTCTGCGCGGCGCTGAGGCTCGCGTTGCCGGGCGACAGCTCCAGGCCGTCGGCGGCACCGGTCACGACGGTGATGTTGCCCGACTTCTCGGTGAAGCCGCGCGCGCCCTCCTTGGAGAGCATGATGCGCAGGTACTCCAGGCCGCCCTTGGGGTTCTTGGCCTTGGCGGGGACGATGTAGGCCTCGCCGGCGGCGGCGCGGATGGCCTCGAACGGCAGCTTGTCGGCGGCGGTGACGCTGGGGGTGGGCGTCAGCGCGTACTTGAAGGTCTCGGGGGTCTGGGCCTTCTGCTCGTTCTCCAGCCAGGAGCCCGAGGGGTAGAGCGCGACCTTGCCCTGGTTCTGGCGGAGCTGCACCTCGGTGTGGATCAGGCCCTCGAAGGACTTGTCCATGTACTTGGCGATCTCGGCCCAGGCGGCGGCGGACTGCTTCATGGCGTCGCGCTGCCAGACACCGTCGACGAGGTTGTCGACGTCGACCAGGATCTGGTTGCCCTCGATCTTCGCGGCGGAGATGAGGATCATCCAGTACGCGTAGTAGGCGGCGTTCTTGCCCGCGTACGCGAAGGGGGTGATCCCGGCGGCCTTGGCCTTCTCGGCGAAGGTCTTGAACTCCTCGAAGGTCTTCGGCGGGGTCCAGCCGTTCTTCTCGAACAGCGCGGAGTCGTACCAGAGGCCGTACGCGGAGAAGACGTAGTTCATCAGGTAGGGCTTGCCGCTGATGAGGCCCGACTCGACGGTGCCCGGCGCGACCATGTCGCGCACCTTCTTGCTCGGGTCGTCGATCGAGGGGGCGTCCCACAGCTCGGTGAGCTCCAGGAGCTGACCCTCCTGCTGCAGGGCGCCGTTGTCCATCAGGTCGGTGCCGGAGTTGGCGATCATGTCGGGGACGTCGCCGCCGGCGAAGCGCGGCTGCAGGGTCTGCGCGATCTGCTGGGTGGCGACGTGCTTGACCTGGGCCTGCGGGAACGCCTTCTTGTACAGCGGCTCGTGGACCTCGGTCGCGTAGCTGTCGCCCAGGCCGCCCTTGAAGATGACGACCTCAAGGGGGGCGTCGGCGGCGACGCCGAACGGGTTCTTCGCGGAGACCGCGCCGCCCGCGGAGGGGGCCGCGGAGGCCGGGGCCGCGGGGGCCGCGCCGCCGCCGGTGGCGCAGGCGGTGAGCAGCCCGGCGCCGGGCCCGGCGATCAGGGCGGTCATGCCGATCCGGCGGAGCATCTGCCGCCGGGTGATATCTCCGGGCGTACCGGCCAGGTTGGACATGTAACCCTCCATGAACGGGGGATCAATTAGGAAAGTTTCCTAAACGTTTGCCCGAAGGTACGTACCGCCGGAGTCCACCGTCAAGAGCTCGTAGCCGGTCTAGACCGAGCCGTGATGTCCTCGCGACATATCCGGTAGAAACCAAACGCCAGGGAAGTGCAATCCAATGACAGAACGGCACACAGTAGCCGATATTTCCCGGCAAACCGTTGACGTGCGGTCGATGGGAAGGTAAAGGAACCATGCCTCCCGGTCATCGAGGGGCAACAACCGGTCTAGACCAGATAATGGGGGTTTGCCGCCCGGCACCGCAACCCCCTACTTTTGGGAACATGTTGCTGGCCGAGCAGCGCCGACTGCTGTGTGAGTACGGCCACCGGGCCGCCACGACCGGGCTGGTCGTCGGGACCGCGGGAAACCTCAGCGTGCGCGCGGGCGACCTGGTCGCCGTGACGCCCAGCGGGGTCTCCCTCGACCGGCTGGAGCCCGAGGCCTGCCCGGTCGTCGACATCGAGGGACATCTCGTCGAGGGCGACCTGCGGCCGTCCTCGGAGACCCCCATGCATCTGGCGGTCTATACGGCCACCGGCGCGGGCGCCGTGGTGCACACCCACTCCGTGTTCGGGACCGTGGTCGCCACGACCATGACCGAGCTGCCGCCGATCCACTACAACGTCCTGCTGCTCGGCGGGACCGTCAGGGTCGCCGAGTACGCCACCTACGGCACCCCCGAGCTCGCCGCCTCCGTCAGGGACGCCCTCAAGGACAGGCGGGCCGCGCTGCTGGCCAACCACGGCGGGGTCACGATAGGCAACGACCTGGACGGGGCCTTCGAGGCGACCCGGCTGCTGGAGTGGCTCTGCGAGGTCTACGTACGGGCCAGGAGTGTCGGCGAGCCCCGCGTGCTCACCGAGGAGCAGCTCGCCGCGGTGGTCCGGCGCGCCTTCGACCCGCCCACCTTCCCCCGCCGCCCCGGCCGCCCCCTCCGCGAGGACTGACCACGGCACGACCACCCGCTCGACCGGCGTACCGCCGGACTTCCCGTCGCGAGGACTGACCGCATGCCCCTGCAGCTCACCGGCGCCCCGAGCGATCCGGACCTCATCCGCCTGCCCTGGGACGTCCCCCTGGAGAAGTGGCCCGAGCACCGGCTGGTCTCCCTGCCGCGCGGCATCTCCCGGCACGTGGTGCGCTTCGCCCGGCTGTCGGGCAAGGTCTACGCGATCAAGGAGATCAGCGAGTACTACGCCAAGCGCGAGTACCGCCTGCTGTGGGACCTGAGCCGGCTGGACACCCCGTCCGTCGAGCCGGTGGCCGTGGTCACCGGGCGGACCGACGCGGACGGCGAGCCGCTCGACTCGGCGCTGATCACCCAGCACCTGCAGTTCTCCCTGCCCTACCGCGCGGTCATGTCGGGGACCGTCCGGCCGGAGACGCTCAACCGGCTGCTCGACGCCCTGGCCGTGCTGTTCGTGCGGCTGCACCTCAACGGCTTCTACTGGGGCGACTGCTCGCTGTCGAACGTCCTGTTCCGCCGGGACGCGGGCTCCTTCGCCGCCTACCTGGTCGACGCCGAGACCGGCGAGCTGCACCCCATGATCAGCGAGGGCCAGCGGCTGTACGACATCGACGTGGCGCACACCAACATCTTCGGCGAGATGCTCGACCTGGAGGCGGGCGGGCTGCTGCACCCCTCCGTCGACCCCGAGCAGGTGGCCGACTCGGTCGTCCGCCGCTACCACCGCCTCTGGGGCGAGCTCACCTCCGACGACATCATCGACGAGGTCGACTGGCACATGATCGACCAGCGGATCCGCCGGCTGAACTCCCTGGGGTTCGACGTCGCGGAGATGATGGTCCGCCGCAAGGCGGGCACCGGGCGGCTGATCGTCCGGCCCAAGGTCGTGGACGCCGGGCACCATCAGCGCAGGCTGCTGCGGCTGACCGGCCTGGACGTGGAGGAGAACCAGGCCAGGCGCCTCCTCAACGACCTCGACTCCTTCCGCGTGTCGCACGGCCTCCGCCATGAGGACGAGGCGATCGTGGCCCACCGCTGGCTGGCCGAGGTCTTCCAGCCCACGGTGCTGGCCGTGCCCCAGGAGCTGCGGGGCAAGCTGGAGCCCGCCCAGTTCTTCCACGAGGTGCTCGACCACCGCTGGTACATGTCGGAGGCGGCCGGGAACGACGTCGGGCTGCCCGCCGCGGTGAATTCCTATGTGAAGAACATTCTTGTTTTCAAGCCGGACGAAAAGGCACTCATCACCGAGGAACCAACGGGTTGATTTCCACCCGGGGTGTATAACTTCCCACTCGGTTGGTGAATCGTATGCCTTCTCCTATCAAAGCCCTAGTCAGGGAGGTTGGTCCCCGAGCGCTTTCCCTACGCTGACCGGGCGACGCTTGAAGTCGCTGGCGAGGGAGAGCACGTGCTCGGAATCGAAGACTGTCTCACCGAGGTGATGGCCATCCCCGGCGCCCTGGACGCGATCCTCATCGATCAGACCAGCGGGACCGCGGTGGCCACCGGCGGTGCGAGCCGCCATGCCGACGTGGAGAGGTCGGCCGCGGGGCTGAGCGAGACCCTGCGCGCGACGCTGGACGGGCTCGCCCTCACCTCGCCCGGCGGTACGGTCCGGATCAACGACATGATCATCACCACGGACGGCGGCCACCATTTGCTGCGGCCGATGGAAACGCTTTTCGACGGGCCCCTCGTCATCTATGTCAGGCTCGATCTGGAACGCTCGAACCTGGCACTGGCCCGCCACCGCCTCCAGGCCCTTTCCGGCCGCCTGATATCGACGTGAATCATGCCGAGCGTCGAGAACATCCTCAGCGGACTCGCCGGAGACCACGCCACCGGTTCCCTCCGGCTCGGCAGGGCGGGGGCCTTCTACCTCACCGACGGCCGCGTGACCTACGCCGAGAGCGCGGCCGCCCCCCGGCTGGAGGACCTGCTCGGCGCCTGTCGCGGGATATCCGCCCACGCCGTACGGCAGGCCAGGCAGGCCGCGGTCCGCCGGCCCCCGGACCCGCTGACCCCCGGGCCCGCGGGGGGCGAGCAGCTGGTCGCGCAGGGCCTGCTCACCAGGGGGGAGCTGGAGTTCTGCGTGCTGAGCACGGTGCTCGACGCCGCGTACTTCCTGCTGCGGGCCACCGGCCACCGGCCCAGGTTCCGGCGAGGGGAAAGGCACTGGCTCGGACCGCAGTGGTACTTCGACGCGACCGGCCTGCTCCGGGAGTGCGAGCGGAGGAGGGCGCAGTTGGAACAGATCTGGCCGTCCGCGGAGCTGGACACGCTCCCGGTCGTCCCGCTGAGGCGCATCAGCGCCCAGCGGGTGGTGCTGAGCGCGCTTCAGTGGGAGGTGCTGGTCGGCGCCGACTCCACGGCGACCCCGGCCGACCTGGCGCGCAGGCTCGGCCGTCCCGCGTACTCGGTGCTGCTCGCCGTACGGCAGCTCGCCTCGTCCGGGCTGCTCCGCGTCCCGGAGCCCGGTCCGTCCGAGGCTCCCCCGGCCCCCCGGGCGCCGGAACCGGAGCCTGAGCCGGTGCCGGAGCCGCTGCCCAGGCGGACGAGGGGCGCCACGGAGATCCCGGCGGCCGGAACGGGCTCTCCGGAGACGCCGGAGTGGCTTCCCAGGGCGAACGGGGACCCCGCCGACGTCAACCTGCTCATCCGGCTCAGGAACGCATTGGAGGCGATGACTTGAGCGACTTGAGCGACTTGAGCCCGGTCACATGCCGATAAGGCTGCGGACGCTGAAGCTGATCGGAAGGAGGATGCCGGTGGAACTGCGCGAGGAGATACGGCGCGAGATGGCGGCGCTGCGAGAGCGCATACCCGACGTGAACGGGAGCATCGCGTGCAGCGTCGACGGCCTGACGATAGCGAGCGACGTGGAGAGGGACAGCGAGCAGACCGGCGCGCTCTCCTCCGCGGTGCTGGCCCTCAGCCGCCGGATGACGAGCATGGCCGGCAAGGGCACCTTCGAGGAGACGCTGATCTCCGGCACCAACGGCTACGCGGCGTTCTACGCCGCCGGACCCAAGATCGTCCTCACGGTCCTGGCGCGCCCGGGAACCAACCTCGGGCTGCTCCGGCTGGAGGGCCGCAAGACGGCGGCCAGGGTGGCCGCCGTCAGCTCACGCATATCGATACCCCAGTGATCGGAGACAGCAATGGGCAACATGGACATCTCGCTCAAGGAGATGATGACGATCGACGGTGCCATCGGCTCGGTCGTCGTCGACTACAACAGCGGGATGGCGCTCGGCGCGCTCGGCGGGTCCAAGGACCTCGACCTCCAGGTGGCCGCCGCGGGTAACACCGAGGTCGTCAAGGCCAAGCTGAGGACCATGGAGTCGCTCGGCCTCAAGGACGGCATCGAGGACATCCTCATCACGCTCGGTACGCAGTACCACATCATCCGCCCGATCTCGGGCCGGAGCGGCAAAGGCCTGTTCCTCTACCTGGCCCTCGACCGGAGCCGGGCCAACCTCGCGCTCGCGCGGCACGTCCTGCGCGGCATCGAGGAGAAGCTCGAGGTCTGATCTTCCGGTGCGGCCCGTGCCCCGGGAGGCACGGACCGCACCGGAGCCCGTCCTCCTCCCGGTGAGGTCATCGCCCGGAGTCCGCGGAGGTGGTGAGCTCGTCGATCGCGTCGACGAAGGAGGGCCAGAGCTCGGCGGGCAGGTCGTGGCCCATGCCGGGGAAGGTGATCAGCCGGGCACCGGGGATCGCGTCGGCGGTGGCGATCCCGGCGGGCAGGGGAACCAGCGGGTCGTCCTCCCCGTGCAGCACGAGAGCCGGAACCGCGAGCTCCTTGAGCAGGGGCGCGCGGTCGCCGGAGGCCATGATCGCGGTCACCTGCCTGGCCGTGCCCGCCGGGTCGTACGACCGGTCGTAGCCCAGCCCGGCGATCTCGGCGTTCCACTCCCGGTCGAACGGGTAGCCCGGCGAGCCGACGGCCGCGCAGTTGTCGAGGGCCCGCCGGATCGCGCTCTCGCGGTCGGGCGTGAAGGCGGGCAGGAGCACGTCCGGGTCGGTCAGCAGGGCCGCCCGCGGGCTCGGGGTGGACATGATCGAGGTGAGGCTGCGCACCCGGTGCGGGTGGCGGATCGCGAGCGACTGCGCGATCATCCCGCCCATCGAGAGGCCGACCACGTGGGCCGTGTCCCAGCCGAGCGCGTCGAGCAGCCCGGCGGCGTCGTCGGCCATGTCGTCCAGCAGGTAGGGGACCTCCCCGCTCCCGTCCGGGGCGGGCGTCCCCGCCTCGCCCAGGTGGGTGCTCTCGCCGCTGTCGCGGTTGTCGAAACGCACCACGTGGTGCCCGCGGTCCGCGAGCAGGGCGCAGAACCTCTCGTCCCACTGGATCAGCTGGCAGCCGAGGCCGGTGATCAGCAGGAGGGGGCGTGCCCCCGGGGAGCCGAAGGTGTCGTAGGCGATCTCGATGCCGTTCGCCGGGGCCCGCAGGGTCATGGCACTCCTACCGTCCGCTACCGTCCGCGCTGGTTCCGCGGGACAGAATGTCATTCGGGGGAAGGCGCGGCACCGGCGGGGTGGGAGTTCCCGCAGGACAGGAACTCCGGCGAGACGGGAGCCTGACGGGACGGGGACTCCGTCAGGAGGCGGGAGCCCGGCGGGACGGAGGCTCCCGCGAGGGGTTCTCGCGGGACCGGACCCGGCTCAGTTCTTTCCCGCGCCGATCTCGGCGGCGCGGACACCGGCGGCGACCACGTCGGCCGGGACGCGCATGGAGGCGGCCTCGACCATGACCTTGGGCTTGCCGGCCCACGGCCGCACCGCGGCGCTCACCGGCTGGGTCCTCACGCCTATCCCCAGTTCCAGGGCCTTGGCGAAGACGACCGTCGGGGGCTTGGCCGGGGTGGTGTCCCTGCGGCTCCAGGCACCGGTGGAGAACGCGACGGGGTGGTTCTTGATCCCCGCGCCCTCACCCCACTTGGTGACCACGTACTTGACGTCGATGTGACCCATACCGCCGTTACCGTCCACGCCGAGCGTGCCGGCGTTGAACGTTCCACCGGTCAGGTCGGCGAAGGTCTTGGCATCGATGTCGATCATGATGCCCTGGTTCGAGGGCGAGCCGGGACCGCGGTCGCCGACGAAGAACTTGGCCTTCTTGCCCTTGTAGATGAGGTAGCCCTCGGTGAACAGGGGCCAGCTCGGGCTGGCGATCATGCCCTTCTGCATCGGCTTGCCGCTGGCGGGAAGACCGGTGTCACCGGCCCGGCCGGAGGAGTCGTCCCAGAAGTAGGAGGCCGTGGTCCCGCCCTGGAGGAGGACGGACTCGGCGCTCGCCTTCGCCACGCCGACCTCGGGATCGGCGGTGGCGGCGAAACAGGTGGAGGCGGGCAGTGCCAGGGCGACACCGGCGGAGGCGAGGACGCTCGCGCCGACCAGGGTGGCGGCGGCGAGGCGGTTGCCGCGGGACTTGCTCCTGTGCCAGACGGACTTGCTCGGGCCGTTCTTGTGCATACCAAAGAAGGGGCGCATGGAGAAGAGGCTCTTTCGCGAGGGAACGGGGCGGCCAGGTGCGACACACCGAAGGGGTGCACTGGCGGGGACGCGCTCGTCGGAAAAGGGGGCGTAGCCGGAATCTCAGGCAATCGCTACGCGGAGCACGATCTGGAAGGTGCCGCGATCAGGTGCGGCGAAGGGTCGGGGGGACGGGGGATGGCGAGCTGTGTCGGGACGAAGGGGGAAAGTTCAGGTGGTCGGCGCGGACAAGGTGTGCACCGACGTGGTAACGCGGTGATCCATGAGGGGATCTCCTCTCCATCTCGTCTACCGGGTTAGCTGACGGGTTCGGGCGGTGGAGTTGCCCTACCGCCGCGTAGTTGCGGCGGATTCACCCCGAAAGAGTGGTTCCCCGGCCCCGGAGCCTCTGTGGGGCTCTCGGGATTCGACGTCGGCCGGCCGCTCCCTCTTGTGAAGGGCAGGTCGCCTACCGATAGCAATGGACACTACCTACCAAAACCGGACAAGGCAAAGCAAACACCATGAAAACCCCAGAAGATCTACCTACAAGCTTCAAGGAAGCCTCATCGATCGCCCTGCCAGGCCAACACCCGTCCTACCAGTACGAATGTCTCCCCCAGCCCGCGATCCGCCCCGGGGATCCTTGCCCGGAGCGCTCGAATCCGGGGCCCGTCCGGCGAATCCGTCCTCCGCGACTCCGTCTCGGAACACCACGGGTCCGTCTCGGAACACCACGGCTCCATCTCGGAACACCACGGGTCCGTCTCGGAACACCACGGGTCCGTCTCGGAACACCACAGCCCCGTCTCGGGACAGCCGCCCCACCGGAGGTCCGAACGGGGGAAACCCTCCGGGCCGATCAGTCCCACCAGAACGACCAGGCGTTCCTGCCCTTGATCTGCTCGGCGTAGTCGATGAGGTTCCCCGCCCCCTGGATGATGCTGTCGGGGCAGAACGTCCAGTGCTCCGCGGCGACGTGCAGGGCGTGCTCGGAGGTCGTCGGGGGCGCGGCGACGCTGAGGTCAAGGGTGTTGAAACCCATGCCGACCACCCGTACGCCGAACCTGTCCTCCCAGCTCCGCACGACGGCCGCGAGCGGGACCATCCACTCGTTGTGGTTCAGGGCGCCCTGCCAGCCCATGACGGCCAGGGCGTCGGCCCCGCGCTCGACCGCGACGAGCCCGAGCGGGGTCCTGCGCTCGGCCACCAGCCCGGCGTACCAGTCGGCGACCACGCCGGGGTCGGCGGCGAGCCTTCCCGCGGGGGCCGGGCCGGGACACTCGGGGCCGAAGGGGTCGAGGAGTTCGAGCTGGTCCACGCTGGCCTTCGCGATCCAGTCGGACCACACCTCGGCCATGAACGCGGCGGCGTGGTAGTTGTCGATCTGACCGGCCGTGTCCGGGGCGATCTGGCCGGCCGACCAGGGCTGGACGGAGTCCTCCAGCAGCACCGGCCACAGGCCCGACCGCTCGTGCTGGGCCCTCAGCCGGGCCCAGTACTCGCCGGAGACCGCCACCTCGCTGAGCCAGAACGCCGGACGGCGACGGACGGCGAGCTGAGCGTAACCGGGGTCGGGCCACACCACGTCTCCCGGCGGCAGCTCCAGCGAGAGCCTCCTGCCCCCGCCCGCGCCGGTCCCGTCACCGCCCTCGCTCCCGTCGGCCCCATCGGCGAACAGCTGGCCCAGAACTGGCGGAAGTCGCTCGCTCTCGCAATCGCCCATATCTACCGATCCGATCCTGACCACGGACCAATTTTGGCCTGTCAACCATCCCGAGGGACAGTTCTGCCCTGGTCCGGGCAAAAATTATCGGTAGAAGGGGGAACCGGGACCGGGCGGGTGCCTGTCCCCCGCCGTTCGTCGACAGGTTGTGCACTGCAGAACGTTGTGCTGCAAAGTGGCCGCGAGGCGGCGTACTCGCCTACCTTGACCAGGTATTCGATTGCCGGATTCACCCTGGGAGGTCGCGATGAGTGAGCCGGCTCCCGAACGCAACCAGTCGGCCTCGCTCCGGCGCGCCCTCTCCGTCCTCGCGCACGTACGCGACCACGCGGGCGCGGGCCACGGCCTGTCGCTCACCCGGCTCGCCGAGGCGCTCGGCCTGTCCAAGAGCACGGTGCTCCGGCTGGCCACCCCGCTCATCGAGGCCAGGCTCCTGGAGCGCGACCGCAGGAGCGGCGCCTACCGGCTGGGCAGCGGCGCCCTGCACCTCGGGCAGGCGTACCTGTCCACCCTCGACCTGCGGACGGTGGCCGCCGAGGAGTCGCACCGCCTGATGGCGGAGGCCAGGGAGACCGTCCACCTCGTGGTCTACGACCCGCCCGACGTCGTCTACATCGACAAGGTCGAGAACGAGACCAACGTGCGCATGGCCTCGCGCATCGGCAGCCGCAACCCCGTCTACCGCACCGCCGTGGGCAAGGCGATCCTCGCCTGGCAGCCGGAGGAGGCCGTCGAGGAGATCGTGGCCGCCGGGATGCCGCACGTCACCCGCTACACCATCACCGACGCCGCGCGCCTGCGCGCCGAGCTCGGCCGGATCCGGCAGCGGGGCTACTCGGTCGACGACCGCGAGAACGAGCCCGAGGTGCGCTGCGTCGCGGCGCCGATCTTCAACCACAACGACGTCGCCACCTCGGCGATCTCCATCTCGGGCCTCACCTCCCGGATCACCGCCGCGCGGGTGCGAGACCTCGGCCCCCTGGTGGCCGAGGCGGCCCTGCGCATCTCCAGAAAGCTCGGGTCGACCCGATGATCGACGAAGCCCGCCCGCCGACTCCCAAAGGACCCGTTCTCCATGACTGATCTGGTAACGCTCGGTGAGAGCATGGCGCTGTTCAGCGCGCGGCGCACCGGCCCGCTCAGGCACGCCCGCGACTTCGGGCTCGGCGTGGGCGGCGCGGAGTCGAACGTGGCCATCGGCGTCGCCCGCCTCGGCGGGCGCGCGGCCTGGATCGGCAGGGTGGGGGCCGACGAGTTCGGCGAGCTGCTGCGCTCGACGCTGGCCGGTGAGGGCGTCGACGTGCGGGGGATGCGGGTCGACCCCGAGGCGCCCACCGGCCTGATGATCAAGAGCAGGCGCACGGCCGAGACGGTCGACGTGCGCTACTACCGCTCGGCGAGCGCCGGATCCCGGCTGCGCCCCTCCGACCTGGACGTCTCGCTGATCCGCTCGGCACGCGTGCTGCACGTCACGGGCATCACGCTCGCGCTGTCGGCGACCGCCGCCGAGGCGGTGCGGGCCGCGATCGCCGAGGCGCGCGACGCGGGCGCGATCGTGTCGATGGACGTCAACTACCGCCGTGCCCTGTGGACGCCCGCCGAGGCGTCCGCCGCGCTGCGCGAGACCGTGACCTCGGTGGACGTCCTGTTCGCGACCGAGGCCGAGGCCCGGCTGGTCGTCGAGGGGGACGACCCGCTCACCCTGGCCGGAGCCCTCTCGGCCCTCGGCCCGCGCCACGTCCTCATCAAGCGCGGCTCGCTCGGCGCGATCGAGCTCTCCGACGGCGCCGTACGGCACGCGGAGCCCTACCGGGTCGTCGAGCTCGACCCGGTGGGCGCCGGGGACGCCTTCGCCGCGGGCTGGATCGCCGAGACCCTCGCGGGGGCGACCCCCGAGCGGCGCCTGACCACGGCCTCCGCGGCGGGGGCCTTCGCCGTCACCGCCGACGGCGACTGGGAGAGCCTGCCCCGCCGCTCCGACCTGGACCTGCTGCGCCCGGCCGACACGGCCGACACAGTCGACGCTGTCAGCCGCTGACCCGCCCCCGGGCCGGGGAGCGGCGGCCCGGGTTCCACGGCGGGAGGCCGGGCTCGCTAAGGCTCGAAGAGCACGAGCCGATGGCGGGGCGCCATTTCCAGCACCACGCGGCACACCTCTCCGGCCCGGGGGAAGACCGCGTTCATCAGCACGAAGTCCTCGCCCACGGTCAGCGGCTCGGACCATGGTGAGACGTCGTAGTTCTCGGCGGTCAGGTCCGGGAAGAGCGCCGTCAGCTCCTCGTAGAAGGCCGCCACCTCCGGACGCGGCTCACCGGGTGCGGCTCCGCTCTCGTCCCAGACGAGATACCGGTGAAGGGCCTCCCGCGCGGTGATCGGCTCGGCCCCGAACCAGACTCCGAGATCAAAGCTCACACCACGTCCCCGTCGTCGTCCTCGTCCTCGCCTGTCCGGCCGTCGAAATCCTACGTGCCCGGCGGACGCCCGGTATGCGCGGCGGACGACACGGAACGGGGACGGGAACGGGGACGCCCGATCCGGCCGTTCCCCACCGGACCGCGGGGCCCGATGGCGGTCGGCTTCTTCCGGGCCGGCTTCTTCCGGGCCGGCGCTCTCGCCGTCCATCTGATGCGGACATCCCGGGGTTCCGTGCCTGTACGACCGGCCTGACCGCCCTCTCGCCGCGGCCGGTCGCGCCGGGTGCCAGGCCGGGCCGTTCCCCGTTTCCCGCGCCTGTCACCCGGTCGTCGCGTCAGGCCGGGTTTCCGGCCGGGATCCGCCCCTGAGCGGACCACTCCTGGATCCAGTTCGGGTAGGCGACCGGCGGCCGGCCGACCTCGTCGAGTTCGGCGAGGTCCTGCTCGGTGAGCGTCAGGTCGACGGCGGCGATGTTGTCCGTGAGCTGTTCCGGCTTGCGCGCGCCGACGATGACGCTGGTGACGGCGCGCTGGGCGAGCAGCCAGGCGATCGCGACCCGGGCGGGGCTCACCTCGTGCCGCGCGGCGACGGTCCGCAGCACGTCGAGCACCTTGAAGCCCTTCTCCTCCTCGAACGGCACGAAGTCGAAGCCGTTCCGGGCCCGGCGGGAGTCCTGTTCGGTGGTCACCCCGCCGCGGTCGAACTTGCCCGTGAGGAATCCGCCGAGAAGCGGTTGCCACACCGTCAGGCTCAGCCCCGCGTCCTCCGCCAGCGGCACCAGCTCACGCTCGACGTCGCGCGTCACCAGCGAGTACTGGATCTGGTTGGCGACGAACCTCGCCTGATCGCGCAGCGCGGAGATGCCCAGCGCCTTGCCGACCTGCCAGGCGGCGAGGTTGGAGCAGCCGATGTAGCGGACCTTGCCCTGCCGTACCGCGTCGTCGAGCGCGCTCAGCGTCTCCTCGAGCGGCGTCAGGCGGTCGTAGTTGTGGACCTGGTAGAGATCGATGTAGTCGGTCCGCAGCCGGCGCAGGCTGTCCTCCAGGGCCCGCATCACGTGCAGGCGGGAAAGCCCCTGGTCGTTGGGCCCCGGCCCGACCGGGGCGAACAGCTTGGTGGCGAGCACCACGTCTCGCCGGCGCCGCCCGATCGCCCGGCCGAGCAACTCCTCGCTCTCGCCGTCGGCGTAGACGTCGGCGGTGTCGACGAAGTTGATCCCGGCGTCGAGCGCCATGCCGACGATCCGATCCGTCTCCTCCTGCCCGAGTGCCCCGTGGGTGCGGTACACCGGGTGCTCCTTGCCGCCGAACGTCATCGCGCCCAGGGAGATCTCGGAGACCCAGACTCCCGTACGTCCCAGCAGACGATATTTCACCAACCACTCCTTCGTGTGTACGTCCGGTCACTGCGTCCGGACATCGTGTCCGAAAATTAAGCTACACGATGTCCGGACAAGGTGTAGCGCATCGTTCGCCAGCTCAACAGGCTCGCCGGTTCGCCAGCTCGCCGGTTCGCCGTCCGCCGGTTCGCCGTCCGCCGCCGGGTGACGCCTAGGATCCGGGTATGCCTTCGATTACCCGACGACGCACCGCGAACGTCGGCCGGCCCGCCTCCGCCGAGGCGGACATCCTGGCCGCGACGCAGCGTCTCCTGATCAACGGCGCGAACTTCACCGAGCTCGGCGTGCGGCAGATCTCCACCGAGGCCGGTGTCGCCCGCTCCACCTTCTACAGCCACTTCCGCGACAAGATCGACCTGCTCACGCGCCTGGCCACCGAGCTCATGGCCTCGTCCTTCGACGTCACCTCGGCCTGGGACCCGTCGGACGGCGTCGACCGTCTCGCGGACGCCTTCCTGCGGGTGGTGCGGGTCTACCGGGAACACGCCGCCGTACGGCGGGCGATCGCCGAGGTCGCCGCCTACGACGCGACGATGCGCGACTTCTGGGGCAAGGAGGTCGACCAGTTCGCGGACTGGACGATCGCGGTGCTCCGCGCCGAGCAGGAAGCGGGCCGCACCCCCGCCGACCTCGACCCGGTGAGCGCCACCCGGGTGATCGTCACGGGCGGCGAGCGGGCCATCGTCGACCACGTCACCGCCGGGGATCCCGCCGCCGACGCCGCGTTCGCCCGCGAGATGGCGCTGACCTGGTGGTACGGCGCCTTCCGCCGCCCGGCGGACCAGGACGGGTAGCCACTTTCAGACATGGACCGGCCGGGCGTACCGGCGCGCACGGTCAGCGGCGGCATCCGTTCACCCTCGTCGCCACCGGCTCCGAAGCGGGGGCGGTGGCGCGCTGTCACGGGTCTCCGACCTTGGCCGACGGTAGAACGACCGGCGGCGTCGGACCCGGCCCCGGAATCCGGTAGCCGCACGACGAGCGAAGGCCCGTACGACCCCCTTCCCTTGACAGGCAAGTGACGACTTGCCTATAACTGAGCCCGTGGGCGCAGAACCCGACCTGTTCAAGGCCATCGGCGACGCGACGCGACGCATCATCCTGGACGAGCTGAGCGACAAGGACGGTCAGACACTGTTCGAGATCTGCAGCCGGCTGGCCATGAAGCACGGCCTGGCCTCCTCGCGCCAGGCCATCTCGCAGCACCTCGCGGTGCTCGAACAGGCCGGCCTGGTGCACACCCGGCGGCAGGGCCGGTACAAGTTCCACCACCTCGACACGAGCCCGCTGCGCTCGATCGTCGAGCGGTGGCCCATCGACCGAGAGGAACCGAACCCGTGATCCGCATCAACATCACCAGCGTGCTCGTCGACGACCAGGCCAAGGCCCTGGCCTTCTACACCGAGAAGCTGGGGTTCATCAAGAAGACCGACGTGCCCGCCGGCGAGGCCCGATGGCTCACCGTGGTCTCCCCCGCCGCCCCCGACGGCGTCGAACTGCTGCTGGAGCCGGACGGCCACCCGGCGGCGGGCCCGTTCAAGAAGGCCCTGGTCACCGACGGCATCCCCTTCACCCAGTTCGCCGTCGACGACGTGTACGCCGAGGTCGAGCGGCTCAAGGGGCTGGGCGTCGAGTTCATCCAGGACGCGACCGACCTCGGCCCGGTGGTCACCGCCGTCTTCGACGACACCTGCGGCAACCTGATCCAGATCGCCGCCATGAAGTAGCCGCCCACCCCGTCGGCGAACGCCGGGCTCCGCCGGTTCACGCCGACCGGCCCGGCACCGACCACGACGGCGAACTACGGCGGCGACCCGAACCGCGCCGGGTTCGGGGGCACACCGGTCCGGCAGACTGGACAGGACAGAAAGGGGTCCCATCATGACTGACAAGCCCATCCTGCAACCCGGACCCGACCACCCGATCACGATCACGGCGAATCCGGCCCGGATCGTCGTCTCCGTGGGAGGCAAGGTGGTCGCCGACTCGCGGCGCGCGCTGACGCTGCAGGAGGCGTCGTACCCTCCGGTGCAGTACGTCCCGATCGCCGACGTCGACCGCTCGCTGCTGGAGCGGACCGACACCGCCACCTACTGCCCCTTCAAGGGCGACGCGAGTTACTACACCGTCACGGTGGACGGGAAGCAGGCGGTGGACGCGGTGTGGTTCTACGAGTCGCCGTACCCGGCCGTCGCCGAGATCAAGGACCACGTCGCCTTCTATCCCGACCGGGTCGACTCCATCGTCGTCGAGTAGTCACCCGGGGTGTTTCCCCTGGCGTTCCCGGTGTTTCCCGCGCGAGAACCTTTCCCGGGAACACGACCGGCCCGGGCGGCGGCCTGCGCGGGCCGCCGCTCGGACCGGTCAAACGCCGCCGGTCAGCTGAACCTGAGCGATCGCGCGTCGTTGTCGAAGTTGCGGCCGTTGATGATCGGCATGATCGGCCGATCGTTCAGGTAACCGGTCGCGGGAGGGACGTAATTCGAATAGGCGTAGTGGTTGGTGTAGCAGTTGGCGAAGTTCTTGAACGAGGAGATGCGGTCCCACCAAACCCGCGGAAGATTGAACGAGTAGTCGATGTCCGTGGTCGGGGTGGTGCATCTCCGGAAGCCGCGGAAGGTGCGTGAGGGACCCCGGTAGAATCTGTCCGCGTACTCGATCCCGATTACCATCAGGGCCCCGGTCGGAGCGGGACTCGCTCCGGTGTCGGACTTTCCGCTGCTACCGAGCAGCGCGTTGAGGGCGGGGTCGTCCACGCCCTCGACGGCGGTGGCCGGGGCGTTGGTGATGGCGCCGTCCGTGGCGTATCGGATCGCCTCGGTGAACGTGGGGAAACAGTACTCCGCGGCCTGTTTGTTCGATCCTCCGACCACGTCGATGACGCAGTTGTTGGCGAGTTCGGGTGCCGGCTCCCCGGGTGCCGCGGTGGCCCCGACCGGCGCGGAGGCGATCAGGGGCAGGGCCGTGCTGAACCCCACCGCGAGAAGGCCCAACCGCCGTACGGTGTCACGCTTGACTCCCCGACGCGATCCGGTTCCAATTTTCTGGCGCATTTCTATCTCCTTGTTGCTCGATCTCTCAAATTCACTTCACACTGCCAAAATTGCCGGCAGGGATTTTCGACACCCTGCAAACCTCGCACGTTCACCCCGTGGCCAACGCTTCTCGTGTTTCTCGGGTGCCGGTTCATGACGCCGCCCAGGTCGGTCAAGGCTCCGCCGGTCAGCTCCACCTGATCGATCGTGTGTCGTCGTTGAAGTTACGACCGTTGACGATCGGCATGACCGCATGGTCATTCAGGTAACCGGTGTCCGGGGGACGGAAGTCCGAGAAGGCGTAGTGATTGGTGAAGCAGTTGGAGTTGTTCTTGAAGGAGGAGATACGGTCCCAGAATTCCCGCGGAAGATCGATCGAGTAATCGATGTCACTGGTCGGGCCGGTGCAACTCTGGGGACCACGGAAGATCATTGAGGTGCCTCCGAAGTTTGCGTCCGAATACTCGATCCCGATCAGTGTCTGGGTCCCGTTGGCGGCAGGGACCGCCGCGGCACCGACCGACTTTCCGCTGCTACCGAGCAACGCGTTGAGGGCGGGGTCGTCCACGCCTTCGACGGCGGTGACCGGGGCATTGGCGATCGCACCGTCGGTGGCGTATCGGATCGCCTCGGTGAACGTGGAGAAACAGCGCTCCGCACCCAGCTTGTTCGCCCCTCTGTTCACGTCGACGACGCAGTTGTTGGCGAGGCCGGGCTCCGGCTCCCCGGGTGTCGTGGTGGCCCCGACCGGCACGGAGGCGATCAGGGGCAGGGCCGTGCTGAACCCCACCGCGAGAAGACTCAGCCGCCGTACGGTGTCACGCTTGACTCCCCGACATGATTCGGTCCATATTTCTTGACGCATTTCCATCTCCTTGTTGCTCGATCCCTCGAATTCATGTCACGCCGCCGGGATCTTCGGCATTCAAGAAATCTCGTACGCCCGTTCTCCAGCTGGCACTCTATATACTTCTCACGTTCCGGTTCGCGCCGCCGTCCAGCTCGATGTGGACTCTCCACTCATCCGCTACGGCACGCCGCGTGTTTATTTTTCCCGTTGTGTCCGATTTGCCAATAGTTATACTCTTTTGGGAGAAATTCATCTCGACTATTCGATGCGTCGTGTTCGAATGTAAATGGCGCAAGGTAGCCCCAGAAGATGAAACGGCAACGCGAACACAATATCGGGGCCAGAGTTAGCAATATCCCAACAAGATGGGCTTGTATGTATATGTCGATATAAATTGCCGTGACTGCTCGCGATCTGAGACCGTCCACCGGGAGCACAGAGCGCTCATACCGGTGCGAGTCGGCCCAGCCTCGGCGATATGCCCGACCTGTCAGCCGGAAGCGGGCATCAGGAACCCGGATAGCGCTTTACCCGTCTGATACCTCGTGGATCACTCGCGGCTTTTTCGACTGTTCGTGATCATGGTGATGTCCGTCGTCGCGGTCGGTGCGATCTCTGCGTGTACGGTCCCCTTCGCCGACCGCCATCCGTCGCCACGACCGTCCCGGCCCACGAAGCCGCTTCCTGTCGGCCTACCGGGGCGTCGTCAAGTTCCTCGGCGTGACGGGACTGATCATCCTGGTCAGTGGCCTCGGGGCCTGGTTCACCTCCGACCCGCAGAGCGTGGGCGCGGGCGCGAGCGGCGTCGTCTTCGGCTACTTCGGCTACGTCCTGGTACGGGGCGCCTTCGACCGGCATCTGATCGACATCGTGATAGGCGTGGTCATCGCCCTCTGCTTCTCCTACCAGTTCACCGGGCTGCTGCCCAAGGAGGGCATCGGCTGGCAGGCCCACCTGTTCGGCTTCCTCGCCGGCCTGCTGGGCGGCTGGCTGTTCCGCGAACGTAACCGCACACGACCGGCCCCGGACCCTTCACCCCGGAATCCGAGAACCGCGCTGCGGAAGGAACTGGACGAACTCGGACTCTGACGCGGGCGCCACCGGGAGCGGCTGCGGTGGCCGCTCCGCTCATGGCCGCGTACGCCGCCCTCGCGCTGCTTCCGGCGCTGCCGCTGGTGGAGCGGCAGGACAACCGACCGCGCCGACCTTCCCCGGCCGCCACCCTCGGCCACCGTGGAGGCTGCGCTCCGGTTACCCGACGAGCACCGGGTGAGGAGGGCGGAGGCACGCATCCGCGTGAGGACCTCCGGGTCCTCGCGCGTCGCCTCCTGTCGGGTGTCGGCCGGAGCCGCGCGGGTGGGCGAGGTTCGCGGAACCGGTGCGTCACCTCAGCCCGATGCCGCCGCCACCTCAGCGTCAGGAACAGCTGCCCTTCCTGGTGAGCCGGCCGCCGGTGACCTTGTTGTCGCAGGTGATCGTGTTGCCGCCCACGATGTCGTTGATGCCGACGCCCCTGCCGCCGGCGAGGTCGATGGTGTTCTTGCGGAAGACGTTGCCGGTGCCCCAGCCGTCGACGATCTCATGGGTCTGGAAACCGTCCTGCGGCGTCTTCTTCCCGGTGTTGCCCTCGATCACGTAGTTGTTGCCCTTGACGTCGACCCAGGAGTCGTTGAGCTTGTCCCCGCCGAGTGCCGAACCGTCGAAGACGTTGCCGACGACGCGGCCCCCGCTGGTGCCCTCCTTGATGTCCACGGCCTCGGCCGTGGCTCGGATCACGTTGCCGCGCACCAGGTTGTTGTCGCTTTTGTCCATCTGCCCGCCGGAGTATCGCTTCCAGTTCGACTCCGCCGATCCGAGATAGACCCCCTCGCCGAACTTCGCCCGGCGCAGGCCGGTGTTGTAGATCTTGTTGTACTGCACCGTGTTGCCGCTGCTGAAGTTGCGCAGATGGACGGCCTCGTCGCCGATGTCGTGCACGGTGAGGCCCTGGATGATCGAACCGTTGGTCCTGTCCGCCATCACGCCCTTCTGAGCGTTCTGAACGGTGAAGCCCACCAACCGCCAGAAGCTCGCCCTGTCGAGATGGAAGCCGTAACCCTTCTTGATGCCGCCGCCGTCCAGAACCGATCGGGCGCTGCCACACAGAAAGATCGGCTTACCCCGCGTTCCCGACCTCTGGGCGACGAACCTGCCCTCGTAGGTGCCCGGTCGCAGCCGGATGACGTCGCCCGCCCGGGCCGACCCGATCGCCCGCTGGAGTTCATCGGCGCTGCCGACGGTCCTGGTCGGCCGCGGGCAACGCACCGCACCGGGGCCGGTCGGCACGGCCGTGACCGGCGCGGAAGCGGACACGGGCACCATCCTCAAGTCCTTGAGGTCGCTCACCTTCATGCTCTCGATGCCACCGGTCGCCGTCCAGAGCCCCGTGGCCATGACCAGAGGTCCCACCAGCCCGGCAACCAACCTGATACCGATCCTCATAATTCGTCTCCCTTTCCGGGGGTCGACAGACGATTACTCCACCAGGAGCACAAGACATGCTTCATCACGAAAAATCATGGCTGCTCTCCACCGGCGACCGCTGCAAGATCAAGGAGATCTCGGTCCCCCGCATTGCCGATCACCCAGCCGCAGGTCCGCCCGCGCCGCCGCCGAGCCCGGACTCCAGATACCGGCGCAGGGCTTCCCGCCCTCCCGGAACGAAGCACCATTGATCAACGACTCCGCGCAGTTCGCCCGCTGTCAGCCAGGCCTGCCAGTCGATCTCCTCCGGGTCGGGGACCAGGGGTTCCGGTACGACCGCCTCATGCACTCCGAGCCAGATGGGGCCGATTCCATCCCGGCACAGGAACTTGAACAGGAAGCGCACCGGCACTTGAACGCCCAGCTCTTCGGTCAGCTCACGGGCCGCCGCCTCTTCATACGATTCGCCCACGTTCACGGCACCGCCGACCATCATGTCGTAGTAGCCCGGGAACCGGGACAGGGTCCGGGCCCGTCTCAGCACCAGGATCCGCCCTTCAGGATCACGGCAGATCGTCACCGCGATGCGATGCGGCCAATTCTCACGCACCGCCTCGTCTCGCTCGACGACTCCCAGCACGCGGTCGTGCTCGTCGACATGCTCAACCAGTTCGCTCACGGAAACACGATCTCAGCCCCCACTGACAGGACCGGCGGCGACGAAGGCCGGCGCGTGTGACGGGCCGATCGACGTCCCAAACAGACCTCAGGCGTACTCGCGCTGGATGAGACGGCGGTGTGACTCCTGGAGCTCTGCCGGCAGGTCGTCCGGGGCGCACCATCTCGCCTCCAGGATCTCGAAATCGTCGAGCTTGAGCGTGCCGCCGACGAACTCGGCCTCGTAGGCCACCTCCAGGCGCAGCCGGTAGCCGCTCTTCAGGCGGACCAGCTCTCCGACGTGGACCTTCAGCCCGGTCTCCTCCCGCACCTCGCGGCAGACGGTGTCCTCGAAGGTCTCCGACCTGTTCGCGTAGCCGGTCGGGAGGCCCCACTGCCTGCCCTCCGGCCAGAAGCGGTGCTTCAGCAGGAGGACGTTGCCGTCCTGGTCGCGCACTATGCCGGTCACCCCGACCATGAACGTGGCGTGACGAAGCCAGTTGACGCGCCACTGGAGCGAGCCATTGGCCAGCCTCCACAGCCGGACGATCAGCTTCTTCACGGCGAGTCCCATCCGCGGGCCGGCGCCCGCTTGAAGATCAGACGCTACCCGTTCGGACCGTGACACCCGAGCCCGGTTTCACCAACCGTGGGCGTAGTAGGAGTCGACCGCGGGCTGGCCGGTGTAGTTGGGCCCGGCGCGGTCGTCGGAGCCGAGATAGCGGTAGGGCAGGTCGACGGCGCGCCGACCTCGGCAGGTGATGCGGCGACGCCGGGGATCGTAGTCCAGTCCGGCCTCCCGCAGCGCCGAGGCCAACCTGCGCCCCTCCGGTACGCCGTCCTCCACGAGGACGCTCCGGGTGTCGAGGTTGCCGACGAGCACGCCGTCCTCGGCCAGCCAACCGGCGGCCCGGGACAGGACTCCGAGCTTGTCCCCCACGTAGTGCAGACCGTGAACACAGGTGATCAGGTCGAACGGCTCCTCGGGCTCCCAGCCGGTGATCGAGGCGGTGACCAGCCGCAGCCTCGGCGGGCGGGACGGCCCGGCGAAGAAGTCGACCAGGTCGACACCGACGATCTCCGCCTCGTCCCCCAGCTGCCGAGAGGCCTCGAAGAGAGCGCGGGCCGAACCGCAACACAGATCGAGCCAGCGCGCCCGTCGCCCGGCCCGCACCCGCTCGCGCAGGACCTCCAGCACGTCGATGCCCAGCTCCCGGCCGTACCCGTTGGAACCGGTCAGCCCTCGCTCCCGGTTCATCACCCGGTTCGCCACCACCGACGAACGCTCCAACGCCTCGTCATCCAGTAGTTCCGCCAAGGGGTAACACTTCCTCTCGTCCGTCGCTACGGTCCCGTACGGTTCAGTGGCGCCGGTACTGTGGCCTCAACCATCGCCGAGCACGACAAGAATCGCCACCGTGGTCATCTGCAACCAGGTGATCGTGTCCGTGACCTCCACTGCCGTGATGCTCCGCCTTCCGGTCGGCGCGTCCGGGTCACGGTCGGACTCATGCGCAATCTTGTTTCAGCGGGCGGCGATCGCCTTCAGTTTTTGGACCACCATCGCCTCGGTGATCCGCTGGCCGTCGGTTCGCTGTTCGCTGAGGACGTTCGCCACCTTCGCCCAGAGCCTGCTGTTGCTGACATGCGCGCCCCCCTGTTGGATCTTCTCCGGGCTCTGGTAGGAGACGTATCCGAGCGTCGCCTCCAGACGCTCGCGAAACACCTCCCCCAGCGACGCCTCGCGGTGGTGGATCCGCTCGAACAGCTCCAACGGAATCTGCAGCTTGTTGAACCGGTCAAGCCGCTCCACGGTCGGCTGCTGTGCCAGCTCCATGCGCGACTGTAGAACTCCTGGTGCACCCAGTGGTCCAGCGCCGCCATGGCCTGCACCCAGGCGGCCCGGTAGACGTCACCGATGTCGAACGCTCCGATCTGGAACTGCTCCAGCCGACGACCGCCGTTCACAAAGTCACAGGCGTAGTCGAGAATCAGCCGGACCTGGTCCTTGGCGAGCACTGAGCGGCCGATTTGTTTGCTTGAGCAGGTGAGCCCCATGAACCACCTGGCACCGGATCACACAACGCTTGAAGCCTTGAACAAGGTGGTGAACGTCTTCGGGCCGTGACGCCGGTCAAGCCAGTCGGAGAGCCGCGTGAGCGAACCGCTGATCATCGCTCCGAGGATGACGGTGTGTAGATCCTCCGCTTCATCCCTGCCGATTTCCGCAAGGAAGAGTTCGTAGCGAGCTCCGACATCGCTGTTGTAGACACCCATTCGCCGCAAGAAGTCATCCGATTCGATGCTGCGGGAGGCGGCCAGGCGCTGTACGGGGTCACGGAGGACCATGAGGTCACCTGCCTCCAAGGAGCCTGTGACGTCTCGGAACAGGTAGCGGTCCGGGCTCGCCGACGGTTCGCTCACCTTCGCACGCTGCGCTGCCTGGCGAGTCACCGCCTTGGCCTCCCGGTCGGTCGCCCCCTCCATCACGATGCCGAGGTTGCGCGTCGAGGTGGATCCGGCGGGGTCCGGGGAGGAGTAGGTGCGGCCGTCGCGGGCGCGGGAGTTGATCCCGTATCTGGCCCGGCCGATCTCGTCGCCCCACAGGCGGTACTCCCGGTAGGTGCCGTAGTGCAGGCAGTCGTGCGCGTAGGCTCGCAACAGATCCAGGGCGACCAGTTCGGGACGAAGGCCGGTGTGATCGGCGAGGTCGCCGTAGCGAGTGATCACCGCACCCATTTGCAGGTGGCGATAGCCCTGATCGGGGTGATGAAAACCGCCGAACGCGGGTCTCCGGGACCGTACGCCAACCCATACGCGGTCGAACGGAAGCCGCTGGAGCAGCCCGAGTTCTTCGTATCGGGCAGCCAGGAGTGTGGCCCCCAGAAAGAAGAGATCCACCGGCTTGCCTCGGTAAGGTCGCGACCCCAGCACCCACGGCAGTAGGGAGAAGGTGAGATCGGGATGCTTCCGGTCCAGGCCGGCCGTTGCCCTCAGAGCGGTGAGGCGCTCGAACAGGGTTGCGCGGGAGGTGGAGCCGCCTTTGAGATGCTCGTTCGGCGCCAAGCAGGACGAGGCGACGCGAAGATCGGAAGCTAAACCTGTTTGCGATGGATGAGGAGGCGGTGTGCCTCCTGGATTCCTTCCGGTAGATCGTGTGGCGCGAACCATCTCGCCTCCAAAATCTCGAAATCGTCGATTTTGACCGTGCCGCCGACGAGCTCGACCTCGTAAGCCACCTCCACACGCAGCTTGTAACCGCTCTTCAGATAAGCGATTTCTCCAACTCGTACCTTCAGCCCGGTTTCCTCCAGCACTTCGCGGCAGATCGTGTCCTCGAAGGTTTCCGACTTGTTGGCATAGCCGGTCGGGAGCCCCCACTGCCTGCCCTCCGGCCAGAGGCGATGCTTCAGAAGAAGCACATTGCCGTCTTTGTCACGAACTATCCCTGTTACGCCCACCATGAACTTGGCGTGGCGAAACCAGAGGATGCGCCATTGAAGCGAGCCGTTGATGAGTCTCCAGAGCCGGGCGATCATGTTTTTCACGATGAGTTCCATCCCGCGGGTCGACGTCTACCTGAGGGTTGGACGCTACCGGGAAAACCCGCGGCGAAGACTATGGCCACGACAGCGCGTGACTGATCGACGTTCACCGCTTGGGCCACGTGCCCCAAGGGCAGGAAAACTGGGTGACAGTTGGAACCCCGCCGCCGTCTTTCCGGTCATGCGTCAGACGTTAGGAGTGGACGTTTCCCTCACTCAACAAGTGTGCGGGAACTTGCGCTGACTCAGTCCAACTCCTTGATAGCAGCGGCGATAAGACTGCGCGCACCGGCACCATAAACGGCAATTCCAGCTAGCTCTGCAAATCCCCTAACATACTGCGACACTTCATCCGGCTGAGTGACATTCACCGCTGCAGATAGCAACTCCACTTGCACGAGTGTTTCATCGAAAATGTTGTATGCCTCGACGGGCCACATACGGCGCGGCGCGGTGAACGGGATCACCCCGAGAGACACGGACGGCAACGACATGACAGTCAGCAGATGTCGGAGCTGGCCGGCCATGACCTCCGCGTCACCGACGCGGCAGCGAAGCACCCACTCCTCCATCAGCACGGCGAAGCGGTGATCGCCTTGGTGGAGGACACGCGAGCGGGCAACCCTCGCGGCCACGGCGTCCTCCACGTCGTTGGGAACGCCACGAAAGGTGGAGATGGATGACAGCAGCGCGCCCGCATAATCGCGTGTCTGGAACAGCCCAGGTATCACGTTGGAGCAATAGACGCGGAAGTGCCGGGTGCCTTCATAGAGAGGCACCTTGGACTCCTGGAGTCGGCGAAGCCCCGACTTCTGCAGCCGTTCCCACTCCACGTACATGGAGTCGGCGGTTCGGGAGGCGGCGATCAGATCCGCCGCCTGGTCCTCAACTCCACAGGCCCTGCACCAGGCCCTGATATCTCCGGCGGAAGGCACCATGCGAGCGTGTTCGATCCGAGAGGATTTCGACTCGTGCCAGCCTGCCTCCTTCGCGATGGCACGGGCGCTCAGGCCGGCGTCCAGACGAATCTCTCGCAGCCGTTGAGCGATCCTCTGACGAGCCTGCTGGGCGCTGGAGGACGGTGAGATGCCCACGACGGAGGACTGCGGTCAGATGAGCCGGTAATCGGCGTGGTCGACAGCTCGTTCCCAAACCGCGTCGAACGCGGAGAGACATAGCTTGATCACAGCAGGCTCGCCGGTCAGTTCCTCGCCGAGGTAGTGCCCGTCTCCAGAGAAGAACCCGAAGCGCACAAGGTGATCGTCGAACACCCAATAGTCGTTCCCCGGCAGCGCCAGGTCCGATGCCAGCCGCCGAGGCAACCACCGCACCTTCTCACCGGCGGCGATGTTCATCGAACCGGTGACAGAGTGCTCGAAGCGAATGTAATCGGCCACCGGCTCCGAGACGATCCGTGCCCGGCGCACCCACACGCCTCGGCCAACAGCGTGGCCGATCAGATGATGCCACTGCCTCTCCCGCTCCGTACGGTCGAAGGCCGGGCCCCCCTGCCACGCGATGAACGAGGGATCGTCCGGGACGTAGGTGTCGCGCATCTCCAGGTGCACGGCGGAGTGCCGTGCACCGGCGATCATCTCGTCAAACGTCAGCGGCCTTGTCATCACATGCCTCCGTCAGGAAGTGCGCCATCCGCCGGGGGATTCGGATGACCTTCTCATGATTCGGGATCGGGCCACGCTCCGACACCTGCGCCAGCTCGGCGGGGTCGGTGACCTCCCACCCTTGAATCACAAGGCTGCCGTCGATCTCGTCGACCCAGACCGACGGACAGTTGTTGCCGTCCGTACCAGGGTCGACGCCGATGAACCGGAGCGTCATGTTGGCCTCCCTCGTTGAGGTGTGCGGTAACTGGTGGCACTCAGGTCCATTCCCGCCTCACTTCATCAGTCGAACTCACCGGACTTGACGCCTTCAACGAAGCTCCGCCACTTGGCGGGGGCAAAGAGGAGCTTGGGGCCTTGGGGGTTCTTACTGTCGCGGACCGCGACAGCACCGGGCAAGTTGACCGCGACCTCGACACACTGAGCACCGTTGTCTCCAGAGAGCGATGACTTCCGCCATACCGCGACACTCAGATCCATTCCTGCCTCGCTTCCTCGATCATTTTGAGGGACATGTGCTCAGGATAAGCCCATCCACGTATTGCTTCATAGCGATTCCATATTGGGGTTACGACGCTAGGGTCGGCCGAAACCTGTCCTTCCGCTGAAGAGTCTGCATAAATCGCGTCCGGTTGCCCGTCCGGAAGTTCCGCGATCATGAAAGCGCCCATAACTCCGGAGAGGCAGAGCCGATCAACGAGTTGGATGGAGATGGAGGGGCGCTGGGCGACCTCCAATAAGTAACCAAGCTGTTCTCGCATTACTTCGGGGCCGCCGACGTTACGGCGCAGCACACTTTCGTCGATGAGGGCGAGAAAAAGTGGAGGATTGTCGCCTTCAAGGATTTTCTTACGAAACATCCGGCCCTTAACCCGCTCCTCTATCTCCTCCGAGGTGATCCGAGGGGCATGCTTAAAGATCGCTCGGGCGTACGCCTCGGTCTGCAGGAGGCCGGGAATGAGCAGCGGATCCCACCAGCGCAGGACCAAGGCGAACGGCTCGACCTCCTGTGCCCAACTCATGAACCAGACAGGGCCGCCGTAGCGGGCGACGATGTGCTCGCGCAGGTCCGTGAAGTACGTGCTGCCGTTGGAGCCGAAGAGCAGGTCCAGCCGCTCGGCGTCGGACTTGGACGGGGTGCGACTGCCGCCCTCCAGGCGGCTCACCTGGGTCTGGGTGCAGCCGAGGCGTGAGGCCACGGCAGTCTGGGAAAGCTGCGCGGCCTCGCGCAGGCGGCGCATCTCGGAGGCGAAGCGCGCACGGGGGGATCCCGGGTCCAGGGGGACCTCTTCACTCATCTCATTCCTCCCGAAATAGAGAAAAACGGATCTTTGCCTTACCGGCTATGTCAGGCCGAGGTATCAATAAGCACGCGCCCGTCATCCCAGGTCATCCATCGAGGTGCCAATCCAGCCATGAATTCACCTGTCACATGGGCAATCTAAGCACACGCCCTCTCGATTCGACAGGACGGAAAAGAAAGCATCCAATCGCCTTTAAACCAGGAACGAGACGAGTGATGAATGATCAGAACGGCGACCTTTCACGCCTCAATCACGCTCGCCGGAGGAACTCGGAGGACAGGAGCGTCACGGCGGTCGAGCGACACGAACGATTCGTCCATCTGACCCGGCTCGGCTGGGATCTGCACCGCCTCGGTGTGTGCACCTCGTTGGTCCTCCCGGTGGCGGGGCAGCCGATTCTGGAGATCCGGTCGGCGACGGGCGCGGCACTGGTAAGGATCACGGTCGTCCGGCGCCACTGCGGATGGGCGTTTGTCTGGCGGCCCTGGTGGGCGCGGCTGTGGCAGCGCGGGGAATGGGTCTGGGCGGAGGCCGACAACGCGGCCGACATGATCAGGTCGGCGGTATCCGCATGAGATCCGAGAGGGAGACAACGGGGAACGAGGACGGCCGCCCTGAACACCCCGGTGGCAGAACGTCGACGATGCCCTGGGCGGGTGGGCCGTACAGCGCGTGGCGGAAGGTGTTTCCCGGACGGGTGGAATCCGTGCCGGAGGCTCGGGCCTGGGCGCGGGACCTGCTGGCCGGTCACGTCGCGGCCCCGGTGCTCGACGACGTGCTGCTGTTGCTGAGCGAGCTGACCACGAACGCGGTGGCCCACTCCGACTCCGGGCGTACGGCAGATGGGCGGGTAACCGTCTACGTGGCCCGTACCCGCGACAGGGTCCATGTGGAGGTCACCGACGACGGGTCGGCCGCGAGCGTGCCCGCCGTGCGCGTGCCGGAAGCGGGCGACGACGGCGGGCGGGGGTTGTGGCTGGTGGAGATGGTCGCGGCCCGGTGGGGTTCGCGCCGCGACGACGCGGGTGGATCGGTCTGGTTCCAAGTGACGGGATGAGCCAGAGTTCTGGTTCCGGGTGAGCGGACAAGCCAGGGTTCCGGGTGAGCGGATGAGCCAGGGTTCCGGTTTCAGGTGAGCCAGGGTTCTGGTTACCGGGGTCAGTTGTCCCAGGTCGCGTTCTTCAGGATCGTGGACAGGCCCGGGGTGGCCCACTGGTCGACGACCAGGACCTTCGTCTTCGGCAGGTACCACTCGCGCTGGTCGAACGTCGACTTCTGCTCGCCACCGTCGTACGTGACACACCGGCCCGGCCACACCCGGTAGTGCGCCTTGTGCGCCACCCCGATGTTGCGGTAGCCGACCGCGATCGCCTTCCCGATGACCTGGCCGTACTTGGGGTTGGTCGCGCAGGGGACCACGTCGGAGGCCGGGTAGTACGGGCCCTGGGTGGGGTCGTAGCGCCGGAAGCCCTCTCCGCCGGTCCTCAGCGCCTTCGGGCCGATGATCCAGAAGCTGTCGCACCTGGGCTGGAAGTAGCCCCCCTTGGGACGGGCGCAGGCTCCGGTGACCACACGGACCTGGTCGGCGGTCCCGTACACGCGCCACGAGCTCGGGATCTCCAGGGTGAGCCCGCCGCGCAGGCGCAGCAGCGCGGTGGAGTTGGCGGACGCGGGGAGCTGGGCCGCCAGCACGGCGGCTCCGGCGACGGCGGCCAGCGTGATCGTTCTCTTCATCATGGCGGCGATGCTATTGATCCGGACTTGCGGTTGATTTGCAGGTCTCTTGCGTCCGGAGAACCGGCGGGCGGGTGGACCGAAGTGACATACCGGTGGGTATGCTCGCTGACGCGGATGGTTCCGCCCCATCATCGGTACGACCAGCGAGAGAGGGGAACGGGACGTGTTCACCGCTCCGAGCGACCCCGAGTCCGTCTTCACCTACGGCGCCCCCGCCCTGAAGTTCGGGCCCGGCGCCTCCGCCGAGATCGGCTTCGACCTCGGGCAGTACGGTGCGCGCCGCGTCCTCGTCGTCACCGACCGGGGTGTGGCAGCGACCGGCGCGCCGCGGCGGATCGCCGACCAGCTCGCGGGCTACGGCATGGAGGCGCGCGTGTACGACGGCGTGCGCGTGGAGCCGACGGACGAGAGCCTGCTCGCGGCCGTCGAGCACGCCCGCGCCTCCGGCCCGTGGGACGCCTTCGTCGCCGTCGGGGGCGGGTCGAGCATCGACACCGCCAAGGCGGTCAACCTGCTCACCACCAACCCGGGTGAGCTGATGGACTACGTCAACGCGCCGGTGGGAGGCGGCCTGGCGCCGTCACGGCCGCTCAAGCCGCTGGTCGCGGTGCCCACGACCACGGGCACCGGGTCGGAGAGCACCACGATCTGCGTGCTCGACGTGCTGGACCTGAAGGTCAAGACGGGGATCAGCCACGCCCGGCTCCGCCCGGTCCTCGCGGTCGTCGACCCGGACCTGACGATCTCCCAGCCCCCGGAGGTCACCGCCGCCTCGGGGATGGACATCCTCTGCCACGCGCTGGAGAGCTACACCGCCCGCCCGTACACCTCCTACGAGCGCAAGCGTCCCGAGGAGCGCGTCCCGTACTGCGGGTCGAACCCGGTGGCCGACATGTGGTCCGAGCGGGCGCTGCAGCTGCTCGCGCGGTCCTTCCGCGCCGCCGTACGCGACGGGGACGACAACGAGGCGAGGGCGCGGATGGCGCTGGCGGCGACGTTCGCCGGGCTGGGGTTCGGCAACGCGGGGGTGCACATCCCGCACGCCAACGCCTACCCGATCGCCGGGCGCGTCAGGGACTTCCGCCCCGAGGGGTACCCGGCGGACGAGCCGATGGTGCCGCACGGGATGGCCGTCGCGCTGACCGCTCCCGAGGCCTTCAGGTTCACCTTCGAGGCGCTGCCGGAGCGGCACGTGCGGGCGGCCGAGCTGCTCGACCCGTCCGCCGACAGGCCCGGCGACCTCGCGGAGTTCCTGCCCGGCGTGCTGGCGAGATTGATGCGCGACGTCGGGATGCCCAACGGCATCGGCGGCGTCGGGTACACCGAGGCGGACGTGCCCGCGCTCGCGGAGGGGACGATGAGGCAGCAGCGGCTGCTCGCCACCGCCCCGCGCCCGGTCGGCGAGGAGGACGCGGCCGGGATCCTGAGCCGGTCCGTCACCCTGTGGTGAGAGCGCCGCCGGTGGAAGCGCTTTTGCTGAAAGTGCCGCCGGTGGAAGCGCTTTTGCCGGAAGCGCCGCCGATGGAAGCGTCTTTGCCGGAAGCGCCGTTCAGTGGAGCATGACGCGTGCCCACTGCCTCCGGGCCACGACGAGGCCCAGCGCTCCCATGGCCAGGAGATAGAGCACGCTCACGATCAGGCCTGAGTCGAGCCGGCCGAGGGCGCAGCCGCGCAGCAGCTGGATGGCGTGGTAGAGGGGGAGCAGCTCCACGACGACCTGTATCACCCGGGGGTAGACGGTGACCGGGTAGAACGTCGTCGCGAAGAGGAACATCGGCAGCAGCACCAGCTGCACGTACTGGAAGTCGGACCAGGCCCGGATGCGCGTCGTCACGGCCAGTCCCGCGCCCCCGAAGGCGAAGGCGACGAGCAGCGTCCCGGCCGCCGCGACCAGGGCGTCCGGCCAGGAGACCAGGCCGAACACGGTGATCACGAGGAGGAACCCGATCGCGGTGACGAAGCCGCGCAGCACCGCCCACGCCACCTCGCCGGCGACGATCCCGGTGAGGGACACGGGGGTGGACAGGATCGCCCGGTAGTGGCGTTCGAGGGTGAACTTGACGAAGGCGCCCTCCATCGTCTCGTGCAGGGCGCTGTTCATCACCGCCGTGGCGAGCAGGCCGGGCGCGACGAAGGCGGCGTAGGAGACGTTCACCCCGTCGACGTCCCCGACGAGCTGCCCGATGCCGACGCCGATGGCGAGCAGGTACAGGATGGGCTCGAAGATCGAGTACATCGCCATGGTCCACGGGTTGCCCCCCGTGTGCACCCGGAGGTTGCGGAACACCAGGAAGTGCGCGCCGCCCCAGCGGGGGACGGTCTCCGGATTCTGCGGCATGTCGACCCCTCAGACGTGGATGTGGCGCCGGTACGTGACCAGGGCCACCGCGACGCCCCCGGCCGTGAGCGCGGCCAGGTAGCCGACGTGGATCGCGGTGGTGAGCGGGGTGGCGGTGCCCAGGCTCAGGGTGCGGCACAGGTCGACGCCGTGCCACAGCGGCGTGACGTACGCCAGCGGGCGCAGCCAGTCGGGAAGCGTCTCGATGGCGAAGAAGGTCCCGGAGAACAGGTACATCGGCATCAGTACGAACCGGAACACCGTGTTGAGGGTGTTGAACTTCTCGACGGTCACCGTCCACGCCGCCAGCGGGGCCGCGAAGGCCATGCCGGTGAGCAGGGCGGCGGGCACGGTGAACACGGCCCACGGGGAGCGGGTGGCGCCGAAGGCCGCCATCACCACGGCGAACGCCAGCGCGCTCGTCCCGATCCTGAACGCCATGAACAGCAGGTGCCCGGCCATGATGTCGCGGGGCTCCAGCGGGGTCGCGGCGGCCACCAGGTAACCCCTGCCCTGCCGCAGGGAGCTGTGGACCACGAACGCCGCCTCGACGTAGGCGTTCTGCATCGCCGCGGCGGCGAGCATCCCGGGGGCGAAGAACTCCAGGTACGTCAGGCCGCCCAGCGACGCGGGGTCGACCAGCTGTCCGAGCCCGGCGCCGATGGCCACCAGGAAGAGCAGCGGGTTCGCCACGCTGATGACGATGGTGCCCTTCCAGGAGCGGCGGTAGCGGAGCATCCACGAGGCGAACTCGCGAAGGAACATGGGCATGCGTCGTCCGCCTCGGTCCGTCAGAGTCGGAAACGTGGACATATTTCGTCCACCTCAGTCCGTCAGGGTCCGGCCGGACAGGCGCAGGAACACGTCCTCCAGCGTCGACCTCCGGACGAGGGCGGTGATCGGGGTCATCCGCGCGGCGGTGACCGCGGCCAGCGTCGCCTCGCCGTCGTGCGTGTAGACCAGCACCCGGTCGGGCAGGACCTCCACCCGCTCCCCCTCGCCGGGACCGACCAGGTCGTGGAGCTTCCCCGCCGCCTGCTCGTGCTCGTCGATCCGGAACCTCAGCTCCAGGACCTCGCGCGTCGAGTGCCGCCGGATGAGCTCCCGGGGCGAGCCCTCGTCCGCGATGAGCCCCTTGTCCATCACCACCAGGCGGTCGCACAGCTGCTCGGCCTCGTCCATGTAGTGGGTGGTGAGCAGCAGCGTCACCCCCTGCTGCTTCAGCCTGAACAGCCGGTCCCACAGCACGTGCCGCGCCTGCGGGTCGAGCCCGGTGGTCGGCTCGTCGAGCAGGAGGATGTCCGGCTCGTTGATCAGGGAGCGGGCGATCGTGAGCCGCCGCCGCATGCCGCCGGACAGCGCCCCCAGGTTCTCGCCCGCCTTCTCCTCCAGCTGCGCGAACTCCAGCAGGCGCTCCGCGCGCTCCCTGATCACGCGGCGGGACAGACCGAAGTAGAGGCCGTACATCGTCAGGTTCTCGCGCACGGTGAGGTCGGGGTCCAGCACGTCGTCCTGCGGGACCACGCCCAGGCGCGCCCGGATCCTGCGGCCGTCGCGCGCGGGGTCCATGCCGAGGATCCGCAGGGTCCCGGCGGTCGCCGGGGAGACGCAGCCGAGCATGCGCATCGTCGAGGACTTCCCCGCCCCGTTGGGCCCGAGGAACCCGAAGGCCTCCCCCCGGTCGACGTGGAAGTCGATCCCGGCCACGGCCTGGAACCCGCTCCCCCGCCTGTCTCTGGGCGGGTACGTCTTCCGGAGCCCCTCCGCCCGGATCAGCGGTGTCACGCCCTCGTCGCCTGCCATGAACACCTCGACTCCCCGGCGCACGCCACCACGACCAGGCGCGTTACCCATAAGTCACGAATCTTCGTAACGTAATTCTGCAAGATTTCGAGCACAATGCGCAATATATTTACTAGAAGACAGCAGGCGCTCACTCGAATGCGGGTCAGCGCTCTGGACTTCAGGCCGGGGGTGAAGACCCGCGCGGGAAGGCCCTCCGGGGCCTGAGCGTGCCCTAAGCTGGGCGGTTTTGCTGCTCGATGTACTGATGCAAGAGGCTGATCGGTGCCCCACCCACCGACTCGGCGAAGCAGGAGCCCGACCACAGCTTGTTCGCCCGGTAGTAGTGGCGAGCCAGCTCGGGAAACTCGGTGCGCATTCTGCGAGAGGAGACGTCCCCGAGGGAGTTGACGAGTTTGGACAGGGCGACCTTAGGGGGAAGGTTCACCAGCAAGTGGACGTGATCACTTCGGCGAACCGAGCCAAGGCCACGCTCAAGGTTGCCAAGACGCACGCCAAGGTGACCGATACGCGCAAAGACTGGGCACACAAGCTTTCCACCACGTTGATCAGCGAAAACCAAGCTGTGTATGTGGAGGATCTCGCGGTGTCGGCTCTGGCGCGCACAAAACTGGCCACGTCGGTGCTGGATGCGGGCTGGTCACAGTTTGTAGCCATGCTGGAGTACAAAGCCGCGAGAAGCGGCCGGCACTTCGCCAAGATCAACCGGTGGTTCCCGTCATCGAAGCTGTGCGCGGCGTGCGGGATCATCGCCACCTCGATGCCGCTTAACGTACGGTCGTGGACGTGCACCTGTGGTGCCGCTCACGACCGGGATGTCAACGCCGCGATCAACATTCTCGCCGCCGGGCAGGCGGAGAGGCTAAACGACTGTGGAGCGTAGATAAGACCGGGACCTGTTCCGGCACCGCGCGAAGAAGCAGGAACCTACCCGAAGCCGCACACACGGCAGACGGGAATCTCTGTCCTTTAGGGCGGAGTGAATGTCAATGCTTCTACAACGACATCAGGTTCGACGCCGCGGCCCCGCCCGCCGGGCGCCACCTGTCCCCGGCGGAGTACGAGGCCCTGCGGAGCGAGACGGAGCTGGTGGAGCCGCCCCACGACACCGACCAGAAGGGGGCGACGTTCTTCCTGTACGTCCACGAACTGTCCGAGCGCGCGGTGCTCACCCTGTGCGCGGACCTGCGCTTCCTCGGGCCGAGGAAGCCTTCCGGCTTCCTCCTGGACCTGGAGTGGCTGGCCGTCGAGGCGCTCCGCACGGACGCCGGGCCGCCCCTGCTCGCCGAGGCGCTGGCGAGACGGTGGTCCTCTCCCGGACCGGAAGGTCACGGTGCCGGTACGGGCCTCCCGAGCACCTCCGCCAGGCGCGAGAAGCCGTCACCGCCCTGACCCGCCTCGACGGCCCGCCGGGCGACGGCCTGGGCGGCGCTCAGCACGCCGGTGTCGATGCCCCGGGTCCGGGCCGCGTGGATGATGTGCTCCATACCCGCGACGGCCGACAGGATGGTGGACTCGTCGCCCGGGTGGGCGCCGCCGTCGAGGTTCTCCGCGAACTCGTCGATGATCTCGGGGAGCAGGGCGCCGATCCCCTTGGCGAGCGGGGCGAGGTCCCTCGGCGCGATGTCCTCGGCGGCGGCCAGGGCGAAGGCGTGGGCGAGGCCGCTCATGGAGGTCCAGAAGAGGTCGAGCAGGGCCACGTCGTGCGCCGCCGCCCGTCCCGGGTCCGCGCCCAGGTAGGTGGAGGTGCCGCCCAGACTCTCCAACGTCGGGAGGTGGGCCCGGTGGACCTCTTCCGCCCCGCTGTACAGGACGACGGCCGCCGGTCCCCCGATGGTCGGCGTCGGGGTCATGATGGCCCCGTCGAGATAGCCGATGCCGCGCTCGGCGGCCCAGGCCGCCATCAGGCGGGCGCGTTCCGGCGTGTCGGCGGTGAGGTTGACCAGGGCACGGCCCTTCAGCGCGTCGGCGGCGGGGTCGACGACCGCCTGTACGGCGTCGTAGTCGATCACGCAGACGATCGTCAGCGGGCTCGCCGCGACCGCGTCGGCGACCGTGTCCGCACGGGTCGCCCCCCGGGAGACGAGGTCCCCGGCCCTGGCGGCCGTCCGGTTCCACACTGTCGTGGGATGGCCCTGCGTGAGGAACGCCCCGGCGAGCGCCCGGCCCATCGGTCCCAGGCCGAGGACCGTCACCGGGGTGGGGTGGTCGTGGGTCATGTCCTACTCCGATCCGAGGTCGTTCGACCGGGCGTCGGCACCCCTCGCGGGGTCGGCGGCCTTCGCGGGGTCGGCAGTCGTCGTAAGGTCCGCCGCCTTCGCGGGGGCCGCGACCTTCGCGGGGGCCGTGTGGAACAGCAGGTCGATCAGGGCCGAGAGGTCGTCGCCGCCCCGGTTCGCGGCGACCCCCCGGTGGAGGAGAGCCCCCATGGGTTCCAGCAGCTCGGTGCTGACGGCCTGGTCCCTGCCGGTGTCCAGCAGGTTGACGAAGCCCGCCGCCTGCATGCCCAGGTTGGAGGCGGTGGCGGAGTGGTCGTTCGCGTCGTACGCCTTCGCCATCTCGGGAAGGCTGGTGAGCATGGCGTCGAGCCACGAGACCACCAGCGGCGTGAACTCCGTCGCCGGGACCTTCTCGGAACCGACCATGGCGACGGCCTGGAAGAAGCCGCCGAACATCCCGTACATGGCGCTGAGCAGCGCGATGTCGTACAGCGACGCCCGGCCCGCGTCCTCGCCCAGGTAGCTGACGGCGCCCAGCGCCGACAGGGTTCCCTCGTACGCGGTGAACGCCCCGGACGATCCGCTGCAGAGGACGAGAGATCCAGGATTCCCGATCATCGGGGGCACCGCCATGATGCCGCCGTCCAGATAGTCCGCTCCCCGCGCGGACGCCCATCGGGCCAGTTCACGCGCCTGGCGGGGCGTGCCGTTGGTGAGGTTCACCAGGGTCCGGCCCGCCAGGAGACCGGTCGCGGTGCCGAAGGTGCCGGAGCCCTCGGCGGTGTCGGAGCCCTCGGCGGCATCGGAGCCCTCGGCGGCATCGGCCCCCTCGGGAGCGCCGAGGACCTTGCGGACCGCGTCGTAGTCCAGCACGCAGACCACGACGACCGGGCTCGCGGCGATCGCCTCGGCGGCGGTGGCCGCCTCGGTCGCGCCCCGCTCGACGAGCTCCCCGCCCTTCCCGGCGGTACGGTTCCACACGGTCGTGGGATGACCGTTGTCCAGGAAGGCCCCGGCCAGCGCCCTGCCCATCGCCCCCAGGCCGATGACTGTCACCGGCGGGCGATCGTCGATATCCATTTATCCCCCAATTTCATGCGATGTCGGCATACGAAGGTCCCGGTCCCGGGTCCTTTCTTTCGTGACCCCGGCCGGGACGTTTCGATGCTGGCGCTCCGCTGAAATTTCCTCAAGTACCTACTATTTTGTCAGGTACTAACCTTTTTGTAAGTATGGGGAGCGGAATGAAGAAACGGACCTACTCGTGCGGGCTCGACGCCGCCGTGGACGTCGTGGGCGGCAAGTGGAAGGCGCTGATCCTGTGGGCGCTGCACGGCGGGGCCCTCCGGTTCGGGGAGCTGAGCCGGAACGTCTCGGGCATCAGCGAGAAGATGCTGATCCAGCAGCTCCGGGAGATGGAGTCGTACGGCCTGGTGCACCGCGAGGTCTATCACCAGGTCCCGCCGAAGGTGGAGTACTCGCTGACCGAGTTCGGCCACTCGCTCAACACCGCGCTCATTCCGCTCGGCGACTGGGGCGAGATCCACATGGAGACCATCGAGGCCATCCCCCGCTCCTGAGCGCCGGTGGAGCGGCGCCCGGGAGCTCAGCGGCCCGAGGTAGTACTGGCTGTACCAGAAGGCTCCAGCCCGTGGGATCGAAGTGATGATCGCCCCGGCGACATGCTTCAGGGGTCGGCAAGTGACCCGCTAACAAGGAGTCCCGGTGTACAAGCCCTCCTCCCGTTCCCGCTCCCGCTTCCTCGCCTGCGGGCTCGCCTCGATGATCGCCGTCGGCACCGTCGCCGCGCCGGTCACGGCATCGGCATCGGCATCGGCATCGGTCTCGGCGCCCGCCACCGATGTCCCGCCCCTGCAGAAGGCGCTGGACGACCTCGTCAAGAAGGACGATTTCCCCGGCGCGCTCGCGACGGTGCACGGGAGCGACGGCGAGGCGCGCTACTACACCGCGGGCGTCGGCGACCTGAAGACCCGGAGCGAAGTGCCCGCCGACGGGCGGGTCCGCATCGCCAGCAACACCAAGATGTACACCGCCACCGTCGTCCTGCAGCTCGTCGGCGAGGGAAAGGTCGAGCTGGACGAGCCCATCGAGAAGTACCTGCCCGGACTGGTCCGGGGCAGGGCCGGCGACGGCCGTAGGATCACGGTCCGCCAGATCCTCCAGCACACCAGCGGCCTGCCCGACTACGACGACGCCCTCTTCGCCGACTTCGACGGCTTCCTGCGGAAGTACTGGAAGCCGCGGGAGGTGGTGGACCTCGCCCTGAAGCGGAAGGCGCTGTTCAAGCCCGGCAAGGGCTGGGGCTACAGCAACACCAACTACGTGCTGGCCGGCATGATCGTGGAGAAGGTCACCGGCCGCCCGGTCGGTCGCGAGATCACCGACCGGATCATCAAGCGCGTCGGGCTGCGCGACACCTACTGGCCCAGGGCCCGCGACAAGGGCATCCGCGGCCCCCACCCGCGCGGCTACTTCGCGACCAAGCCCTCCGAGCCGTGGGTCGACGTCACCAGGTTCGACCCCTCGTCCGGGTGGGCCGCCGGCCAGCTGATCGGCAGCCCCGGCGACCTCAACCGCTTCATGCTCGCGCTGCTGGGCGGCGAGCTGCTCGAACCGGCCCAGCTGGCGGAGATGAAGAAGACCGTCGCGGCCCCCGGCTCCGACACCGTCGGCGGCGGCCGCTACGGCCTGGGCCTGGCCACCTTCAAGCTGAGCTGCGGCGGCTTCGCCTGGACCCACGGCGGGAACGCCCCCGGCTACACCACCCGCAACGCGGTGACCAGGGACGGCAGGGCCGCGGCCGTCGCCGTCACCGCCCTGCCCGTCACCCTGGCGGGCGCCAGGAACGTGGAGAAGGCCCTCGACACCGCCCTGTGCAAGTGAGCCCTCCGCCGGAGGTTCGACGTCCTCAGAACGGGGGTTCGTCGGCGGGCACTCCGGCCACCCAGCCGGTCTCCGGGGGGCTCGGGCCCGCGCTGGAGGACCGCCACGGCGTCCTTGACGCGGCCGAGCTCCACGAGATGGCGGGCCAGGAGGCCGCTGTCGGCGTCCGGGTTCCGTTCGAGGAGGGCGACCGCCTCCTCGGTGCGTCCGGCGCCGGCCAGCAGGCCGGCGATGGAGCGGACCGCCCACCAGGAGTCGCTCTCGGGATGGGCGGCCGCCTGCTCGACGGCCTCCTCGCTCCGGCCGCACGCGACCATCAGGGAGAGCCGCATCCTGAAGAAGTCCCAGTCTTCCCCGCCACAGCGCGCCTTGAGGGTGTCGAGGTAGGCCAGGCCGTCCTCGGGACGACCCTGGTCGGCGTACAGGGTGCACAGCGTGTGGACGATCCAGTCCTCGGCCCCGCCCGGCGAGTCCGCGAGCGCCCGCATCGCCTCGATCGCCTCCTCGGACCGGCCGTGCCTCGCCAGGAGTCCCGCGAGAAGCACCGTCCCGTGGCACCGGCAGAACTCCGGCCCCCTCGGCCACCGGTACACGGCGACCGCGCCCTCCACGTCACCGCGCTCCTCCAGGACCTCCGCGAGACGCTGCGCGGCGTGCCAGCGGGGGTCGGCCACCGCGTACGCCCGCAGCTCCGCGATCCGGTCGTGCCTGGCCAGCAGGTCGGCCAGCTGGTCACGGTTGTCGACCGAGGTGTCCTCCCGGGTACGGAGCAGCGCGACCGCCTCGTCGACCCGCCCCTGGCGCTCCAGGATCTCGGCGAGCAACTCGACGGCGTTGAAGGGTTCGACGCCGCGACGGCACGACGACGGGTCATCGTCTCGCCCGGCCTCGACGCGGGCGGCCAGCAGCGCGGCGGCCTCCTCGTCCCGGCCCGTGACCCCGGCGACGTCGACCAGGGCGGCGGCGAGGAAGAAGTCGTCCACGTACGGACGGAGCATGACGAACGCCTCGTCGCCCCGACCGTGCCGGGCGAGCAGCCGCGCGTAGAAGTCCAGCGCCACCCTGTCGCCGGCCTCCGCGCCCGGACGGGCGAGCGCGATCGCCTCCTCCGCCCTCCCCCACTCCTCCAGCAGCCCGGCCACGGTCCGGGAGGCCTTCCGCCAGCCCGTGGCGACGTACGGGGCGAACACCTCCAGCGCCTCCTCGCGCCGGCCCCGCTCCGCGAGCAGCCGGGCCTGCTCCCGGGCGCAGAACCACTCCCCGCGCCCGGCCTGGAACTCGACCTCCGCCACGTGACCGAGCTCGACCAGCCGGGAGACCAGGTCGGGGGGAACGCAGCCGGAGAGCGTCCGGACCCGATAGTCAAGATCGGCGGCATCCATGACACCGCACCCTAGCCCCGCCGTCTCCGGCATGATCGGGCTTTTCACGATGATCGCCGGTGTGGCGGGGTGTCGGGGTCGACACAGGGGACGAACCCGCGCGGGAACGAGAGGCCGGAAGCGCCGACAGCGCACCGGCGGGAACCACCGGTGCGCTGTCGGACGTGCTGTGCGCCGCCAGGGACTCGAACCCCGGACCCGCTGATTAAGAGTCAGCTGCTCTAACCAACTGAGCTAGCGGCGCTTGAAGCCCTTGAAGAATAGCGCACATCGGGCGGCGCCCCGAAATCGGCGACGGCCCCCGGCCGGCGGTGGCCGCGAGGTGAAGACGATCACCGGCTAAGCTAGAACAACATTCGGTCCTGTACTGGGAGCACGCATATGTGGTTCGCCTCACCGAGCGACGCCGGCGAGCGGCTCGACGCCGCCGGCTACCTCCCCGACGACTCCATCTCGACCTCGGTCTTCCTGGCCGGAGCACTCGGCAAGCCACTCCTCGCCGAGGGCCCCGCGGGGGTGGGCAAGACCCAGCTCGCCAAGGCCGTGGCGGCGACGACCGGGGCCCGGCTGGTCAGGTTGCAGTGCTACGAAGGACTGGACGAGGCCAGGGCGCTGTACGAGTGGAACTACAAGAAGCAGCTGCTGCGCATCCAGGCCGGGCAGGGCGAGGGCTGGGACACCACGCACGACGACATCTTCACCGAGGAGTTCCTGCTGGAGCGGCCGCTGCTCGCGGCGATCCGGTCGGAGACGCCGGTGGTCCTGCTGATCGACGAGATCGACAAGGCCGACGTGGAGGTGGAGGGGCTGCTGCTGGAGATCCTGTCCGACTACCAGGTCACGATCCCCGAACTCGGCACGATCGCCGCCGTACGGAAGCCGTACGTGGTGCTCACCTCCAACGCGACCCGCGAGCTCTCCGAGGCGCTGAAGCGGCGCTGCCTCTACCTGCACCTGGAGTACCCGACGCCGGAGCGCGAGCGCGACATCGTGCTGGCCCAGGTGCCCGCGATCGAGGCGAGCCTGGCCGAGCAGCTCGCCCGCACGGTCGCCACCCTGCGCTCCCTGGAGCTGAAGAAGTCGCCCTCGATCGCCGAGACGATCGACTGGGCCAACACCCTGCTCGCCCTGGGCAGGACCGAGCTCGACGAGGCGGCGATCGGGGCCACCCTCGGCGTCGTCCTCAAGCACGCCTCCGACCAGACCCGGGCCCGCAAGGAACTGGCGCTGTGACCGGCCTCCTCGGCGGCCCCCCGGCCGGCCCCGCGCGGAGCGCCGTGACCGACCCCGCGCGGAGCGCCGTCGGGAGCGCCGCGACCGGCGTTCCGGGCGGCCCGGCCAGGGGGACGGGAGGCCGGGGGTGAGCCTGCTCGACCGGCACGTGGGGTTCGTGCACGCGCTGCGAGAGGCCGGGCTGCCGGTGTCTCCGGCCGAGGGGCTGGACGCGGCCAGGGCGCTGGTGATGATCGACCTGGCCGAGCGGGAGTCGCTGCGGGCCGCGTACGCCGCGACGCTGGTCAAGCGGCCCTCGCACCGGCCCGGCTTCGACACGCTGTTCGACCTGTGGTTCCCCGCCTCGACGACCGAGCTGCGGATCTCACGCCCGGACGAGCCCGGCCTGCCGGACCTGGAGACCGCGGAGGTCTCCGAGCTGCGCGACCGGCTGGCCGGGCTGCTGCTGGGCGCCGAGGGGATGAACGAGTTCGCGCGGGCGATGGTGGAGCGCTTCGGCCGCCAGCCCGCGGGCCCCGGCAGGCAGAACTGGTTCTCCTACCCGGTGATGCGGGCGCTCTCCCCCGAGACGCTCATGGCGCGGCTGCTCGCCGAGGTCCTCGCGGGCCGGGAGCGCGGCGGGCTGGCGGAGAGGGTCGCCCGGCAGCGCGTCGGCGAGAACACCAGGCGCTTCGAGGACGCCGTCTCCGGCGAGGTGCGCCGCCGGATCGCCGAGGACTCCGGGATCGAGCGGATCGCCCGCTCCGCGGTACGCCCGCCGCTCGAACAGCTCGACTTCCTGCGGATCACCAAGGCCGACCTGGCCAGGCTCCGCCGGGAGGTCCACCCGCTCGCCCGCCGTCTCGCCGCCCGGCTCACGGTCAAGCACCGGCTCGGCCACCGTGGCCGCCTCGACTTCCGCAGGACCGTACGGGCCTCGCTGTCCAGCGGCGGGGTGCCGCTCACCACCTTCAACAGGCCGCGCCGCCCGCACAAGCCCGAGCTGGTCATCCTCTGCGACACCAGCGACTCGGTCGCCTCCTTCGCGCACTTCACCCTGCTGCTGACGTACGCGCTGCGCGAGCAGTTCACCAAGGTCCGGGCGTTCGGGTTCGTGGACACGGTGGACGAGATCACCCGGTTCTTCGTACCGGGTGCCGACGTGGTGGAGGCGATGACCCGGCTGACGGGGGAGGCCGACATGGTGCGGTTCGGCCGGACCAACTACGGCCACGCGCTGGAGAGGTTCGTCGAGCGCTACGGCGACGCCATCGGGCCGAGGACGTCCCTGCTCATCCTGGGCGACGCCCGGTCCAACTACCAGCCGCCCGCGCTGGAGACGCTGAGGCGGCTGGCCGGGGGCGCCCGGCACGCCTACTGGCTCAACCCGGAGCCGACCGCCCAGTGGGACAGCGGCGACTCGCTGGCGACGGCGTACGGCGGGATCGTGCCGATGTACGAGTGCCGGAACGCCGCGCAGCTGGCGGCCTTCATCGAGGAGCTCGTCTGAGGAACAGGACCGGTCGAAAGAGGTCAGGCGGTAGGAAGAGGGGGGCAGGCTGCAGGACCGGGCACCGGGCGCAATCAGCTCATGCGGCGCAGCACCCGGGCGGCGGTCCTGACCAGGACCTCCACCTGGGCGTCGTCGAAGTCGGCCCGCGGCCCCTTCTGGATCCAGCGCGCGACCAGGCGGGGCTTGAGGAGGGTGAGCCCCTCCGCGGTGACCGACCGCCTGATCTCGCCGCCGTGCACGGCGATCAGGGGCTCGATGGTGATGGGGATGCCCGACTCGCGGGAGAGGACCTCGGCCAGCGACTCGGAGACCTCGACGAGCGCCTTGGCCACCTTGGTGCCGTACTTCTCGCCCAGGAACAGCCGGTCCCCGTAGCGGGCGATCTCGGTGTCGGGGTCCCACGCCTCGTTGTCGACCACCCAGACGCCGCCGGGGCCGATGACGAGGTGGTCGACCGACGCCTTGCCCGGCATGGCCCGGCCTTCGAGGATGTGGTAGCCGTCCTTGCGGAGCCTGCGGCGGAGCAGCTTGCCGGTGATGGTCTCGCCCCGGCGCCTGCCGCGCCAGACGGCGGTGGCGTCGTACTCCCGCCAGGTCAGGAACGCGTCCCCGGCGGCGACGAGCAGGGCGCCCAGCAGGCCGAGGATCGGCGGCGACAGGTTGAACCGGTAGGCGAGCGCGACTCCCACGGCCAGGCCGACCACCGCCTTGACCGCGCGCATCTTCCGGCGCTGGGCGGCTTCCTTGATCCAGAACTGCTCGTACATGACCTGCGGTGACAGGCCGTGGACCTGGTCGACTGGAGTCACGTAGATAGATCCGCCCGGCATAGCGGAACCCCCATGGCTAGAACGGTCGGCAAGGATCGTGAGGGGGGACCTGCCACGCTGAAGATCCTCTGTCCATGAAATACCCAATCGGGGGCTCCAGCTATCTCTGGAGCGCGAAGGTGACGCAAGTAACACGCATTCGCCAGCCGCCAGCGAAACAACCGACCAGTCGGTATGCTATTCCCCACCACACCATGGGGGAAGCATGACTCACGACCAGGAGCCGGTAAGACAACGCCTGCTCAGCGAGGCCACCCGCCTGTTCGCCGAGCGGGGCTTCGAGAGCACGTCGGTGCAGGAGGTCGTCTCGGCGGCCGGCGTCACCAAGGGCGCCATGTACCACTACTTCGACTCCAAGGACGACCTGCTCCACGAGATCTACGGGCGGGTGCTGCGCCTGCAGATGGAGCGGCTCACCCACTTCGCCGACGGCCCGGGGCCGGTGGCCACGCGCCTGCACTCCGCCGCCGCGGACGTCGTCACGACCACGGTGGAGAACCTGGACGACTCCAAGATCTTCTTCCGTTCGATGCACCTGCTCGCGCCCGACACCCGCAAGGTCGTCCGCGCCGAGCGGCGCAACTATCACGAGCGCTTCCGCGACCTGGTCACCGAAGGGCAGCGCGAGGGCACCTTCAGGAGCGACGTCCCCGCGGACATCGTCGTCGACTTCTTCTTCGGCTCCGTCCACCACCTGGGCACCTGGTACAGCGCGGAGGGCGCGCTCTCCGGCCCCGAGCTGGGGGCGCACTTCGCCGACCTGCTCCTCACCTCGCTGCGACCGGATCCGCCGACGTCCCCCGCGTGACTCTCCGCGTGACCCTCCGCCCGAGCGGGGCGGAGGGGCACGCGGTCAGGGATCAGACGGTCAAGGATCAGGCGGCCCAAAGATCAGACGGTCAGGGATCAGGCGGTCAGGCAGGAGCGGGCAGGTCCGCGAGGGCCGCCACGGCCTCCCGGTGGGCGCCGGGGGTGCCGAGCGCGATCTCGGCGGACTTGGCGCGCTTGAGATAGAGATGCACCGGGTGCTCCCAGGTCATCCCGATCCCTCCGTGAAGCTGGACGCTCTCCTCGGCGACGTGCACCGCCACCTCCGAGCACCAGGACGCGGCCACCGCCGCCGCCAGCCCGCGGTCCCGGACCGCCTCCTCCCCGGACGCGCCCGAGTCGGCGGCCAGCAGGTCGGCCGCGTTCCTCGCGGCGGCACGGGCCCGCACCACGTCCAGCCAGAGGTCGGCCATCCGGTGCTTGATCGCCTGGAAGGAGCCGACCGGCCGGGCGAACTGGTGGCGCTCCTTGATGTAGGAGAGCGTCGTGCCCAGACACCACTCGGCGACCCCGAGCTGCTCGGAGGCGAGCAGGCCGGCGCCGAAGCTCAGCACTTCCCGCGCGTCGAGCCTGCCGAGCGCAATACCGGGAGTGTCGGAGAACGTGACGGTGGCGACCGGCCGCGTCAGGTCGAGCGACGGCACCACGTCGACCCGGACATCCGCGGCCTCCACCCGGTAGAGCGCCGTCCCGACGGGCACGAGCAGCACGTCCGCCACGTCCGCGCCCGCCACCGCCCTGACCTCCCCGTTCAGGACCCCGTCCGTGACGGTGACGGTCTCCGGCAGCGGCCGGTACGGCGAGGCCGACAGCGGCACCGCGAGCGCCGCCGTCGTCTCCCCCGAGGCGAGCTCCTGGATCAGGTCCTCCTCGCCGACCTGCAGCAGGGCCTTCGTGGCGAGCACCGAGCTGGTGAGGAACGGCAGCGGCGCCACCGCCCGCCCCAGCTCCTCCAGCACCACCGCGACCTCCCGCGCCGACGCCCCCGCCCCGCCGTACTCCTCCGGCACGAGCAGACCCGCCACCCCGATGTCCCGGGACAGCGTCTTCCACAGGTCCATGTCGTACGGCGCCTCGGACTCGGCGCGCTTCAACACGGCGTCGGCCCCGCAACGGTCCGCGAGAAGATCCCGCACGGAGGCGCGCAGCTCCTCTTCGACCTCGGTGTACAGGAGGGTCATCGCGGAAGGTCCTTCCAGGGCACGTCCTTGTCGACGCGGGGTTCCGAGGGGAGGCCGAGCACGCGCTCGGCGATGATGTTGCGCAGGATCTCCGAGGTGCCGCCCTCGATGGAGTTGCCCTTGGCGCGGAGGTAGCGGTATCCGGGGCCCCGGCCGAAGAAGTCGACGCCGTCGGAGCGGCGGAAGGTCCAGTCGTCGTAGACCAGGCCCTCCTCCCCGCGCAGTTCCACGTCCAGCCCCGACAGGGCCTGGTTGAGGTCGGCGAAGGCGAGCTTCATGCCGGAACCCTCGGGTCCCGGCTGCCCGGCGGAGAGCTGCTCGCGCAGGCGCGTACCGGCCAGGCGGGTCACCTCCGCCTCCACCCACAGGCGCAGCAGGCGCTGGTGCAGGTCGTGGGTGCGGAGTTCGGGCCGGGAGCGCCAGGTGTCGGCGACCAGGCCGACCACGCCGCCGCCCCGCCGGACCGGCGCGCCGCCGATGGCGACCCGCTCGTTCATGAGCGTGGTCTGCGCGACCCGCCAGCCGTCGCCGACCTCCCCCAGCCGCAGGTCGTCACCGAGCCGTACGCCGGTGAGGAAGACCTCGTTGAACTCGGCCTCGCCGGTGATCTGCCGCAGCGGCCTGACCTCGACCCCGGGGGCGTGCATGTCGCACACGAAGTAGGTGAGCCCCCGGTGCTTGGGCACGTCCACGTCGGTCCTGGCGACCAGGATCGCCCACCGGGAGTGGTGGGCGCCGGAGGTCCACACCTTCTGCCCGTCCACCACCCACTCGTCGCCGTCCCTGACCGCGCGGGTGCCGAGCGTGGCCAGGTCGGAACCGGCGCCGGGCTCGCTGAAGAGCTGGCACCAGATCTCCTCGCCCGTCCACAGCGGGCGCAGGAACCGCTTCCGCTGCTCGTCGGTGCCGAACGTCAGGATCGTGGGCGCCGCCATCCCCAGCCCGATCGTCTGCACCCCGATGTTGAGCTGGGGCGTCCCCTCCAGCTCGCGCTCCACGACGCTCTGCAGCTCGCGCGCCGCTCCGAGCCCGCCCAGCCCCTCGGGGAAGTGCACCCAGGCCAGCCCGGCGTCGAACCTGGCCCGCAGGAACTCCAGCCGGTCCCCGGCGGGGTCGTGCCCGGCCAGGAACGCGGCAGCGCGCTCCCTGACCGCCTTCTCGTCCAGCGCCACGAACGCTCCCTTCGTCGATCTCCGTCGACCCTCGTCAACCTTCATCGGCCGTCATCGGTCCGCGCGCCCCTCCCGCTCTCCCGGGTGTACGGGGACGGCGGGAGCGGCGCCGGGTCACATGTGTTTCTTGAGCTCCCGGTAGGCCAGGGAGCGCTTGTGGACCTCGTCGGGCCCGTCTGCGAGCCGCAGCGAGCGCGCTCCCGCCCAGAGGCCGGCCAGCGGGAAGTCCTGGCTGACGCCTCCGGCGCCGTGGGACTGGATCGCCTTGTCCAGGATCCACTCCACGTCGCGCGGTGTGGCGATCTTGATGGCCTGGATCTCGGCGTGGGCGCCCCGGTTACCCACGGTGTCCATCAGCCAGGCGGTCTTCAGCACGAGCAGGCGGAGTTGCTCGATCCGCACCCGCGACTCGGCGATCCAGTCCTGGACGACACCCTGCTGGGCGATCGGCTTGCCGAACGCGTTCCGCGACAGGGTCCGGACGCACATCATCTCGACGGCCCGCTCGGCCATCCCGATCAGCCGCATGCAGTGGTGGATGCGGCCGGGCCCGAGGCGGGCCTGGGCGATCGCGAAGCCGCCGCCCTCCTCGCCGATCAGGTTGTCGACCGGCACCCTGACGTCCTCGAACACGATCTCGGCGTGCCCGCCGTGGTCGGAGTCGGAGTAGCCGAAGACGTGCATGCCCCGTTTGACGTGCATGCCGGGCGTGTCGCGCGGTATCAGGATCATCGACTGCTGCCGGTGCGAGGACGCCTCGGGGTCGGTCTTGCCCATCACGATGAAGATCCTGCAGTTGGGGTTCATCGCGCCGGAGGCGAACCACTTGCGGCCGTTGACGACGTACTCGGAGCCGTCCCTGACGATCGACAGCGCGATGTTCGTGGCGTCGGAGGACGCGGTGTCGGGCTCGGTCATCGCGAAGGCCGACCGGATCTCGCCGCGCAGCAGCGGCTCCAGCCACTCCTTGCGCTGCCACTCGCTGCCGAACATGGAGAGGACCTCCATGTTGCCGGTGTCGGGGGCCGCGCAGTTGGTCGCGGTCGGGGCGATCCTCGGCGAGCGGCCCATGATCTCGGCCAGCGGCGCGTACCGCAGGTTGGTCAGGCCCGCGCCGTGCTCGCCCGGCAGGAACAGGTTCCACAGGCCCCGCCTGCGCGCCTCCTCCTTGAGGTCCTCCATCAGCGGCGGGACGGCCCACCCGCTCTCGGCGGCCTGGGCCTCGAAGGCCTCCTCCGCCGGGTACACACACTCGTCCATGAAGCCGAGCAGCCGTCCCCGCAGCTCCTCGGTCTCGGCGTCGAACGCGAAATCCATGGACCCTCCTCACGGTCTCCCGTGAGGGTACCGACCGGCCGGTATGCCTGTCGACCGGCCCCCTATGCTCAACCTCATGGAGCCCGTCTTCTTCGCCACCCCCGGGGAGTTCCGCGCCTGGCTGGAGGCGTACCACGAGACCGAGACGCAACTGCTGGTCGGCTTCTTCAGGAAGGGGACCGGCCGCCCGAGCATGACCTGGCCCGAGTCCGTCGAGCAGGCGCTGTGCTTCGGCTGGATCGACGGCGTCCGCAGGACCCTCGACGCCGGGAGCTACAGCATCCGCTTCACACCGCGCAAGGCGCGTAGCACGTGGAGCGCGGTCAACATCGCCAAGGTCGCCGAGCTGACCGAGCGCGGCCTGATGCTTCCCGCGGGCCTGCTCGCCTTCGAGCGGCGGACCGAGGACAACTCGGTGGTCTACTCGCACGAGCGGGGGCAGGACGCCGCGCTGGACGAGGAGCAGGAGCGCCGCTTCCGGGCGGAGACGGCGGCGTGGGAGTGGTTCCAGGGCCAGCCGACCGGCTACCGCAGGACCGCGCTGCACTGGGTGACCACCGCGAAGCGGCCCGAGACGAGGGAGAGGCGTCTCACCCGGCTGATCGAGGATTCCGCGGCGGAACGCAGGCTCGCGCAGTTCGAGCGCCGAGTGGTCCCCGGGAACACCCCCTGAGTGGACCTTCGGACAGGTCCACCGGGGGCCCTAGGGTCGTCTCCATGACCGCGAAGATGCCCGCTCCCGTCACCCTCGAAGGCGAGACCGTACGGCTGGAGCCGCTCACCGGCGACCATGTCCCCGACCTGTTCGTGGCCGGTGGCGGCGACGACGAGGTGTGGCGCTGGATGCCCGCCCCGACCCCTCGCACCGAGGCCGAGCTGGCGGAGATCGCGGCGGGGCTGATCGAGGCGCCGGACCACGTGCCGTTCGCGGTGATCCTGAGAGAGGCCGGCCGCGTGGTCGGCTCGACCACCTACATCGACACCCCCGGGTACGCCGACAGCATCGAGATCGGCTGGACCTGGTACGGCAGGTCCGTGTGGCGCTCCGCGGTGAACACCGAGTGCAAGGTCCTGCTGATCGACCACGCCTTCGACAAGCTGGGCGTGAACCGGGTCCAGCTCAAGACCGACACCCTGAACGTCCGTTCCCAGAACGCGATCAGGCGCATCGGCGGCGTCGCCGAGGGCACCCTGCGCCGCCAGCGCCGCCGCGCCGACGGCACCTGGCGCGACACCGCCTATTTCAGCATCCTCGACGACGAGTGGCCCGCCCACCGCGCCCGCCTCACCGGCCTGCCCCGCTGAACCGGCCTACCGCCTCACCGGCCCGCACCGCTGAACCGCTCTCACCTCGCCGACCCGCACCGCTGAACCGCCGTACGATCTCACCGGCCTGCCTCTCTAGCCTTCGTGGCCGAGCATGCCGCGCAGGAGTTCCACGATCCCCAGGCGGAGGTCGTCGAGGGTCGGTTCCGCCCCGGCGCCGATGACGGCGTCGAACATCACCCCCTCGCCGAAGGCGACGAGCTGGCGCCCGTGCCGTACCGGGTCGGACGACCCCGCGGCCGAGAGGATCGAGACCGCGATCTCGCGGAAGCGCTGACCGGCCCTGTCGTAGATCGTGCGCAGCTCCGGGCGGCGGGTGGCCTCGAAGGCCAGTTCGTAGCGGGCGATCGTCTGCCGGCGGCCGGTGGTCAGCTGCGTCCAGAGCGCCCGGGCCGCCATCTGGGCGAGGGACTCGACCACGTCCGGTCCCGGCGGGCCGGCGAACGGCGTGAACGCGGCCGTCTCCAGCTGGGTGAGCCGCGCGAGGGTCAGCTCCAGGAGCGCGGACCGGGTGCGGGCCAGGTTGGAGGTCGACCCCGGCGGCAGTCCGGCCGCCTCGTCGACGGCCCGATGGGTCAGGCCACGCATTCCCCGTTCCGCCAGCAGGTTGATGGCGGTATCGGCGACAAGCTCCGCACGCTGGGACTTCACCCTTCGATACTACGCTTGTAGTTCAACTACAGGAGTAGTAATATCCACTACATCTGTAGTGAAGGAGAAGGTCATGGGAAGTGCGGCGGTCATCGGGGCGGGCATCGGCGGGCTGACGGCGGCGCTGGCGCTGCAGCGGCGGGGCTGGGACGTGACGGTGTTCGAGCGGGCGGCCTCCCTGGAGCCGGTCGGTTCGGGACTGGCCGTCGCCGCCAACGCGCTCAAGGCGCTCGACACGCTTGGGGCCGGTGACGAGATCCGCGAGCTGTCGGCGGTCCAGGGCACGAGCGGCATCCGGCGCTCCGACGGCGGGTGGCTGGTGAGGACGAGCGCGGAGGCCGCCTCGGCGCGCAACGGCGGCGACTCCGTCGTGCTGCTGCGCCGCGCGGACCTGGTCGACATCCTCTTCTCCCGCCTCGAACCCGGTACGGTCCGGCTGGACGCCAGGGTCTCGGGGGTCGACGCGGAGGACGGCCTGGTGACCTTCACCGGCGGGCAGGTGAAGGCGGACCTGGTGGTGGCGGCCGACGGCATCCACTCCCCGGTCAGGTCGGCGCTGTTCCCCGGCCACCCCGGCCCCCGCTACGCGGGCGTCACCAGCTGGCAGGTGCTCGTCCCCGCCGAGGGCGTCCCGGGCCAGGCGTACGAGAGCTGGGGGCGGGGCAAGGTCTTCGGCGTCATGCCACTGGCCGGGGGCACGTCCTACTGCTACGCCACCGACACCGTCCCGGCGGGCGGCGACGGCGGGGACCGGCTGGCCGAGCTGCGCCGGCTGTTCGGGGACTGGCACTCCCCGATCCCGGAGCTGCTCGCCGCGGCCTCACCGGAGAAGGTCCTGAGGAACGACATCCGCTACCTCGCCACCCCGCTGCCCGCCATGCACCGGGGCAGGGTCGCCCTGCTGGGTGACGCCGCGCACGCCATGACCCCCAACATGGGGCAGGGCGCCTGCCAGGCGATCGAGGACGCGGTGGTGCTGGCCCATGTGGTCGGCGACGGCGAGAGTCTCACCGGCGGCACCGGGACCGGCGGCGGAGGCGCCGTACCACCGGACGGGAGCGGCGGCCCGGCCGCCAGAAGCGGTGGAAACGGCGGAAACGACGCGAACGACGGGAAGAACCGGGACGACGTGCTGGCCGGTTACACCGCCGCGCGGCTGGAGCGTACGTCCAGGATCGTGGCCCGGTCGGCCGCCATCTGCCGCGTCACCCGGATGCGCGGCCCGCTGGCCGTGCGGCTGCGCGACGCGGCGATGGCGCTCAGTTGGCGGCTCGCCCCGTCGAGCATGAACGGCGCGATGGACGAGGTGTTCGGCTGGACACCACCCTCCACCTGACCCCGCGGCCGTCTCGCGGCTACCGCGCGACGCTCGCCGCCTCGCGTACCGGGGTGGAGGTCCCCTGGTCGGGGGAGAGCCGTCCCAGGGTGATCGTTCCCCAGACGAGCAGCGCGGCGGCGACGAGGGCGGGGATCACGTTCAGCCAGCCGGTGGGCACCGCCTCGTCGAGCAGGAGCGCGCCCGCGAGGATCGAGGTGATCGGGTCGACGATCTGGACGGCGGCGTAGGAGATGCCGAAGTAACCCACCTCGTAGGTCTTCTGCAGCAGCACGACCGCGCAGATGAGCAGCAGGGGGATGGCCAGCGCGAACCAGTTGAGCAGCGTGCTGAAGTCGCCGTCGAAGTTGCCGCCCACCACCCGGACGAAGGTGGAGACGCTGGCCGTCACCGCCCCCGCGCCGACCGACAGCACGAGCGCGTGGGCCGAGCCGGTCATCCTCCGGCCCAGCAGGTGGGTCACCAGCACGACCAGACCGACGCAGCCGAGGAAGCCCAGCGCCTCCTGGTTCGTCATGTGAGGTTTCACCGGGTGCGCGGGGACCAGCAGCAGCAACCCGAGCAGCCCGACGGCCACCGCGATCGAACCGACGATCTCCCCCTGGTGCGGGCGCCTGCCGTGCAGCATCGCCGCCAGCGGCACCGCGAACACCAGCGTCGCCACGCTGATCGGCTGCACCGCGATCAGCGGCGCGAAGCTGAGGGCGACGGCGTGCAGGGAGGCCCCGGTGAAACCGATGATGCCGCCGAGCCACCAGCGTGGCCGCTTCATCAGCTTCAGCGAGGCGCCCTCGGAGACCGCCTCGAACTGCTGGAGCGCGGCTCCCAGGGCATACCCCAGCGCACCGACCAGGGCGATCGATATCCCGACCCAGGTCATCGCCACCTCACATAACGGACGGGGCATCCGGAAAGAAGCGATTCACGGGTCATCCCGCAAGCTTAAGGCGCGCGGAGAACGGGTAGGGACCTCCGCCGATCTCCACGAGGTACGAAGAGGTGCCGGCGCAGGTACGACGCCTGCTCCGGACAGGAAACACCCTCACGAACCAGCAGTCCGCCCGGACGGGAAACACCCTCACGAACAGGCCTCCGATCGGGCGGGAAACACCCTCACAACGCCCTCACGAACCGGCAGTCCGGCCGAACGGGAAACACCCTCACAACGCCCTCACGAACCGGCACTTCGCTCGGACGGGAAACACCTCACGAACCGGCACTCCGGGCGCGACCGGCGTCCTGGTCGGCGCCTCGGATCCGATCGGCATCCGGACCGCCGTCACCGGGCCCGGCGTCGGCGGATTCGCCTGACCGGGGGTTCTCACCATCTCCCGTGGCGGGAAGCGCGGTGCCGGAGTCGTCGTCGCCGGTCCGGAAATCCCCACGGATCTCGCGGGCTTCCCCGGCCTCCTTGACCAGGTGTGTCGTACCGGAGCCGTCGTCGCGGGCGACTTCCCGCCAGCCGGTGGGCCAGGAGCGCCGGGCGCCGGGCGCCTCCCGTACCGTCGCCTCCCAGAAGGCGGGCGCGGTCGTGAAGACGGCCTCGGCGAAGGAGGCCCTGTCCTCGAAGACGGCCCGGCGGAATACCGCCTCGTCCTCGAACACGGTGTCGCCGAAGAGCGCGGCACCCCCGAAGGCGGTCCCGCGGAAGAGGGCCCGGTTTTTGAAGACGGCCCGGTCGAAGAAGACCAACCGCTCGAACACGACGTCCCTGAAATCCGCCCGCAGGGCGAACACCGCCTGCCGGAAGACGGCCTCGTCCCTGAACACCGCGCCCTCGAAGCCCACCTTGTAGTTGGCCTCCCTCCAGGCCGCACTGCCGGTGAAGACGGCTCCCCCGAACACCGCCACGCCCTCGAAGACGGCCCTGTCGAAGCGGGCGAACCCCTCGAACCTGACTCCGCCGAACCGGGCCTCCCGCATCCGGCAGTCGACGAACCCCACCTTCACGAGCCACGCGCCCGTGAGATCGAGATCGATGTCCGGCCAGAACGTGACGGGCCTGACCGGCTCGGACCTGCTCCAGCGCAGGTGGTTCCTGAGGATTCCCTGGGCCGTGGCGCGCACCTGGAGTTCCTGCGGGTCGACGGCCTCCTCCCGGCCGTCGGGTTCCCCTTCTCCCGGCGCGGCCGGGACGGGAGGCATCCGGAGGTAGGCGCAGATCACGTCGACGACCGTCTGGCGGTGTTCGGGATTGTCCTGCGCGACGCGTTCCAGGGCGTACAGGCCGGCCAGGCGCACCGCGGCCTTGTCGTGCCCGAGCTGGTCGGCCGCCTTGGTGTAGAGCTCGGTCACACGCCGCTCTCCGGCGTCGTACTCCTGGTAGGCCTGCGTACGCTCCCCGAGCCACTGGCGGCGCACGCCCAGGAGGAGCGCCACCAGCCCCACGGCCCCTGCGCCCACGGTCAGGCCGGTCTTCACCGCGTCCAGGCGCATCTCGACGCGCTTGGACGCGTCCGGCGCCGTGTCCGCGAGGAACAGCAGGACGGCCGTGGCGCTCCACATGGACACGACGATGAGTACGACCCCGGCGAGGACCCACCACCAGGACAGGACGCGCAGTGCCGCGCGGTCGTCCCGCCGGGGACTCGCCAGGGTCAGTCCGGCACCCACCCCGGCGAGCACCGCGGCCACCAGGGCGAGCAGGCCGGGCAGCGGGACGTAGGCCGCCAGGTCCGGCGCCCCGGCCCGGCTCGCCACCAGCGCGGCCGCCGCGACCGCCCCCGCCGCGAGCAGCGAGATCACGCCGGCCGTCCGGCGCCGGGGGTGCCGCCTCATCAGTCCTCCTCGGGGATGGGGCCTCCGCCTTCGGACGGGCTCCGGGCGAGGGCCGCGGCCTCTCCGCCACCTCCGGGGAGGGATCTTCTTCGGGGAGGGATCCGCCCCCGGGAGGTCTCCACCCGGGAGGTATCCGCCGCCTTCAGGGAGAAGAGAGTCCGGAAGGCAACTTCAGCGCATCCCTTCCAGATCGTCCAGTCGTCCCGGAGGAACGCCCCGCGCCGAGCCTCTGACTCCCGAAAACCCCCGGCCCCGAGCCCCCCGCTACCTCCGAACCCCTGTCACCTCGCGCCCGAGCTCCCTGCCTTGAGGGCCCCGGTTCGGGTGGTCACTCACCGCCGGGCGGGCAGAGGCAGAACAGGTGCCCTTCGGGGTCGGCGAGCACCACCCACTTCCCCTCGCCGGGCTGGAAGTCGGGCCGGGTGGCCCCGAGCTCCAGGTAGTCCCGGATGGCCTCTTCGAGGTCGGGCACGCGGACGTCCAGGTGGAACTGCTTGTCGGGTCCCGGCCACGAGGCCGGCTTGCGGTCGGGGTTCTGCTGGAAGTAGATGCTCATCGTGCCGTCGCCGATACCGGCGTAGGTGTCATCGGCGTACTGCACCTCGTAACCGAGGACGGCCGCGTAGAACTCGGCCAGCCGCCTGGGCTCGGCGCAGTCGATGTTCACGGCGAGAAGCTGTGCTTTCGTGGTCATGGAACGATCGTCGCGCCCATACCTGTCAGCTGCTGTCACGTTTGCCGGAACGCTTTCCGGAACGGTTCTCCGGAGCGGGTGGTGACAGGAATAAGTGGTGGCCGCCGTGCGGAGTGCCTGGTTAGGGTGGCTCCGTGTTCCTGATCGTCTCCCCGCCGACCGCCCGATAGCGGGCGGCCCTCTCTCCTGACGACCGGACCCGAGCGGTCCGGTGGGTGCTTGCCGTCCGCACACGTGCGACCTGACGACAACCACCTCATCTGGAGAGATCTCCATGACGCACGTCTCCGTACGGCGGGGTCTGCTGTACGTGTCCATCGCGGCGACCGCCTGGGGCACCGGCGGTGCCGCCGGTGCGCTGCTCCACCAGACGGGCGGGCTCGGCCCCGTCGCCGTCTCCTTCTGGCGTTTCGCCGCCGGGGCCGCCGTGCTCCTGCTGGCCAGGTCCCTGTTCGGCCTCGGCGGGACCCGGCACGCCGGGCCACTCACCGTCCTCCGGTGGATCCGCTCCACCGGACCGCTCATTACCGCCCGGCGAACCCGGCACGCCGAACCGCTCACCACCGCCCGGCGAACCCGTCCCACCCGACCGCTCACCACCGCCCGGCGAACCCGGTACGCCGGACGGCTCACCACACCGCTCACCGCCTTCAGCCGGGCACTCCTCGACCGGCGGGGTTCGGTGCTCGGGCGGGTGCTGGTCACCGGCGTGGCGATGGCCGTCTACCAGACGGCCTACTTCGCGGCGATCGCCGAGTCGGGCCTGGCCGTGGCGACCGTGGTCACGATAGGCGCCACCCCCGTCCTCGTGGCCGCGGGCGGGTGGCCGGCGCTGGGAGAGCGCCTGAGCGGCGCCGGGCTGGGCGCGGTCGCGATCGCCCTGACCGGTCTGGCCGTACTGACGCTCGGAGACGGGTCGGCCACCTTCTCGGCGGCCGGTGTCGGGTGGGCCCTGCTGTCGGCGGCCGGGTACGCGGGCGTGACCCTGCTCAACCGGGCCTCCACCGGCGAGCCGTACGCCACCGCGACCGGGGGCTTCGTCGTCGGCGGGCTCTGCCTGCTCCCCGTCGCGCTGCCCCAGGGCCTGCTTCCCTCCGGTGACCCGCTCGCCTCCTGGGCGATCGTCGTCTACCTCGGCACGGTCCCGACGGCGCTGGCCTACGGGCTCTTCTTCATCGGTCTCGCCGCGGTGCGTGCCACGACGGCCGCCGTGATCTCCCTCGTGGAACCGGTCGGCGCGGCGGTCCTGGGCGTTTTGCTGCTCGGTGAGCGGCTCACCCCGGCGACGGCGTGCGGGAGCGTCCTGCTGCTCGGCGCGGTCGTCCTGCTCGCCCTGAAGGAGAGAGGACAGGTGTGACCACGCCCGCGAGGGTCCCGTACGGAAGTACGGGACCCTCGCGGGACCTCAGCCGAACAGGTCCGGGTCGGTGGCGACGATCTGGTCGTACAGGGGCTGGAAGTTGATCCAGCCGACCGTGTCGCCGCCGATCTGGCCGTGGGTGAGCTTGGCGTTCTCGTGGGTGATCCGGACGGTGGGCCCCGCGGCCTTGGCCAGGAGCTGGGCCTGGCACGAGCGCTCCATCGTGATGAACCACCAGGCGGCGGCGTCCACGCTGCCGCCCACCGTCAGCAGCCCGTGGTTGCGCAGGATGACGGCCTTGTGGGAGCCGAGGGCCCGGGCGATGCGGCGGCCCTCCTCGGTCTCCAGGACGACGCCGGTGTAGTCGTCGAACAGGGCGTGGTCCTCGTAGAAGGCACAGGCGTCCTGGGTGAGCGGCTCCAGGAGCGTGCCGAGGGACGACAGCGCCTTGCCGTGCACCGAGTGGCTGTGCGCGGCGGCGACCACGTCCGGCCTGGCCTGGTGGACCATCGAGTGGATCGCGAACGCGGCCTGGTTGACGTGGTGGCGGCCGTCGACCACCTGGCCCTCGTGGTTGACGAGGATCAGGTCGCTGACCTTGATCTGCTTGAACGACATGCCGAACGGGTTCACCCAGAAGTGGTCGGTGTGCTCGGGGTCGCGGACGGTGATGTGCCCGGCCACCCCCTCCTCGAAGCCGAACCTGCCGAACAGGCGCAGCGCCGCGGTCAGGCGTTCCTGACGATGGCGGCGCTCCTCCCGCACGGTCTCGAACGTCGGCGGCAGCCGGAAGGTGAGCTGGTCCTTGGGAACGGGCCGCAGGTCGGACAGGCTCATAACGCCTCCAGGACGGTCATAGCGCTTCCAAGATGGTCACAGCGCTTCTAAAACCGGTCACAGCGCCTCCAGGACGGAGGGGTCGAGGTCGGCGGGGCGGCTGTGGCCCGCCAGGCCGAGGGTGAGGTCGAGCTCGGCGAGCAGGCCGCGCACCACGTGGCGCACGCCGTCCTCGCCGCCCGCGGCCAGGCCCCAGACGTACGGCCGGCCGAGGAGCACGGCCCGCGCGCCGAGGGCGAGGGCCTTGAAGATGTCGGAGCCGGTGCGGACGCCCGAGTCGAACAGCACGGTCATCCGGTCGCCCACGGCCGCCGCGATCGCGGGGAGCGCGTCGAGCGAGGCCGTGGCGCCGTCGATCTGGCGGCCCCCGTGGTTGGAGACGACCACGCCGTCCATGCCCGCGTCCGCGGCGCGCAGGGCGTCGTCCACGTGCTGGATCCCCTTGAGGACGATCGGCCCGTCCCAGTTGTCGCGCAGCAGGGACAGCTGGTCCCACGTGTGGGGGCGGCCGTTGAACATCGGCACCCACTGCATGATCGCCGCGTCGAGGTCCTCCTCGACCGGGCGGGCGAGCCTGGAACGGAACACCGGGTCCGACAGCGGGATCGCCAGGCCGGTCCCGCGCAGGAACGGCAGGTAGGCGTGGTCGAGGTCGTGCGGGCGCCAGGCCAGGGTCCAGGTGTCGAGGGTGACGACCAGGGTGTCGTACCCGCTCTTGGCGGCCCGGTCGAGCAGGCTGAGCGTGACCTCGTCGTCGTGCGGCCAGTAGAGCTGGTACCACCGGGGGCCGTCGGCCTCGGCCACCTCCTCCAGCGTGTGGGACGCGGCGGTGCTCAGCACCGTGGGGACGCCGAGCGAGGCCGCGGCCCTGGCGGTGGCCAGCTCGCCGTCCGGGTGCACGATCGACTGCACCCCGATCGGGGCGAGGGCGAGCGGCGCCGGGTAGGACCTGCCGAACAGCTCGACGCCGAGGTCCCTGACCGGGACGTCGCGAAGCATCCTGGGCACGATCCGCCACCGGTCGAACGCCTCGCGGTTGGCGCGCTCGGTCGCGCCGGTCCCCGCGGAACCGGCCACGTACCAGTACGGTCCCGGGTCGAGCCGCTCGCGCGCCACCCGCTCCAGCTCGGCGACGGACGTCGAGTACGGGGGCGGGGTCCCGACCAGCCCGTTGAGGTAGATCTCGTACTGGTAATCGGAGAAGGCCATGCCCCAACCTTTGTTCCGATCACTGTGGATGTCCATCACTTGTTGGCTAAAATCACATCCGACTTATCCCGCTATGGCATGACAAGTCACCGGCGCCCCGGACACCCGGCGGGAGCGCCTCGATCTTGAACGGCCGATCTTCGTACCGCGACCTGAACGGCCGATCTTTGCACCACAATGTGCGGAGAGACGGAACGCGAGCCCGGGAACGGGCGTTGGAGGGAACGTGGCCTCGATTACCCAGCTCTTCAGGCGGTTCCTCGAACGCCCCGGCACCATCGACCTCTCGAGGTTCGAGAAGGTCGTCGCCGAGGCCGGGACCCGCGAGGAGCGGATCCGCGCGCTCGACGAGCTGCCCACGCCGTCGGCCGACGACCTCCCCGAGTTCTGCGCGATCGTGCGGGAGGCCGCGCGCCGCTCGCTCGACCTGCGGCCGTACGACGTGCAGCTGGTCGGCATGCTGGCGATGCTGTCGGGAAACGTCGCGGAGATGGCCACCGGCGAGGGCAAGACCCTCTCCGGCGCGATGGCCGCCGCCGGGTACGCCCTGCAGGGCAAGCGCGTCCACGTGATCTCGGTCAACGACTACCTGGCCCAGCGTGACGCCGAGTGGATGGGCCCGCTGTACGAGACGCTCGGCGTCTCCTACGGATGGATCGGGCAGAACTCCACCCCCGAGGAGCGCCGGGCGGCCTACGCGGCGGACGTGACGTACGGCTCGGTCAGCGAGATCGGCTTCGACGTGCTGCGCGACCGGCTGAGCACCTCCGTGGACGACCTGATCGTGCCCGAACCGGCCGTGGCGCTGGTCGACGAGGCCGACTCCGTGCTGGTCGACGAGGCCCGGGTGCCACTGGTGCTCGCCGGTGCCGCCGACCCCGGCGACTCGGTCCCGGAGATGGCCGTGCTGGTCAGGCAGCTGGTCAAGGGTTACCACTACGAGCTCGACGACCAGGCGCGCAACGTCCACCTGACGGGCAAGGGCATCGACACCGTCGAGCAGGCGCTCGGCCTCGACCTCTACGACACCCCGGCCACCCTGACGGACGTCAACCTCGCGCTGCACGCGCACGCCCTGCTCACCAAGGACGTCGACTACATCGTCCGCGACGGCAAGGTGCACCTGATCAACCCCTCCCGGGGCCGGGTGGCGCTGCTGCAGCGCTGGCCCGACGGGCTGCAGGCGGCGGTGGAGGCCAAGGAGGCGCTCTCCCCGTCGGAGACCGGTGAGATCCTCGACTCGATCACCGTCCAGGCGCTGATCACCCGCTACCCCGAGAAGTGCGGCATGACCGGCACCGCGGTGGCGGTCGGCGACCAGCTGCGGGAGTTCTACGACCTCAAGGTCGCCGTGATCCGGCCCAACCGGCCGAACGTGCGGATCGACGACCCCGACCGCCTCTTCGAGTACCGCATGGAGAAGGACCTCGCGCTGGTCGAGGAGATCGTCGAGGTGCACGCCACCGGCCGGCCGATCCTGATCGGCACCCTGGACGTGGCCGAGTCCGAGCGCCTCGCGCTCACCCTGAGCGGGCGCGGGCTGGAGTGCGTGGTCCTCAACGCCAAGAACGACGCCGAGGAGGCGGCCATCATCTCCCGGGCCGGGGAGCGCGGCGCGCTCACGGTCTCCACCCAGATGGCCGGGCGCGGCACCGACATCCGCCTCGGCGAGGGCGTCGACGAGCTCGGCGGCCTGTACGTCATCGGCTCGGGCCGGCACACCAGCAGCCGCCTGGACGACCAGCTCCGCGGGCGCGCGGGCCGCCAGGGCGACCCCGGCGGCTCGGTCTTCCTGGTCAGCGGCGAGGACGAGCTGATCACCCACTACGTCGCCGACGAGTACGCCAAGGGCGTGCCCGAGCACTCCCTCGTGGGCCACGCCCAGCGGGTCGCCGAGGGCGTCAACATGGAGATCCACCGCAACACCTGGCGTTACACCCGGCTGCTGGAGCGCCAGCGCGGCCAGCTGCTGGAGCGCCGCGACCGGGTCCTGCGCGACGACGTGGCCGGTGAGGCCCTGGCCAAGGCGGCCCCCGAGCGGTGGGCGGAGCTGTCGGAGAGCGTCGGCGAGGACGTGCTGCGTGAGGCGGCCCGCCAGATCGTGCTGTTCCACCTCGACCGCGGCTGGGCCGACCACCTGGCGTACCTCGCGGAGCTGCGGGAGGGCATCCACCTGCGGGTCCTCGGCCGGCTCAACCCGATCGACGAGTTCCACAAGGACGCCGTCCCGGCCTACCAGCGGCTGCTGGCCGAGATCGAGTCACGCTCGGTCGAGACCTTCGAGACCGCCTCGGTCACCGAGGACGGCCTCGACCTGGAGGGCGCGGGCCTCAAGCGCCCCACCGCCACCTGGACCTACCTCGTCCAGGACAACCCCTTCGGCACCGAGTGGGACCGCATCCTCAACCGCCTCGCCACCAAGGTCCGCCGCCGCTGACGCCCCGCGGGCGGCCGTCGCGGCGGTGCGGGCCGCCCTTCAGGCGCTGAGCTGGTCGACCCGCGACTTCGACAGTTCAAGCAGGGCCGCGCTGTCGCGGACGGAGACGCCCGCCGCCCGGAGAGCCGCCACGGCCTCCCTGGCGGTCTCGCCGAGTTGCGCGGCCACCTGGTCACGCCGTGCCCGAAGGTCTCTGTAGGTGTCGAGCACCGCGGGTGGGACACCGGCGACCTCGTAGAGGTACGTCACAACGATCTCGGCCTCCGCGGGTGCGTCGAGGATGAAGTGCTTGGCCGCCTCCACCTCCTCGTACAGCTCAGCAAGGGTGTCGCCGGAGACACCTCCCTGGATGGGGGCGTCCATCGGGAGCGCGATCCAGTAGTCGGTCTTACGCACGGCCTTCATCGTGAGCCGCAGGGGTGCGTCGGTCATTCCAGCCGTCCCTTTCCGAACACGTCTTCCAAGTCATGCGCGAGAGCCGCGAGCAGGTCGGGGTCCATATGCCGCATCGGGACCCGGGACCGGGCGACCACCACCTGGTCGGAGTCGTAGAGCAACAGGGACCGGGTGGTCCTGCCCGCGTCGATCCAGTCCGGACGCAGGGCGTGCCGGCGTGCGAGCTCGTAGATCCGGTCGCGGATCTCGGGGTATGTCTGGAGCACGCACGGAAATTAGCGTACTGGACGAAGGTCGTCCAGCGAACTGGACAACAGCTCGGCGGTTTGCCGTGATGCGTGGAGATAAATTCCGGTGCCTGGTTCGCGTTGCCCGGACGTGGCGCGGGGGTGCGTCGCCGACATCATGGCGGGCGTTACGTACGTGGTAATGGTTTCGCCGATCGCCGCCGGTTATCGTGGCGTACGTGACCACCACCAGCGCGTCCCGGCCGGTAGGCGAGCTTCTGCGCCAGTGGCGGGAACGACGGCGGATGAGCCAGATGGACCTCGCGATCCAGGCCGACATCTCCACCAGGCACCTGAGCTTCGTGGAGACGGGCCGGTCCAAACCGAGCAGGGACATGATCCTGCACCTCGCGGAAGAGCTGGAGCTCCCGCTGCGCGAGCGCAACCACCTGCTGCTGTCCGGCGGGTTCGCGCCGCTCTACGCGGAGACGCCGCTCAACTCGCCGCACATGGCGTCGGTGCGGGAGGCGCTGGGGCAGGTGCTGAGCGGGCACGAACCGTACCCGGCGGTGGTCGTCGACCAGCGTTGGAACCTCATCGACCGCAACGCCGCGACCGGGCTGCTGCTGCGCGGGGTCGCGCCGGAGCTGCTCGTCCCGCCGGTCAACGTGCTGCGGCTGAGCCTGCACCCCAAGGGCATGGCGCAGCGGATCATCAATCTGGGCGAGTGGCGGGCCCACCTACTTCACCGGCTCCGCCGCCAGATGAGCCTCACCGCCGACCCCGAGCTGGCGGCGCTCTGGCAGGAGCTCGACGACTATCCCTGCGACCAGCCCGAGCCGGAGATAGACCGGCCGGGGCCCGGTGACATCGTGATCCCCCTCAGGCTCCGCCGGGGCTATCGGGAGCTCGCTTTCTTCAGCACGATGGCCACCTTCGGCACCCCGCTGGACATCACCGTCGCCGAGCTGGCCATCGAGGCGTACTTCCCGGCGAACCCCGAGACCGCCGCCTACCTGCAGCACCAGCACCACCCCGACTGAGCCGGGGGCGGAGACGGGGCGGGGATGCGGCGTGCGCCCCACGCCGCACCCCCGCCGTCTCGGCCGGTCCGGCCGGTGTCACTCGTCACCGGCCGGTCCGGGTCCTGGAAGGTCTTTCGCCGTCGGCGGGTCTCAGCCGGGAACCCCGGCCTCCGACCTGCTGGTCTCACCGGGCTCATCCGGCTCGCGGGCCTTGCCGACCGCGGCAGGCTCGCCGGACTCGGCGGGCGCGTCCAGCTCGCCGAGCCCGGCGGGCACGTCAGGCCCGCCGTTTTCCGGCTTCCTCGCGCGTGACGCCGCGACCCTGGCGAGGACGACGTCGACCACGAGGAAGGCGAGCAGCGAGATGCCCAGCAGCGGGAGGAACACGCCCACCGCGATCACCACGACCGCCAGGGGCAGGACCACGGCCAGGGGCAGCCGCCGCAGGCCGCCGCGCTCGTAGGGGGCGCCGAACCCGCGGGTCGGGCGGCGCAGCCACCACATGCGGTAGCCCCACACGATGACCGAGATCAGCGCCACGGCGAGCGCGGCGAGCAGGATCTGGTTGACCAGGCCGAACAGCACTCCCATGTGCCCGTCGATGCCCCACCGGGTCAGCTTGGCGCCGATGGGGAAGTCGTCGAAGCGCAGCTCGGCGACCGCCTGGCCGCTGGTGGCGTCGACCGCCACCTGGTCGTTGCGCTGCGGCCAGAGGCGGTCCGTCTCCTTGACGACGTACGGGTCGCCGGACTCGGCCGGCCAGACGACCTCCATGGGTCCGGACAGGCCCTTGCCCGCCGCCGCCTGGACGACCTGGTCGACGTCGGCGGCCGGGGCGGCGCCCGCGTCCCCTCCGGCGTGGCCGCCGTGGTCACCGTGACCGCCGGAGACGGGCATCGACGGGGTGCCCCAGCCGATCCCCCGCTGGATCACGTCGACGTTGACTCCCGCGTACTTCGACCAGGTCAGGCCGGTGGCCGACAGGGCGAGCAGGCCGACCAGCGCCCACAGGCCGACCGAGCCGTGCCAGGAGAGGGTCTTGCGCTGGCCGCGGGCGCCGCGCTCGGGGGCGACGATACGACGCAGCCGCTGACCGGCACGGCGACGGCGGGTCAGCCACAGCACCAGACCGCCGAGCGCGACCAGCCACAGCCAGCTGGCGGCCATCTCGCTGTAGACGCGTCCCGGCTCGCCCAGGTGCAGGTGGCGGTGGAGCTGGGAGATCCAGGTGCGCACGGGCAGCGCGCCCGAGCTGCCGTAGCTCTCCAGCGTGCCGCGGACCTCGGCGGTGTACGGGTCGACGAAGACCGCCGTGCGGACGCTCTCCGGGAGGGCGGGGTCGTTGAACAGCACCCGCGTCGTCGCGCCGGGCTCGTCGTAGGTCCACACGGCGCTGATCGTTCCCCCCGGCTGCGCGGACGTCGCGGCGGCGACCTGTCGCGCCAGGGGCAGCTTCTGCTGCCCGGCCGGTACGGGGACCGTCAGCTCGTGGGAGTGGACCACCTTCTCCAGCTGGAAGGAGGCGGCGTACAGCAGGCCGGTCGTCGCGGCCACCAGCAGGAAGGGCGCGACGAGGATTCCCGCGTAGAAGTGCAGGCGGAGCAGGAGCGAGCGCAGCGTCGCCCAGGTGGAGGGCACCGGGGGCACGGGGGCCGGAGAGGGACCGGACGATCCGGTCTCGGGCTGGATCTCGACGTCAGACGTCATGGGGAGAGTTCTCCGTTCGCAGGGAACGCGCGCACCGTCAGGTACGCGTCACCGCGGTGTGAGGTTCAGTTCGGCGTCGCGGAAGGGCGCGCGAGATTCCGGTTCCCGCCCGCCGGAGGCATGCTGGGAACCGGGCGCGCGGCCCGTTGGCGTTTGGTGCTGGCAGGTGCTGGCAGGTGCTGCCGGTACTAACCGGGAGCAGTTGGGCGCCGACGTCCGGGCTCACCGGCGGGGAGGCCGCGACGGCGCGACGGCCCACGGCCGGGGAGGGGTGCGGCGCTCGGAGAGGCGGGCCCGCGAGGGCACGGCGGTCTCCGGGCGCGACGGCCCGATGTCAGACGGCGTACGAGAGCGCGGGCGGCCCGCGGCGCGACACGGCGGCGGCGAGCAGCCGGGTGACCGGTGGCACCCGGTCGCCGGGCGCGGGGGGAAGCGTGACGCGGCGGGCGACGGGGGCGCGCCACCGCAGCAGGGTGAGGACCGTGGCGAAGAGCAGGAACAGGAGCGTGGCCAGGCCGCACTCCCCGCGCTCCAGCCAGTGGGCCGACAGCCACGCCGTCACGGCGTGCACCAGCAACATGAACAGGCCGGTGGACAGGCCACCGGCGCCGTGCTCATGCCCGGTCGACGGAGGTACCGCGCCGGAGGTGAACCAGAGGTGCATGCCGTACTGCGCGGCGAAACCCGCTCCCAGCAGCATGCCGAAACCACGCCGCCGCCGGGCGAGCGCGAACGCGCCCGCCGCGGTCGGCAGCATCGCCCAGACCAGCACGCCCGGTCCCACCGGGCTGCCGCCGGCCAGCACATGCATGGCCAGCGACACCGTCACGCACACGACCGCGAACACCGCGGCGCGAACAAAACGGAAGGCATGCATGGGGCAATGGTGACAGAGAATGTTGAATCCGCCAGCCCTTGAACTGTGGAAAAGAGTGTGGATTAATACCACTCGACCCGTGCGTCACAGTTGCACGGTCTGTGCTAGTTGTGCGTTTCCCGCAGGCTGCCGGAGTCGGGAGCGGTCACCTCGGGCGCGTTCACATCAGGGGGCGGTCACCTCGGGGCGTTCACATCAGGGACGGTCACCTCGGGCGCGTTCACATCGGGGACGGTCACCTCGGGCGCGCTGTCGGCCACCTCGACCTTCAGTTGCGCCGTCGAGGTCAGCAGGGTGCCCGCGGGCGCTCCCGCTTTCGCCGCGTCCGTCACGACGACGCGCTCGCCCAGGTACAGGTAGGTGACGCGGTCGAAGATGTACTCGTGCCGCACCCCGCCGAGCCTGTTGGCCATCGCCACCGCGACCCCGTCGCGCCCGGCGGCGTCCTCGGCCTCGTCGACGGTCTCGACGCCGGGGATCGTGCCTGCCGCCCGGAACAGCGCGGCCCGCTGGGCGGACGGCATGTACGCCTGTGTGATCATCGAGCCGACGCTCCCCCACGCCTTGTAGTCGGCCAGGGGGTCCCGGGACAGACCCCGGTAGAGGTGCTCGCGCATCCCCTCGGAATCGGTGGGCAACCGGCTCAGGTAGGCGTAGTCGGTGCGCTGGTACTCGGGACGGATGTCGTGGCCGGTGAGCCTCGACGGCGCCACGGCGCTTCCCTGCCTGCGCCTGGCCTCGGCGGGCAGCGGCTCCCCGGGGAACGGCCTCGGCTCCAGATGCTCGCTCGACATGACCCCCCCGTCCAGGGAGGAGCCCTCGACCGGCAGCCACACCTTGAACAGGCTGCGGTCGAGGTAGCGGACGTCCTTCCCGCCCTCCTTCAGCTTGACGGGGGACATGACCTGCAGCTCGTACGCGAGGAACTGGCCGGGCCTCGGACGCAGGTCGTCGCGCGCGCTCGCGGTGTCGGCGGCCCGCTGGAGCACCGCCGACATCGCCACGGGCGCCACCCTGACGGCCGGCTCCGGCCGGGGGGTCGAGCCGATGTCGACGAAGCCGAGTGCCACGACCGTCGCGGCCCCGGCGCCCACCAGCACGCTCGTCCCGAGGCTCAGCCGGAGGTTCCTTCGCAGGTCCGCCGGGCGGCGGGCCCGGCGGGGGGAGGGCGCCGCGCCGAGGGCGGCGATCTCCGAGAGCAGCCGCCGCTCCTCCGCCCGCAGTTCCGTACGGTCCGGCCTGGGCACTTCCGAGCGCAGCCGGTCCAACTGGGTCATCTCATCCATGAAAGGTCTCCTCGCTGATGGACGTGGGGTCGACCCCGCCGAGTTCCTCGCGCACCTTGCTCCTGGCCCGGTTGACGCGCGAGCGAACCGTGCCCACCGGGATGCCCATCGCCCGGGCGGCCTCCGGGTAGGTGAGGCCGCCCCACGTCACCAGCAGCAGCACGTCCCGGTGGCCCGCGGGCAGCCTCGCCAGGGCCGCCGCCAGCCGCCGCCGCGCGGCACCGGCGCTCAGCCGCTCGTCGCTGCGCTCGGTGAACGGGACGGTCACCGGGTCGACACCGGTCCGTTCGAGGACGCGCAGCTGCCGCACCTCGACGCGCTTGTGCCGCCTGATCAGGTTGGTCGCGATGCCGTACAGCCACGGGCGCGCGCTGGGGTGCGCCGGGTCGTAGCCCTCCCTGCCGCGGAACGCCGCGAGGAAGGTGTCCGCCACGACGTCCTCGGCCGCGTCGGTTCCCAGCCGCCGGGTGACGTAACGCTTGATGTCCGGCGCGTGCCGGTGGAAGACCTCGGCGAACGCCTCCGGCTCCCGGCGTGACAGCACGATGAGGGAGGCGTCGTCGGCCTCCGTCCCGTAGGGGAGGGAACCGGCGGGAGAGAGGTCGCGGTCGCGCGCCCCACCGGCGGGGAGGGCTCCACGACCCCCCGCCCCACCGGCGGGAAGGGCATCACGGTCGCCCGTCCCGTCGGCGGGGAAGGTGCCGCCCGTCCCCGTTCCCGTCCGGGTCCGGCTCGTTTCGCTCATATCAGGCCTTTCGGCTCTCGGTCAGGACACCCCTTGTTGCCCTCCCGCGTGCCCGCGGTTCCCGAAAGCGGCCCGGCGATCGGACGCGTCCTCGTCAGGCCGGGGTGAACTCCAGGTAGGAGACGGCCGGCATGGGCAGGGTGAACTCCAGCCGCAGGGTCCCGTCCTCCACCCGGAGGGTACGGGCGGGTTCCAGCTCGTCCAGGGTGTTCGCGGCGCGGAGCCGTTCCCACTGCTCGCCCTCGGGCCAGCCGGCGTCCCCGCCGATCTCCGCCCAGACCGCCCGGATGTTGGAGTGCCGCTCGTCGATCCGGTGGTGGCTGACCGCGTACTCCCGCGCCGCCAGGCCCTCGACGGTGAGGGTGACCTCGCGCGCCAGGATCTCCGCGCCGTCCGCCCGGTCCTGGTCGAGGGTGCCGTTCCACACCAGCACCCCGACGGTGCCGGTGACCGAGCGCGCCGCCCACGCCTCGACCCCCGCGACGTCGCCGCCGGCCGAGCAGGCGAGCTCCTCCTCGCCCAGCCGGTCGGCCAGGGTGAGCGCGAGGTAGCGGGGCTTGCGCAGGTTGCCGACCGTGAGCAGGCCGAACCCGCCGTGGAAGAGCGCCGGTGGGCGGCCCAGCTCCTCGAAGTGGTCCGAGGCCACCCAGTGGGCGAGCGCGTCCACCCGCCCGGCCGCCGACCTCATCCCGTGCAGCAGGAACGCCGCCCCGAACGGCCCGTCGCCGATGCCGTGGAAGTGGGTGGGGGTCGGCCCCCACTCCGTCCACCAGATCGGGGTGCCCGCGCGGCCGTGCCGTTCCAGGACGGGCCGCCAGTCGAGCGGGGCGTTGCCGTAGGTGTGGGTGGAGACGAAGTCGAGCGCCGCGCCCGAGGCGTCCACGTGGTCGATCAGCTCCTGGACCCAGCCGTTGGCCGCCGACGACGGGCCGCCGACGCGGATGTCGGGGTGTACGTCCTTGACCGCCGCCGCCGACACGTCGTACAGGCGGAAGAACTCCTGTGGCGTGCCGCTCCAGAAGACCTCCAGGTTGGCCTCGTTCCACACCTCGAAGGCCCAGTTGTCGACCACCTCGCGCAGGCCGTAGCGGTCGACGAGGTGGCGGGTGAGGTCGCGGACCAGGTCGCCCCAGCGGTCGTAGTCCCTGGGCGGCGAGATGATCGCCCCGTAGCCGAAGACCGTCTTCGACGGGTCGGAGGCCAGGTCGCGCGGCATGAACGACAGCTCCACGATCGGCCGCATGCCGAACGCCGTGATCGTGTCGTAGACCTCGTCCACCCGGCTGAAGTCGTGCACGGGCTTGCCGTCCTCCTCGCGGTAGACGCCGAGGTCGTCGCAGAGGATCGCGTGGGCGCGCACGGTCTCGACGCCGAGCTCGTCGCGCATCGTCCACAGCGCCTCGGTCAGTTCGGGGCCGATCGGGCGCCCGCCCACGGTGTCGGCGGACAGCATGTGCGACAGGTGCTCGGAGCCGATCATGTACTTCCACGGCCTGGGCAGCGGCCGGGTGGTCGCGGAGGCGTCGACCCGCAGGCTCGTCGCGCCCGGCTCGGCGAGCGGCGCGGCGAACACCGGCCCGGTGAAGGGGCCGGTCCGCTCCATGGTGGTGACGGCCGCGACCCGGTACCAGGCCGGTTCCCCGCGCGTGTCGACGTAGCGCGGGTCCGGCACGGCCGGCACGTCGACGTCGCGCTGCTTGGTGGAGGCGTACGGCCCCTCCTCGGCGGGCGCGCGGTGGACGAGGTAGCCGATGGCCCCGGCCACCGGTTCCCAGGTCAGCGTGACGTGCCCGCCCCCGCTGTCGGCGCGCAGGCCGCCGGGGGCGGCGACCTCGGCCCGTCCGGCCGGACGGGCCGAGGCCACCTCCCCCGACGCCCTGTAGATGCGGGCCTGCCAGTCCTGGCGTGCGGCGTCGGCCGTGCTCATGAATACGTCTCCCCGATGGTCGGTTGGGTGGTCGGTGGGGTGCGGCTCACTTGGGAGGCACGACGGCCCATTCCTCCTGGCGCAGCACGGGGGCGAGCTTCGCCGTGACGTCGCGGGTGGCGAAGTGGCGGCGCAGGCTGTCGCCGGCGAGCGCGTTGCCGAGCGCGATCATGATCATTCCCTGGTCGAGGGCGAGGTACTGCTTGGCGACCTTGCCGCTGCGCACCGCGACCGCGTCGTAGAAACCGCCGGGCCCGTAGGCGTCGAAGTTCGCCCTGAGCCTCGCGAGGTTGTCCAGGGCCGCGTCCGGCGTGTGGCGCAGCGCGAGGAACGACGCGTGCGGGGTGACCACGCCGTCCCCGTACGACGCCGGCTCGGGCGTTCCCTCGCGGCATCCCTCGAAGCCGTAGTCGACGGAGGTGCGCTCCTGGTCGGAGGTGTAGCCGGGGGTGTCCATGCCGATCGCGTCCACGCCGTACTCGCGGTAGCCCCCGGCCGGGTCGTTGGACGGGGAGAAGCCCCAGTAGCCGTACTTCGCCTCGTTCATGCCGTGCTCGATCTGGGCGGCGATGTAGACGGGCTGGTTGCGGCCCCAGCTCCTGGCGCCCCAGACGTCCTCCGGCACGAGCTGGGTCACCATCAGCTCCTCGAACATGCTGCCGCCCCAGGTGGGCACCAGGCGCATGCCGCGGTAGCCGTAGGTGCCCTCGAAGACGTTGACGCCCATGTACGTGCGCCAGGTGCCGACCGGCTTCTGCTCGGCCCACGCCCAGTCGCAGGTGTCGGGGAAGGTCCGCCACATGCCGTAGTAGTGCTCGGGGGGGAGCTGGCCGAGGGCGATGCCGACGTAGCTGGCGATCCTGGCCTCGGTGAGCGCGCCGTAGTGGTGGCAGGTGGAGTGGACCGTGGTCCCCGAGCCGTTGTAGTCGCTCTCGACCGAGCAGCCGGTGGGCCTGTCCGGCCAGAACCCGCCGCGCAGCAGGCCGGTGCCCGCGTCGGGCCGCGCCTGCGGGTCGTAGTAGGACTCGAAGTCCATGCCCCTCGCCAGCGCGTCGGCCTGCTTGGAGACCTCGGGGACGGCGCTTCTGAGCATCATGAGGGCCGCGGCGAGCCAGCCGTTGTCGACGCTGGACAGGAACGGCTGGACGGCCGAGCCGTTCTCCGGCCAGGTGCGGACGATCTGGAGGGTGCGCGGGTCGTACCAGTTGTAGAACTGGCCGGTCGGGGCGTGCCGCTCCAGCCTCGCCGTCGAGGCGAGCGTCTTCCTCACGCGGCGCAGGGCCTCGCCCTTGGAGATGAGGCGGGTGTCGCGGGCGGCCACCGTACTCCACAGGTAGGTGGCGATGTTGGTCGGCGAGGTCACCTTGGCGCGGGTGGCGGGGTCGAGCGAGCCTTCGATCTTGTCGGAGGGCAGCCCGGTCGCCGGGTCGGCCATCGCGGCCATGGACTTCCAGGTGTCGGCGGCGTAGCGGCGCAGCACCTCCCGCTGCCGATCGGCGCCCGAAGCCGTCAAGGGGGCATCGGGGGAGACAGGGGGAGACGCGGCCGAGGCCGGAGATGGAGCGGCGGTGATCAGGGCGAGACAGGCCGTCAGGGCGGCCACGTGACGACGACGCACGGGGGCTCCTTACATGGGGGGTTACTTGAGTCCGGTGGAGGCGATGCCCTGGGTGAAGAAGCGCTGCAGGAAGACGAAGAGGATCAGGACCGGCAGCACGACGACCACCGCCCCGGCGATGAGCAGGCCGTACTGGGTGCCCTGGTAGCCGTTGAAGATCGCGAGCGCGACGGGCAGCGTGTACATGTCCTCGCTCTGGGCGACCACCGCGGGCCACAGGAAGTTGTTCCACGAGCCGAGGAAGGTGATCAGGCCGAGCGTGGCGAGCGCGGGCCTGCAGAGCGGCATGACGATCCTGAAGAAGATCCGGAACTCCCTCGCCCCGTCGACCCGCGCGGCGTGGATCAGCTCGTCGGGGATGTCCGCGATGAACTGGCGCATCAGGAAGATGCCGAGCGGGGTGACCAGGCCGGGCAGGATGATCCCGAGGAAGGTGTTGACCAGGCCGAGCTTCGCGATGAGCACGAACTGCGGGATCATCACCACGATCGCGGGCAGCGCCATCTGCGTGAGGACCAGCGCGAAGAGCACGTTCTTGCCGCGGAAGGCGAGCTTGGCGAAGGCGTACCCGACCATCGAGCAGAACAGCAGGTTGCCCGCGACGGTGGCGAGGGCCACCACCGCGCTGTTGACGAACACCTGCGTGATGTTCATCTTCTCCAGCAGCTCGCCGTAGTTGGCGAGCGTCCACCGCACCGGCAGGAGGTCCGGCGGGGTCCGCCTGATCTCGGTCTCCGGCTTGAACGAGGTGAGCAGCGTCCAGACGAACGGCAGCACGACGAGCACGAGCCCGGCGCTGAGCAGCGCGTACGTGGAGAAGCGGCGTTTGACCAGCGCCTTGCCGCCCGGAGCCGGTCTCGCGGGGGCCTTCCGCCCCCGGGCGGGTCTCGTCCCGGCCTCCCGGCCCGACGACGGCCTCACGGAGGCCTGACGGTCCTGACGGTCCCGAACCGGTCTCATCTGGACCTCCCGACCCGGAACTGCAGGACCGCGAGCGCCACGATCACGGTGAACAGGACGCTCGCCGCCGCGGCGGCGTAGCCGTAGTTGCCGGAGCCGAACTGGTCGTAGATGGCGAGCGACGCCGAGGTGGTCGCCCCCGCCGGGCCTCCCTGGGTCATCACCAGCGGCTCCTCCATGAACTGGGCGAACCCGATGGAGCTGTAGACGGTGCAGAACAGCAGCGCCGGGCGGAGCATCGGCAGCGTGACGGAGCGGAACCGCTCCCAGCGCCCGGCGCCGTCGACCTCCGCGGCCTCGTACAGCTCCCTGGGGATGCCCTGCAGGGCGGCGAGCAGGACGACCATGTCGAAGCCGAAGCTCCGCCAGGCGGTCATGACGATGATCACCGGGAGCGCCAGGTCCTCGTCGGCGAGCCAGCGGGGGCCGTCCACGCCCACCGCCCCGAGCACCTGGTTGACCAGTCCCGCGTCGGGTTCGAGCAGGAACCGCCAGGCCACCGCGACGCCGATGATGCTGGTGACGTACGGCAGGTAGTAGCCGAGCCGGAAGAACGCGGCGGGCAGCCGGGCGATCCCGGAGTTCAGCGCCACGGCCGCGGCCAGCCCGAGGGCGATGGTGAGCGGGAGCGCGGTCACCACGAAGATCAGCGTGTTCACCGCCGCCTTGCGCATGAGCTCGTCGTCGAACAACCGCAGGTAGTTGTCGATCCCGACGAGGTTCACCCCGAGGGGGTCGCGCACGTCGGTGCTGCGCATGTCGGTGAAGCTCATGCCGAGCTCGACGAGGAGCGGCCCCGCCCAGAAGACCGCGAACATCACCACGAAGGGCGTCACGAAGACCCAGGCCAGGCCGGTACGGCGGAACCCTCCCCCGGACCGCCGCTCCCTGACGGGGGCGGGTCCGGTGGGCTCGCGCGAGCCCACCCGCTCGCTGACCACCATGGTCAGACCCCGGTCCCGATGGTCTCGGCCTGTTCCTGGATCCGCTTGGCCGTCTCCTCGGCCGTCTGCTTGCCCAGGGCCATCTTCTCGACCTCGGTCTCCATCACCTTGGCCACCTGCTCCCAGGTCGGGACGGCGGGGACGGCCTTGGCGTCCTTGAGCAGGTCGCCGAAGACGGTGACGCGCTCGTCGGCGGTGAGCGCCGGGTCCTGCCAGGCGGCCTCGACGCTGGGCAGCGCGTTCACCTTGGTGTACCAGGTGGCCTGGACCTTGGGGTCGACGAGCCAGCGCAGGAACTTCCAGGCGGCGTCGCGGTTCTTCGAGTCCTTGAAGACGACCATGTCGCTGCCGCCGACCAGGCTGGGGCCTCCCGCGCTCCCCTTCGGGTAGGGCGCGACGGCGAGCTTGTCGCCGAAGCCCTCGCCGCCGTCCTTCTCCAGACCCGCGATCATCCACGGCCCCGAGTAGAAGGCGCCGACCTTCCCCTTGACGAACGTCTGCGGGAAGGCGCCGGTCGGCTGGTCGGTGCTGGCGAGCCCGCTCTCGAAGAACGAGCCGTAGTGCTTGAGCGCCTGGACCATCTGGGGCGTGTCCAGCGTCCATTTGTCACCCGAGACGATCTCGCCCCCCGCCTGCCACACCAGCGGCAGCACCTCCTGCCAGGAGCCCTGCCGGAAGTTCTGCTCGACGCCGAGCGAGGCTCCCCCCTTCTCCTTGAGCGCCTTCACGAAGGCGGTGGTCTCCTCCCAGGTGGCGGGCGGCTTCACCGACGCCTTCTCGGCGAGGTCCTTGCGGTAGTACAGGGCGCGGGTCTCGACGTACCAGGGCACGCCGTACGCGGTCCCCTCCACCTCGACCGTGCCCCACGCGCCGGGGAAGAACGCCGACTTGTCGATCAGGTTGGCCGGGGTGGGGTCGAGGGCGCCGGTCTTGGCCATCTCGCCCATCCAGGTGCTGCCCAGCATGGTGACGTCGGGGGTGGCGTTCCCGGCGATGGCCGCGGTGATCTTGTCGTGGGCCGCGTCCCAGCCGAGCGCGGTCACCTTGATCGTGATGCCGGGGTTGGCCGTCTCGAAGTCCTTGGCGAAGGCGCCCAGCGCCTCGCCCTCGGCCCCGATCGCCCAGACCGTGACCTCGCCGGTGGCCTTGCCGGTGTCGACGTCCCGTGCCTGCTCCGCGGCCCCTCCGGTGCTCCGGCCGCACCCGGCGAGCACCAGCCCCAGCGCGAGGATCCCGACGGCGTACTTCTTCACTTTTCCTCCAGGGGGTGAGGCCCGCAGCTGGATCGGACGATCAGCTGGGTGGGGAGAATCTCGGAGTTCGGGACGGTACGACTGCCCTTGATGAGCTCGTCCAGCGCGCGGGCCGCGCGGGCGCCGAGCAGGCGCATGGGCTGGCGCACCGTGGTGAGGGCGGGCCTGGCGTGGCGGGCGGCCATGATGTCGTCCCAGCCGGTGATCGCCACGTCGCCCGGCACGTCGAGGCCGAGCTCCTCGGCCGCCAGGATGACGCCCAGGGCCACCTGGTCGTCGGCGCAGATCACCGCCTCGGGACGGCGCGCTCCGGTCGTTCTTCCCCCGAGAAGCGTCCGCCCCGCCGCGTACCCGCCCTCCACGGTGAGCTCGCAGGGCAGCGGCGCGGGAGGCCGGATGCCGTGGGCGGACAGGACCCGCCTGACCCCCGTCCAGCGCTGGGTGACGTCGCCCCGGTCGTCGTCCCCGGCCAGGGCGAAGGTGGTGTAGCCGTGGCCGAGCAGGTGGGTGGCGAGCGCCTCGGCCGACGCGGTGTTCTCGCTGGACACCGCGTCCGCCCGCGCGACGGGGTCGCGCGCGAGCAGGACCAGCGGCGTCCTGCTCCTGACGATCTCGTCCACCACGGCGTCCTCGACGGTCCTGCCGAAGATCACCATGCCGTCCACCCGGCCGACGAGGTCCCTGACCAGGTCCTGCACGGCGGCCCGCCCGCGCGTGGACAGGATGAGCACGGAGCGGCCGAGCTCGGCGGCCACCTCCTCGTACCCGAGGAGGACCTCGGCGAAGTAGGGGCCCGACAGGTCGGGGAAGACGATGCCGTTGGCCGCGTGGCGGCCCTGGGCCAGGGAGACGCCGAGGCGGCTCGGGGTGAAGCTGAGCTCCTCGACCGCCCTCAGCACCTTCTCGCGCGTTCCGGCCGCGACGGGGCCGGTGTTGCGCAGTGCCCGGGAGACGGTGGCGATGGAGACGCCCGCCCGCTGCGCGACCTCGTAGATGGTCGCACCCTGACCCTCGTCACTGTTTGGCACCCGTCGTCCGATCTCCCAGGAGTGGAAGCGCTTACACTCAGCGGCGACGAAAAGTGGAAGCGCTTACAGTGGATGATCGGAGTCAACCATCGGACGGACTCGCCGGTAAAGGTTTGTTACATCACCGTTACCAAAAGGGCACGGCGGCGCCCCGGCGTTCGTGAGGCTCACCGGGCCGGCACGGACGAGCACCGGCCGACTACCGTTAAAAGATCATCCGGGCTATCCTCGCCGGAATCGGGCAGTCCAAAACCTCCAGGGCGCGGCACCGTTCACCTCGCCCCCTGAGATTTGTGAGATCCGTGAGCCGGTCGGGGGGCTTGATGAGATTCCAGGTGCTCGGCGACGTGACGATCATCACCGACGGACGTCCCGTACCCCTGTCCTCACGCAGGCAGGAACAGCTGCTGGCACTCCTCGTCTGCGCGCGGGGCCGCGTCGTGACGGCCGAGACGCTGATCGACGCGCTGTGGGGCGAGCGGCTCGGACCGCGCGCCGGCAAGAACCTGCGGGTGCTCGTACACCGGCTGCGCAGGACCCTCGACGCCCCCGAGCGGATCCGGCACGACCGCTCGGGCTACGCGCTGTCCGCGCGGCCGGAGGAGGTCGACGCCTGGCACTTCGCCGACCTGGCCGAACGCGCCAGGCGGACGCTGGGCCAGGGGGACCCGGAGGCGGCGTCCGTCCTGCAGCGGGAGGCGCTCGCGCTGTGGAACGGCCGGGCCTTCTCGGGACTGGACGGCGTGGCCCAGCTGGCGGAGGCGGCCGAACGCCTGGAGCAGGACCGCAGGCGGGTGCTGACCGAGCGCGTCGACACCGACCTGGCGCTGGGCAGGCACGCGGAGGTCATCCCCGAGCTGCTCTCGATGGTCGCGGAGGACCCGCTGGTGGAGTCCACGACCGCGCGGCTGATGGTGGCGATGCACCGGGCCGGGCTGCGCACGGAGGCGCTGGAGGCCTACCGGCGCACCCGTACCGTCCTGGCCGAGGAACTGGGCCTGGAGCCGGGGCCGCAGCTGCGCGCGCTGGAGCGGGCCATCCTGCGCGGGGACACCCGGGTCGACCTCGCCCCCCGGCCGGAAGCGGCACCGGCTTCCGGCCCTTCCCCCGTGACCCCCGTGCCCCCCGTGACCCCGGCCACCCCTGTGGCCCCGTCCCTGCTCCCCGCCGGGGTGAGCGACCTCACCGGGCGCGACACCGAGCTGCGCTGGCTCGTCTCGGTCCTGCGCGACCGTCCCGCCGCCGCGCCGGCGATCTGCGCCGTCTCCGGCATGCCGGGGGTGGGCAAGAGCGCGCTGGCCCTGCGGGCCGCCCACGACCTGCGGGACGCCTTCCCCGACGGGCGGCTGTACGTGAACCTGCGGGGCGCCGGGCCCGAACCGGTCGATCCGTCGCACGCGCTCAGCCGCTTCCTGCGCGCCCTCGGCGTGGCGGGGACGGCCGTCCCCGACGGCCTGGACGAGCGCGCCGAGGTGTACCGCGCCCACCTGTCCGACCGGCGCGTGCTGGTGCTGCTGGACGACGCCGCGAACGAGGCGCAGGTCGAGCCGCTCATCCCCGCGGGGACCGGCTGCGCGGTGGTGGTCACGAGCCGCGGCGCGCTCACCGCGCTGCCCGGCGCGCAGCGGCTCGCCCTGGGCGTGCTCGGGAACACCGCCGCCGTACGGCTGCTGGGCACGATCACCGGCCGGGCCGAGCTGACCTCCGGCACCGCCGCCGCCAGGCGGCTGGCCGAGCTGTGCGGGCACCTCCCGCTGGCGCTCAGGATCGCCGGGGCGCGGCTCGCCGCCCGGCCGCACTGGAGCGTCGACCGGCTGATCTCCCGGCTCGCCGCCGAGCACGCCCGGCTCGACGAGCTCACCCACGGCACCTTGTCGGTACGGGCCAGCCTCGCCCTCGGCTACTCCGGCCTCGACGAGCCGGGCCGTGCACTGTTCCGGCGGCTCGGCCTGGTCGACACCCCCGACTTCGCCGGCTGGGTCGCCGCGGCCCTGCTCGACATGGGCCCGTACGACACCGGACCACGCGACGCCGACCGGCGCGACCCCGGACCACGCGACACCGGACCGTACGACACCGGATCGCAGGACGGTGGCTCGCGGGGCGGCGGCTCGCGTGGAAGCAGGCCGCGCGACGCCGAGGAGATCCTGGAAGGGCTCGTGGAGGCGCGGCTCGTCGACTACGCGGGCCAGGACGGCACCGGAGAGCCCCGCTACCGCGTCCACGACCTGGTGCGGCTGCACGCCAGGGAACGCGCCGAGGCCGACGATCCCCCCGGCGCCACCACCGCCGCGCTGACCCGGCTGGCGGGAGGCTACCTCGCGCTCGCCGAGCGGGCGCACCGGCGGCAGTACGGCGGCGACTACACCGTGCTGCACGGCGACGGGCCGCGCTGGGACTGCGGGGAGGCCACCTCCGACCGCCTGCTCGCCGATCCGTCCGGCTGGCTGCGCGGCGAGCGGCTCGGCCTGGTCGCTGCGGTGGAGCAGGCCGCCCGGCTCGACCTGAGCGAGATGTGCTGGGACCTGGCGATGACGGCGGTCACCCTGTTCGAGGCGCAGGGCCACTTCGACGACTGGCGGCACACCTCGGAGACCGCGCTGGCCGCCGCCCTGCGCGCGGGCGACCGGCGCGGCGAGGCGGCGATGCGTTACTCGCTGGGCACGCTCGCCCTGTTCCGGCAGCGCTACACCGACGCGCGGCCACACCTGGAGGCCGCGCTGCCGCTCTTCGAGGCGGTGGGCGACCGGCACGGCCAGGCCCTCACCCTGCGCAACGCGGCGCTGATCGAGCGGGTGGAGGGACGGGTCGAGACCGCCCTCGACGCCTACCGGCGGGCGCTGCGGATGCTCCGCGAGGTCGGCGACCGGCACGCCGAGGCCCACGTGCTCGGCAGCATGGCCCAGATCCACATCGAGCACGACAACCCCCACGCGGCGGCCCCGCTCCTGGAGACGGCGCTGGCCGTCTACCGCGAGCTGGGCAACGAGCGCGGGGTCGCGCAGATCCTCAACAGGCTGGGACTGCTGCGCCTGCGCCAGAACGACCCCACGCGGGCGAAGGACGCGTTCGAGCAGGTGCTGACGGCCGCCAGGTCGGCCGGAGACCGCATCGGCGAGGCGTACGGCATGCTCGGGATGGGCGAGGCCGAGCTGCTGGCGGGCGAGCTCGACCACGCGGCCAACCTGCTCGACGCGGCGCTGCTGCTGGCCGAGGGGCTCGGTGAGCCCTTCGTCGCGGCCCGCGCCCGCCTCGCCTGCGGGCGGCTCGCCGCCGAGCGCGGCGATCACGAGCCGGCCGTGGCCATGCTGGACCGGGCGGTACGGGAGTTCGCCGACATCGGCCTGCCGGTCTGGCACGAGCGGGCACTCGACGCCCGCCGCGCCCTCGACGACACGCTCTCCGCGCCGCCCACCCCGTGCTGACCTGTCACCCGTGCGCCTCCCACGCCCGCTTCGACCCGTATGCCGACCCACGGACCTGCCGTGCCGCCCTCACCCGAACGCTTCCATCCGTACGACCTGGCACGGCGGCCTTTCCCCGTGCCCTCGGTACCGGCCGGACGGGAGCGTCGAGGCCCCTCGCCCGGCCGCTTCGGGCGACACCGGTTTCGCGAGCGGGCTACTCGCCGGGGTTCATCCCTTGCCGGGGTTCATCCAGTGACTGTCGCAGTTGAGCCCGTGGCTGTGACACGGCGGCTCGATCGCCGAGGCCGGCGTGGCGCTCGCGCCCAGCAGCCCGGCCACCATCAGCGCCAGTAACCCCGCCTTGATCTTCTTCATCGTTCTCCTCGTCCATCAACAGATCGGTCCATACCCCCGCGGGCCTGGTGATCGACAGCAATACCACGATCATCGTGTGCCGCGTATGGGATCTCGCTGTTGAACTCCCCCCACCCGGACCGCCGGGAGGCGAGGTACCAGGTATGGGTACGGCCGGCGCCGGCCGTACCCATACCGCCCCGGTGTCGTGTCGTTAAGCCCCTGTGCGGACGACCCCGTCACCTCACGCGCAGCTCGGACGCCGTCTGCGGACGGCATCGGTGCTGGTCAACGCCAAAATAGACGGAACCGGTTTCACGAGGGTTTCACCTCGTTCCCCGGCCGGTCCCCCTGCTCCCAGAACGCGTTCGTCCGGAGAACGCGCGGGTCGATCGCTCTTCTTCGGCGGCTTCGCGCACAGTCCCGGATCTCACGTTACGTTGATGTCGACCGGCGACGAAAGGATCGTGCCCGTGCGTCCTCCCGACCATGACCCGCCGGACCACCGCGGCCGCGTGAGGGGCTGCCTGCTGGGCGGCGCGCTCGGCGACGCGCTGGGAGCTCCCGTCGAGTTCGAGTCGATCAAGAGAATCCGCAGGCGGTACGGGCACGAGGGCCTGACCGGCCTGGTCCCCGACTGGCGCGGCAAGGTCGGCCTGATCACCGACGACACGCAGATGACGCTGTTCACCGTGGAGGGGCTGATCCGCGGCGGTGACGCCGCCGCGGTCCGGCGCGCCTACCTGCGCTGGCTGGACACCCAGCAGCACCGCTCCCCACCCCCCGCCGCCCGCCCGGCCCGCGCCTCCTCCCCGGCCGGCGCCTCCTCCCCGGCCGCGAACGACCATCTGGCGAACGACCGACGGCTGAGCGACCGCCAGGTGAGCGACCGGCAGGTGAGCGACCGGCAGGTGAGCGACCGGCAGGCGTATGGCCGTCCGGCGAACGACGATCCCGCTATGGCCTCGCCCGAGGACATCCCGGTCCGTACCGGCCTGCTCCGCGAACAGCAGTGGCTCTACTCCCAGCGCGCCCCCGGGAACGCCTGCCTGTCGGGCCTGCGCGGCTCCCGGGCCGTCGCCCTCGCCCCGTTCGGCGAGCCGGGACCGGTCAACCCCGGCTCCAAGGGCTGCGGGACGGTCATGCGCTCGGCCCCCTTCGGCCTGGGCGCGCGAAGCCCCCGCCACGCCTTCGACCTCGCCGCCGAGTGCGCCCAGATCACCCACGGCCACCCCACCGGCTACCTGGCCGCCGGCGCCTTCGCCGCCATCGTCCACTTCCTGGCGGGGCACGAGCCCGCCGAGCCGGACAGTCCCTCGAAGCAGGCCGAAATTCTCGCGTGGGCCGTACGGGAGGCGATGGACCTGCTGGCGACGTACCCCTCGCACGAGGAGACCACCCTGGCGCTGCGCGGCGCCGTGTCCCTCGCGGCGGAGGGCGGCCCGAGCCCGGAGAGGGTGGAGTCGCTGGGCGGCGCGTGGGTCGCCGAGGAGGCGCTCGCCATCGCGGTCTACTGCGCCCTGACGCACCCCGCGCCCGGCGACGTCGGCCGGGCGCTGCTGCTCGCGGTCAACCACTCCGGCGACAGCGACTCCACCGGCGCCGTCTGCGGCAACCTCCTGGGAACCCTCCACGGCGAGGCGGCACTCCCCTCCGGGTGGCTCGCCCACCTCGAGGGCCGCGACGCCATCACCGAACTGGCCGACGACTTCGCGGCCTGGTCGGCCGGGAACCACGAGATCGACGACGCCTGGCTCGGGAAGTATCCCGGCGCCTGACCTCTGGACTTCCCCCGGTGGTGAGCCTGCGTCCAGCCGATGACGAGGACGCCTGACCGCGTCGCGACGGACCTGGCCCGAGTGGCCGCGGTGCCGCGCCGGATCGCCTACGACATCGACGAGCCGACCTGGGCCGGGCCGCCCCTTCGCGTACGGTCCAGGCCCTCACGCCGTCCGCGTGCTGAGCGGGAGACGGAGGACGAAGCGCGCTCCGTCCGGGGACGCGTCCTCGACGTGAAGGGTGCCGTGGTGGGCGCGGGCGATGTCACGGGCGATGGCCAGGCCGAGCCCGGTGCCGCCGCGGTCGCGGCTGCGGGCGGTGTCCAGCCGGGCGAAGCGCTCGAAGATGTGCTCGCGCTCCGCTGGAGGCACGCCCGTGCCGTCGTCGGTGACGCTGAGCTCGGCTGTGCTTCCGGCGCGGCGCACTGTGACCACCACATCGTGCGCGGCGTGCCGTTGCGCGTTGTCCAGCAGGTTGTCCAGCACCCGGCCGATCTGTTCCGGGACGGCGTCGGTCGTCATACCGACGGTGAGGTCGAGCCGTGCCGGGTGCGGATCGCCGGTGCGGCGTGCGATTCCGGCCGCGGCCAGTACGGCCAGGTCGACGGTTTCCAGGGCGGCGGGCTGTGCCGCTCCGATCCGGGCCAGCATGAGGAGGTCGCTGATGATGGCCTGCAGCCGGTCCACATCGCCCAGGGAGTGTTTCACCAGGTCGGCGAGGTCGGTCTCGTCGGGGTGAAGTTGCGCCTCCTCCAACGTGACCCGTAGCCCGGCCAGTGGGGTGCGCAGTTCGTGCGAGGCATCGCTGGTGAAGCGCCGCTGGCGGTCGAGCGTCTGCTGCAACGACGCGGTGACGCGCTCCAGCTCTGCGGATATCGCGTGCTCGCGGGTGTAGTGGCGGGCGTTGTCGACGCACACCGCGGCGCGGCCGACCAGTTCCTCGGCCAGGGCGAGGTCGTCCTCCTCGAACGCGTCCTTGCCCGTGGCGCGATAGAAGCTCACCACCCCGAGCGTGACGCTCCGGGCTCGCACCGGCACCGTGATGAGCGAGTGGATGCCCTGCTCACAGATTTTCCGGCCGCGCTCGGGATCCTGTGCCAGCCACCCGAAAGTGGTGGACAACACCGGGCCGAGCACCGGCTGCCCGGTGGCGAGGCTGCGTCCCTGCGGCGTGGAGGGGAGCGGGTGGATGAGCGCGCCGAGCTGGTACAGCGCGGTCCCCTCCTCGATGCCCGCGAAGGCGACCCGGCGCAGCCCCGCGTCCATGCCGGCGGGCTCGTCGCCCCGCAGGACGCAGTCGGCCAGGTCGACGGCGACATAGTCGGCGAACCGGGGGACGGCGACCTGGGCCAGTTCCTCGGCGGTCCGGGTGACTTTCAGGGTGGTGCCGATACAGGAGCCCGCGTCGCACAGCAGGCTGAGTCGCTCACGCGCCCGCAGGGCGAGCCGGCCGATGCCCGGCTCGCTCATGGCGAGCAGCCACTCGTCGGTGCCGGTCACCTTCCTCCCCCGTTCGGCCGGGCCTCCTGGCCGTCGGTGAGCCTCGCCTTCACCGCGATGGCGGTGGAACCGATGATCGACTGGGCCACGAGCGTGGCGGTGCGGCCGTCCGAGAGGGCCATCTTCACCACCGCCGCCCGGCCCTGCGCGACCAGCCTCACGGCGGTGTCCTCCAGGGCGAGCCGATCACGGCGGCACAGGTCCGGGGGCGTGGAAGCCGTCGCGACACCTCCTTCGGGCGCCCGGAGGAACTCCTCCGTCAGGGCCCGCTCGTGTTCGACCACCATTTCGAACAGTCGCCGCTCGACGGCGGCGGCCGATCGCCGGGCCAGGACCATCATCTCCGCGTTGGCCGTGTCCTTCAGGCAGACGACGCTGATGGCCCCGTTCATCCGCCCGCTGAGCGGGTGGCGTATCGGGGCGCCCACGCCGGTGAGCCCGCGCAGTTCCTCCGCGAAGTGCTCATTGCCGGTGACCTGGCAGATTCGCCGTTCCACCAGCGCCGACCCAAAGGCGCTGGTGCCCATGTCCGCCTCGGCGAAGCGGAATCCGGGCGCGGCGCCGACCGCGTCCATGGTCCGGCGCAGGGCCGGTTCGCCCTCGTTACGCAGGAACAAGACTCCACTCGCATCGCCCAGGAACATGGTCACGGGGGTGTCCTTGATGACGGTACGCAGTTGCTCGAACACGGGACGGGCCGCGCGCACCACTCCGCAGTCAAAATCAAGGTCACCGGACAGGCGCGGTCTCACGGCACCGGGCGTGAGTCCCGCCTCCTGGCACCGCCGCCACGATTGCAAGGTCGCGGCGCGTACCTCGTCCCCCGTGAGCTTCCCATCCAGGAACCACTCCACGAGCTTCTCGTCGGGCCCTCCCCCGTCGTCCCAGCCATCTGTCATCCGGCCCACTCCAAAAAATATTCACAAGGCGAGCTTTATGTACCTTTCATCCAGAATACGTAGGAAACACATTTATAATCCCATACCGTGGCAAAGAAATGTCAGGCCCTGGTTTTCCTCGGAGGAAGTCGCCATGCAGTGCACCCTCGGATGCGAGTGCCACCAAAATGGGCCTTGCCCCAAGGCCGGGTAACAAAGGACCCCGTGGCGCTGTCGAGTACGCCGGTGTCTGGTAAAGAGCCGCCCTGTGGCCGTCGGGTCCTGCCGAAATCTTGTACTTGCCGTCCACCGCCGCGGCCGGAATCTCCTTTCCCTCGGAATCGATGACATAGCGCACCAGGTCGGGCCTGAGGAGCACCCGCCGCCCGTGGTCCAGCCCGTGGTCCAGGTGGTGGCGGCGATCCTGCGACTCTGTGCGGCCACCGGAGATGGCTCTGTGCGACCACCGGAGACTTTGTGCGGCCACCGGACGGGCGGAACGCCTCCGCCGGGGCCAGGTCACGAAGTCCTCGAACACCCGCCATATCTCCACCGGCAAGCCGTTCGTCCGGACGGCCGTCCCGTCGTCCGGCCCGTAGGAGGCCCCGCGAAGAACGATCTCGGCCAGGCCCTGACGTACGGCGAGATGATCATCGCAAGAGTGGTCTTGGAGGCGCACGCCAGGCGGGAACACCCTTCTCTCCCTCCCTCCGGCCGGGCGACACCGGGGATGGCGTCCTCCCCTGTCCCGGGCGGGGCGATACCACGTGACGGACGGGGAACACGCCGTCCTGCCTGGGACGGGTGGTACCAGGCTGCATCCCGACAACCGGCGCATACTGGGTAAATGACCGAAAGCGCAGAACTGGGCCCCGCGCTGCGGCACTGGCGTGACCGGGTCGCCCCGGCCGCGGTCGGGCTGCCCGGTGGCGGGCCGCGCCGCGCGGCGGGCCTGCGGCGCGAGGAGCTGGCGATACTCGCGGGGGTGTCGGCCGACTACATCACCCGCCTCGAACAGGGCCGGGCGACCTCCCCGTCCGCGCAGATCCTCACCTCGCTGGCACGGGCGCTGCGGCTGTCCACCCAGGAACGCGAGCACCTGTTCCTCCTCGCGGGCCAGCCACCGCCCACCGCCGGACGCATGTCCGCCCACATCACCCCGAGCGTGCAACGACTGCTCGACCAGCTCGACAGCACGCCCCTCAGCGTCAACGACGCCGCCTGGAACCTGATCAGCTGGAACCGGCCGTGGGCCGCGCTCTTCGGGGACCCCTCCCTGCTGGTCGGGCGCGAGCGCAACGTGATCTGGCGCCACTTCACGGGCCTTCCAGGACGCGTCAGCCACACCCCGGAACAGGAGATCCGCTTCGAGACGGTCACGGTCGCCGATCTCCGGTCGGCGACCGCCCGCTATCCCGCGGACACCGATCTGCGCTCGCTCGTCACCGAACTGCGGAGCACCAGCCCGCGCTTCGCCGAGCTGTGGGACAGCCACGTCGTCGGCGTCCACGAGTCGGACCGCAAGACCGTCCACCACCCCGACGTCGGCCCGCTCACGCTCGACTGCGACGTGCTCACCGTGCCCGGCAGCGACCTCCGCATCATCGTCTACAGCACCGCCCCCGGCACCGAGGCCGCCGACAGGCTGAAACTCCTCACCGTCATCGGCACCCAGACCATGCGGCCGTCCTGAACCCTGATCGATCGTCCCGCACGGCGAGGCCGGTGAGCGTCCGGCTCGCAAGGGGCGGAACATCACGGTCGCCTCGCAATATCCAGGGCTTTCCCCGTTCTGAGACATGACCGACACTGAACGCATGTCGAGACGCGCACTGACCTGGTCGGGTGTGGCCGTGGCACTGGTGGCACTGGCCGCGCTGGGATGGTACTTCATCGCGGTCGGCCTGGAACGCGCCGACAAGCTCGCCAGCGTTCTCGGAGCCTTCGCCGGGCTGCTGGGGCTGGGACTGGCGGTTTACGGTGTTGTTTCCTCACCCTCCGAGAGCGCTGTTTCCTCACCCTCCGAGGGGGCTGTTTCCTCACCCTCCGAGGGGGCCGGCCCCGGCCCTGAACCCGGACCCGGTGGTGTTCACAACGAGATCAGCGGCACCGTGCACGGCGACTCCGTACAGGCCAGGGACATCGAAGGCGGAATCACCTTCGGCGCTCCGAAGCCCCACAGAGCGCGGGACGCGGACTGACCGTCCCTCACGGAAAGATTGACGACTTCCCGCATCGACCCGCACTCCGGCCCCGGATCACGAGTCGCACATGTGCGAACCTGATCGACCCGCACTCCGGCCGCGGATCACGAGTCGCACATGTGCGAACCTGCCGTGATCGACTCCCCGGACACCGCGAATGGAGTCCTGGCCTGCGATGACACCGGCATCTCCGCTCCCATCCCATCAAACACGAGAGTTTCCGGTGGAGGAAATGCCATGTGCACTGTTCATACCATGATGTTCTCGATGTCTCCGGAGTTCCGCCGACCGGCAGAATCGACCAGCAATGAGTCAGATGTCCGGACACGCGATCATGATGCGAATCCATGAAGGGGCATTGAACGTTTTTCATCCCTTGGCAGCAGGCTGCTGGTCACAGCGTGATCGCAAGGTTGACGCTCACCTGACGACATAGAGAAACCCCTGGTAGACGGGTTGATCACCACAATCCACACCGTCGCAACCAGGGGCTTCGGATGCTGTTCTATCGTGCTGCC
>NZ_JBIAQI010000012.1:0-304233 GCF_042888905.1 Streptosporangium sp. NPDC002721
GGACACGCGGGCGCGATCGTCTCCGGTTCCGCGGGCACCGCCCAGGCCAAGAAGGACGCCCTGGAGAAGGTCGGCGTCCGCGTCGGCCGGACCCCGAGCGAGACCGCCCGCCTGATGCGCGAGGTCGTCGAGTCGCTCTGACGTACGCTCCCGGGGCCACGGCCCCGACGGGCTGCTCCCTGAGCCCGGCTCCGGGGTGAGCGGGACGCGGCGTGGCACCGCGCGATCCGGTGGCGGGCTCGACACCGGATCCCGCGCCCGCCCCACCGCGCCGAGAACCACCAAGGGCGCCCGGCACCCCGCCGGGCGCCCTTCGCCGTGCGATCCCCGTTTCGCCGTGCGATCCCCGCCTCACCGCGCGATCCCCGTTTCACCGCGCGGCCCCGGCAGGTGATCCCGGTACGCGGCTCCGACGGGCCGCTCCCGCCACCGCGCGGGCCCGCCGATTCCCCTGTTGGTGGCCGCCCTCGATCACCGCGGGTCCCTCTCCGGGAGAGGGGGCGGCGCGGGTGCCCCCCGAATACCACAGGGGGCTCGTGTCACGCGGTACGCGACACGCGGGCGCGGGAGTCCCTTCCGCGCCGAAGATCCTGAGACCATCGACTACTGTGACGGCCCTTTTCGATCAGCTACGGACGGCTCCCCGTAACGTCCTCAGCCGTATCCCCCTGCCCGGCCTCACGGGTGACGACGACGACGTCCGCCGGCCGCTTCCCGTCTCCGGGATGCTCGCCGCCGCGTGGACCCTCGGCGTGGGGCTGGCGGTGCTCACCACGCTCACCCTGATCGGCTGGATCGCCGCTCCACGCGGCGCGCTCGGCGCGGGCCTGCCCGCGGTGTTCCGCACCGCGTCGCAGCTCTGGCTGGCCGCGCACCACGCGGGCTTCGCGATACCCGGCGGCTCGGTGGGCCTGCTCCCGCTCGGGCTGACGATCCTGCCCGCCTTCCTGCTGTACCGCGCCGGGATGTGGATGGCCCGCGACGCGGACCTGCGGCTCCGGCTGCCCGCCCGGCTGCCCAAGAACACCCCGAAGGAGGTGTCCAACGCCCGTCGCAGGGCGCAGCTGGTCCTGATCGCGCAGGCGGGCATCTCGCTGGCGGCGCCGTACGCGCTGCTGGCCGGGCTGATCGCGCTGATCACCAGGAACGAGATCACCCAGCCCTTCCTCGGCGACGTGCTGGTCAGCCATCTGGTGCTGGCCTTCATCGCGGGCTCCGTGGCCGTGGCCAGGACGATCGGGCCCTGGCGGTCGATGCTGCGCCTGCTGCCCGAGCGGCTGCGCTCGGTCGTGGCCGGGACGTCCGCAGCGCTGGCGATCATGCTCGCGGCGGGTGCCGTCCTGGTGCTCGGGGCCATCGTGGTCAACTTCGGGCAGGTCCAGGAGCTGTCGGGCATCCTGGCGCCGGGGTTCGTCGGCGGGCTGCTGCTCCTGCTGGTCCAGGGTCTCTACCTGCTCAACGCCGTCATCTGGGGCCTGGCCTACATCGCGGGCCCCGGTTTCGCGGTCGGCACCGGCACGCTGGTCGCGCCCACGGGCGTGCAGCTGGGCGCGGTACCGAGCCTGCCCATCCTGGGGGCGCTGCCCGAGGCGGGCCCGACCCCGGCCTGGGTGATGATCGTGATCGCGGTGCCGTTCGTGGCCGGGGCCGTGGCGGGCATCCTGGTCGTCCGGATCTCGCCCTCTCCCTCGTACGAGGGGGCGCCGCTGTGGGGGTTCGTCTGCGGGCTGGCGACCGGGGCGGTGGCGGGCCTGCTCGCGGCGCTCTCCGGCGGCTCGATCGGCGGCGCGCGGCTGTCCGCGCTGGGCCCGGCGGGGTGGGAGGTGATGCTCTCGGTGACCCTGGAGGTGGGCGTCGCGGCGGGGATCGCCGCCGGGCTCGCCAACTGGTGGCTGATCTTCCGCGGGCACAACACGGCCGTCACCAAGGCGGCGGCCAAGGTCGGCACGGCCACCGCGCCGGTGCGCAAGGCGGGCGTCAAGATCGCCAAGGCGGCGGCCTCGGCGGCCGGGAAGGTCGGCTTCGCCGAGCCCGAGGAGCTCCAGAAGCTTCCCGGCTACTGGCTGGACGCCACGGAGTGCGACACCCAGCCGATCCCGGTCATCAGGGACGACTGGGAGGACGAGCACGCCTCGGCCGCGGCGGAGAGCGCGCAGAAGGCCCGCAACCCCGACCCGCCGCGCCCGCCCCGGCGCGACATCGTCGACGAGACCGACGACAAGGGCGGCCACGTCATCTACGTCGACCCCTACGCCTGGGACCGCGACTAGAGAACCGGGGTTCACGTCGTCTTCCCGCCGGGAACGCCTTCCGACCCGGGAACCGCCCGGGAACCTTTCACCCATGCCCGCCCCTCACCCCAGGGCCGCGACCGCCTGAACCCGTGGCGGCCCGGGGGCGTGACGGCCCGTTCCCATGGGGCGCCCGGGCCCGTGACCGCCCGGACTCATGGCCATCTGGATTCATGACCACCGGACTCATGACCACCTGGACGTGGCCGCCTGGATTCATGGCCGAGGATCCGGTTGCCGGGAATCCGGTCATGGTTGGAAACCCTTTGCGTGGGGCCGGGCGTATGGACGGTCATGAGACCTAAGACGGCCGCGTGAGCGGTCACGAGGGGTTCACCGAGTTCGTGGCGGCGCGGGGAGCGAGCCTGTTCAGGATCGCCCACCTCACCTGCGGGTCCCGCGACGAGGCCGAGGACGTCCTGCAGGGCGCGCTGGAGAAGGCCTACCGCAGCTGGGGACGCCTGCACGCGGGCAGTGATCCCGAGCCCTACGTGCGCCGCATCATCGTCAACACCTCCATCAGCCGCGCCCGCCGTCGCGCGATCCTGCGGATCTTCCTGACCGACTCGCCCCCGGAGACTTCGGCACCCGACTCGCTGAGCGGTGTCGAGCTTCGCCAGGTCCTGATCGCGGGCCTGCGGAGGCTGCCGCCACACCAGCGCGCCGTACTGGTCCTGCGTTTCTTCGAGGACCTGACCGAAGCCCAGACCGCCGAGACTCTTCGCTGCTCGATCGGAGCGGTCAAGAGCCAGGCGTCGAAGGGGCTGTCCCGTCTGCGCGCCCTGATCGGCGCCGACCTGAACGAGGAGGCGTTTCCCCGTGCCGAACATTGAGGACGAGCTCCGTCTGGCCCTGGTCGAGGAGACCTCCGCGCTCGGCGTCCCCCCCGGCCTCGCCCACAGGGTCGTACAGGGCGCGAAACGGGAGCGGAGGGCCCGTACGACGGCCGTGGCCCTGGTCGCCGCGGCCGTGCTGGCGGCGGCCGTACCCGGCTACCTGAGCGTGACGGACCGGAGCGGCGTCGCCTCTCCCACCCGGGCGGTGGGCGTGGACGGCGTCGAGGTCGGTTACCTGCCCCCGGGGCTCGGCGTGCCCGTACTGGAGAGAGCCGACGCCGGAGGTCTGCGCGGCACGGCCGCGACCTGGGGGGCGGGGGACGACCTCGTCCGCGTCACGGTCTACCGGGACCCGGCCTTCGGGGGAGCCGAGCGCGTGCTCGGCGGGATCAGGGGCACGCCCGAGACGCTGTCGGGAGTCCTCGTCGCGAAGGTGCGCGGACGCGGGGCGTTCACCCGGGCCGAGGGGGACGACCTGGTCTGGGAGGAGCGGCCCGGCCTGGTCCTGCGCGTCACGGTGGGCGCCCTGTACCGGGACGCCCTGCGGAGGATCGCCGGTGGTCTGATCCCCAAGGATCCGACCGGGGGAGTTTTCCAGGGACTGCGTGTCACATACATCCCCCCCGGCCTGCACCTGGCGGACCTCTCCTCCGTGGTCGACCGGACCGGGTGGGCCGAGATCCGATTGAGCGGGGACGACGGCGCCTCGGTCCGGATCCTGGCGGTGCGCGGGCTGAGCGCCGCGGACCCGGAGACGTTGCTCACCTGGGCCAGGGTCCGTCAGAACCTGTACACCGCCACCCCGGAGAAGGTCCGTGGCAAACCCGGGTACCGGGCGGACGGGGGCGGCAGGGGGGCCTCGTACTCGCGGCTACGCCTGTGGCTGGAGAAGCCCGGCCTCGGATACGTCGTGGAGGTGAACGAGGGTCTCGCGACCACACTGGACAGGATCGTGAAGGGCCTCGTCCCCATCGAGCCGCCGTCCGCCTCCGGCAACGCGATCGGCCAGGTCACCGTCGCCTACCTGCCCCCCGGTCTGCGGCGGGTCGCCGGGGAGACGACACGGCTCGGCAAGGGCTGGAGCGCGACGGTCGGACGCTGGTCGGACGGCTCGCGCGACGTCGAGGTCACCGTGATCCGCGGCGTGCGCCTCTACGACAACCTGTGGGTGAACGAGTTCCTGCGTGGGGAGAAGCGCGAGTCCGCGCGCACGAGAAGGCCGTCCATGGGCATCCGGACCACCGGTCCGGACGGTCGCCGGGGGATCTTCTTCGAGAGCACGGAGGTCGCCGTCCACGTCAAGGTCGACCCCGCCCTGGCCGGCGACCTGGACAGGATCGCCACGAAGATCCGCGTCCCGCCCCCGTCCTACCGGCCGTAGCTCCTGAGGGCCACAGATCTCACAGCCACCGATCAGGACCGACCGGGACCGACCGGGACCGACCGGGAAAGGAGGATCCGCCCGCACTCTTCCGGGAGTGCGGGCGGCGTCGTCACCGGCGCCGCCCGCCGGTCAGGACGGGAAGGGGCCGGTCAGGGTAGGACAGGAAGGATGCCGGTCAGGGCGGGAAGGGGAACTGCACCTGGCCCGGCTGGAGGAAGGGCATCTTCTTCTCCATGGCCCGTTCGAGCTGCTCCACGCACTCGTTCTGCGACGCGATGGTGCCCGCGCCCCTGCCGCACTCGGTGTAGGCGGCCAGCTCGTCACCGAAGTAGAACTGCAGCGCCGTCACCGCGATCGAGATCAGCAACGCCCCGGCCGACAGCACGACGCCCACCACGGCGGTGCCGGCCGGCTTGGGGATCGAACGGAGTGTCCTGATCGCGCGGATCGAGGTGACGAGGGCGAAGATCGCCATGACGATTCCCGCGAGGGGGAGCGCCAGCGTCATCACCACCGCGGCCACCGCGAGCCACAGCGCCCTCCGACCGGCGCTCTCAGCGGGCCGGACCTCGACCGGTAGTGTCACCTGACCTCCTTGCGTTGTTCGTGCGGACAGGCCGATACCCTTGCAGCGGCGTGAGTCCCCGTCCGAATGGAGTGCGTCGGTGTCATCCCAGGCCGTTCGGCTTGTGGTTCTCGTGTCCGGTTCTGGAACCAACCTACAGGCCCTGCTGGACGCTGTGGCAGACGAAACCTACGGTGCCCGGATCGTGGCCGTGGGCGCCGACCGCGACGGCATCGAGGGTCTGGCGCGCGCCGAGCGCGCGGGGGTGCCGACCTTCGTGGAGAGGCTCGCCGACCACCCCACGCGCGAGGAGTGGGACGAGAGACTCGCCGCCCGCATCGCAGAGCACCGGCCGGACCTCGTGGTCTGCGCGGGGTTCATGAAGATCCTCGGCTCGCCGACGCTGGAGGCCTTCCCGGTCCTCAACACCCATCCCGCCCTGCTGCCCTCCTTCCCCGGCGCGCACGGCGTCCGCGACGCGCTCTCGTACGGCGTGCGCGTCACCGGCTGCACCGTGATGCTCGCCGACGCGGGCGTCGACACCGGGCCGATCATCGCCCAGGAGGCCGTGCCCGTGCTGGACGGCGACGACGAGGCGGCCCTGCACGAGCGCATCAAGACCGTCGAGCGTCACCTGCTCGTCGACACCGTCGGCCGGATGGCCCGCGAGGGCTGGACCGTCACCGGCAGGACCGTCCGATTCGGACGCCCCGGCGGATGAGCCGGGCACCCGGAGAAAACCGGAACCAACCAGGACCGGAACCAACCAGGAGGAGCACGAAGTGACCCGCATCGCCATCCGGCGCGCGTTGATCGCGGTGTATGACAAGAGCGGGCTGGAGGAACTGGCCCGCGGGCTCGACGCCGCGGGCGTGGAGATCGTCTCCACCGGGGGCACCGCCGCGAAGATCGCCTCCTTCGGCGTCCCCGTCACTCCTGTCGAGTCGCTGACCGGCTTCCCCGAGTGCCTCGACGGCCGGGTCAAGACGCTGCACCCGCGCGTGCACGCCGGGCTGCTCGCCGACAGCGGCAACCCGTCCCACGTCAAGCAGCTCGAAGAGCTGGAGATCGAGCCGTTCGAGCTGGTGGTGGTCAACCTCTACCCGTTCCAGGAGACCGTGGCCTCCGGAGCCTCCGACGCCGAGTGCGTGGAGCAGATCGACATCGGCGGCCCGGCCATGATCCGGGCCGGGGCCAAGAACCACGGCACCGCCGCGGTCGTGGTCGACCCCGCCTCCTACGGCGACGTGCTCGCCGCGGTCGCCGCGGGCGGCTTCACCCTCGTCGAGCGCCGCCGCCTCGCCGCCGCCGCGTACGCCCACACGGCCTCGTACGACACCGCGGTGGCCTCCTGGTTCGCGAGCGTCTACGCCGCCGAGGACGGCGCGTGGCCGCGCTACATGGGTGCGGCCTGGGAGCTGCGGTCGCCGCTGCGCTACGGCGAGAACCCGCACCAGGGCGCCGCCCTGTACTCGGGGCAGAAGGACGGCCTGGCCAACGCCGAGCAGCTGCACGGCAAGGAGATGTCCTACAACAACTACCTCGACGCCGACGCCGCCTGGCGGGCCGCCTGGGACTTCGACGGTCCCGCCGTGGCGATCATCAAGCACCAGAACCCGTGCGGCATCGCGGTCGGCGCCGACGTCGCCGAGGCGCACCGCAAGGCGCACGCCTGCGACCCCGTCTCGGCGTACGGCGGGGTGATCGCGGTCAACGCGGAGGTGACCGGTGAGCTGGCCCGGCAGATCGCCGAGGTGTTCACCGAGGTCGTGGTGGCCCCCTCCTTCACGGAGGAGGCGCTGGAGGTGCTCACCGCCAAGAAGAACATCAGGCTGCTGTCCTGCCTCGGCGGGCCGTCCAACCCGGCGGAGTTCCGCCGGATCGACGGCGGCCTGCTGGTGCAGACCGCCGACCGGGTCGACGCCCCGGGCGACGACCCGTCCACCTGGGAGCTGAAGGCCGGGCCCGCCGCCTCCGCCGAGGTCCTCGCCGACCTCGCCTTCGCCTGGAAGGCGTGCCGCTCGGTGAAGTCCAACGCGATCCTGCTCGCCTCCGACGGCGCGAGCGTGGGCGTGGGCATGGGACAGGTCAACCGGGTCGACTCGGCGCGGCTCGCGGTCTCCAGGGCGGGCGAGCGCGCCTCAGGGGCCGCGGCGGCCTCCGACGCGTTCTTCCCCTTCGCCGACGGCCCGCAGATCCTCATCGACGCGGGAGTGAAGGCGATCGTGGAGCCGGGCGGTTCGATCAGGGACGAGGAGGTCGTCGCGGCGGCCGAGGCGGCCGGGGTCACCCTCTACTTCACCGGCACCCGCCACTTCTTCCACTGATTCCGTCCCCTGCGTGCGGCCGCCGTACGGCTGTGGCGGCCGCACACGGGAGATAAGAAAGTGGCGGATTAGACAGGACCAGCTGGGTGAAAAAGGTTTGACCTGCGGTTAGTCTGAAGCATCCCCTTTCGTCCCAGCCGTGGAGCTCCCCTATGCCCCTGCTCGACCACGCCCTGTACGCCTTCGTGATCATGCACGGTTTCTGGATCAGCCCGTGGATGATGATCATCATCGCGCTCGGCGCGGCCTACCTCAGCGGGCGGGCCATGGAGTGGATCCCGTTCACCCGCAGGATCATCGAGCGGAGGGAAGCGAGGGAGGCCGAGCGCGGCTGAGCGCGCTGACCTCGCTGACCCCGGCGGGCTCGTCGCCCGCACGGGTTCCGTGGAAAGGTGACCCCGGCGGGCCCGCCGCCCGCGCGAGTCCCGTGAGGGGGCTGACCCGGGTGGGTCCGTCGTTCGCGCGAGTCCCGTGAGGGGGCCGGCCCGGGTGGGGCCGTCGCTCGCACAGGTCCCGTGAGAGGGTTGTCCGCATGAGCGCGCGGATTCTCGACGGCAAGGCCACGGCGGCGAAGATCAAGGCAGACCTCACGGCGCGGGTGGCCGCGCTGAGGGAGCGGGGAGTCGTCCCCGGGCTCGGCACGGTCCTGGTGGGCGGTGATCCCGGCAGCCAGATCTACGTGGCGGGCAAGCACCGCGACTGCGCGGAGGTGGGCATCTCCTCCATCCGCAGGGACCTGCCGGAGGACGCCACCCAGGCCGACGTCGAGGCGGTCGTCGACGAGCTCGACGCCTCCGCCGAGTGCACCGGCTACATCGTCCAGCTCCCGCTGCCCCGTCACCTCGACACGCAGGCGCTGATCGAGCGGATGGACCCGGCGAAGGACGCCGACGGCCTCCACCCGGTCAACCTGGGCCGCCTGGTCCACATGGTCGACGCGCCGCTGCCCTGCACGCCGTACGGCATCGTCACGCTCCTGCAGGCGTACGGGGTGCCGATCAAGGGGGCCGAGGTCGTCGTGGTCGGCCGGGGCATCACCGTGGGCCGCTCGCTCGGCCTGTTGCTCACCCGCCGCTCGGAGAACGCCACCGTCACCCTCTGCCACACCGGCACCCAGGACCTCGCGGCCCACACCCGGCGCGCCGACATCGTCGTCGCCGCGGCGGGGGTACCGCACCTGATCACCGCGGACATGGTGAAGCCGGGCGCCGCCGTGCTCGACGTCGGCGTCTCCCGGGTCGACGGGAAGATCGCCGGCGATGTCGCCCCCGGCGTCGAGGAGGTCGCGGGCTTCCTCACCCCCAACCCCGGCGGCGTGGGCCCGATGACCCGGGCCATGCTGCTCACCAACGTGGTCGAGGCCGCCGAGAGGCAGGCCCGCGAGCGGGGCTGAGACCGCACGTCCCGCGGTTTCCCGGGACGCGGTTCCTCACGGACGCCCCGCGGTTCCTCAGGAGGCCCTGCGGTTCGCGGTGGTGGACGACGCCGTCTGAGGCTCCGGGGACCCGGCCGCGCGCTGCGGCGGCACCACGGGGGTGGGCCTGACCAGCCCCAGGGCGACGACCTCGTTCGCCAGCCGGGTGCGCCGGTTGGTCCCCTCGGGGATGCGGAACTTCTGGTAGAGGCGCAGGAGGTGCTGCTTGACAGCCGCCTCCGTCACCACCAGGTCGTCCGCGATCTCCCTGGCCGTGGCCGGGGCGACGAACGCCTCGTCCGACAGCGCCGGACGGCACAGCGACGTCAGGACATCGACCTCCCGCCTGGTCAGCTCCGGCGCCGCGGCGCGGCGGAGCTCGACCTCCGGGGCGAAGTCCTCGCGCGGCACCCCGCCGATCCTGCCTCGTGCCGCGCCGAAGGACACCACGTCACCGTCGTCCAGCACCCTCCGGGCGATCGGCCGTCCGTTGACCCGGGTGCCGTTGCGGGACAGGCCCAGGTCAACGACGTACAGGTAGGGTCCGCGCCGGACGAATTCCGCGTGCAGCCGGGAAACACTCGGATCGGTGAGCCGGATGTCCACTCCACGGCCACGTCCGATCGTCGTGATCTCGGGGCGCAACGGGACCACCTCGCCTGTGTCCTCGATGCGTATGAACGGCCCCTCCACGGCAGTTCCTCCCCAGGTAGCCCGCCGTAACTATTCCTACAGCTTCGGCTTACCCAAACGAGGTGATGGGGAATCGCCTTTGCCAGAAGGAGAATCCTGCGTGAAATTGGTCTGTACCTCTCGGGAGGGTTTCCGCTGCTCACAGGTAGACTTCGGGCACAGATAAGCGGAGGAAACACTCATGGCGGACAAGCCCACCAAAGGTCTCGCCGATGTCGTAGCCGCGTCCACAGCGCTCAGTGACATCGACGGTCAGGCCGGTCGCCTCTTCTATCGTGGCTACGACATCCACGATCTGGCCGGCCGCACCACCTTCGAAGAGACCGCCCACCTGCTCCAGTACGGCACCCTCCCCACGCGGGAGCAACTGTCGGCGTACGGTGAGGAACTGGTCCGGGGGCGCACGCTCGGCACGCTCGCCGAGGCCAACATCCCGGAGATCGCGGAGAAGCAGGCCCCCATGGAGGCGCTGCGCACGCTGGTCTCGCTGGCCGGGGGCGACGATCCCGACAAGGACACCAACGCCCCCGAGGCGAACCTGCGCAAGGCCGCCAGGCTCACCGCGCAGCAGCCGATCCTCGTCGCCCGCTACCACGCGGCCAGGACCGGGACCACCGTCCCCGACCCGGACCCGGAGCTGAGCGTCGCGGCGAACTTCCTCCTCCAGATCACCGGCCGCGTCCCCGGCGAGCGCGAGGTCGAGATCTTCGACGCCTGCCTGGTCCTGCACGCCGACCACACGATGAACGCCTCCACGTTCGCCGCCCGCGTCTGCGCCGCGACCCTGTCCGACATGCACTCGGCGGTCGTGGCGGCCATCGGCACCCTCAAGGGCCCCCTGCACGGCGGCGCCAACGAGCAGGTCATGCGCACCCTGGAGTCGCTCGACACGGGTTCGGTGGCCCGGGCCGTACGCGACAGGCTCGCCGCCGGTGAGAAGATCATGGGCTTCGGGCACCGCGTCTACAAGACCGAGGACCCGCGCGCCACGCACCTGCGCAAGATGTCGCAGGAGCTCGGTGAGGCGTCCGGCGACGACACGTACTACCGGATGTCCAAGGAGATGGAGGAGGTCGTCTTCGAGACGAAAGGCCTCTACCCGAACGTCGACTTCTACGCGGCGACCGTCTACCACTATCTCGGCATCCCGACGGATCTGTTTACCCCCGTCTTCTCCGTCAGCCGCATGTCAGGATGGACCGCACACGTCATCGAGCAGCACGCCGACAACCGGCTGATCCGCCCTGACAGCGAGTACATCGGCGAGCGGGACCAGAAGTGGAAGCCGATTTCCGATCGATGAGCCGGAGTCAGGGGCGAGAGCGGGTGGTGGGCCGGTGAACGCGCGAGCGGCCGAGGCGAACAGGGAACGTTGGGGGGCCTACCCCCTGGTGATGGGCGGGGCGCTCGCCGCGCTCACCCTCTCCGTACTGCTGGGCCTGCCCTACTGGGGCGGGATCGCCATGGGTGCCGTCATGATGCTGGGGGCGCTCGTCCGGCTGGCCTCGGGCGGGCGTCTCGCCGTCCGCCGCAAGGCCACGGACGTCGTCACGCTCGGAGGCCTCGGCCTCGCCCTGGCGGCGGCCGGGTTCATCCTTGAGTTCAAGGACCTCGTACCGATGTGACAGGTCGGACGAACGGGTGCGTCGCGAGGCGATCGGCCCGGTCCGATAGCCTCACGGCCAGTGAGCCTCAAAAAGGACTGTCTGGCCAATTTAGTTCAGAAGGGGAACCACACGCATGCCCAAGATCAAGGTAGAGGGCCCCGTCGTCGAGCTTGACGGCGACGAGATGACCCGGATCATCTGGCAGTTCATCAAGGACCAGCTGATCCTTCCCTACCTCGACGTCGACCTGAAGTACTACGACCTCGGGATCGAGCACCGCGACGCCACCGACGACCAGGTGACGATCGACGCCGCGAACGCGATCAAGCAGTACGGCGTCGGCGTCAAGTGCGCCACGATCACCCCTGACGAGGCTCGGGTGGAGGAGTTCGGCCTCAAGAAGATGTGGAAGTCCCCGAACGGGACCATCCGCAACATCCTCGGCGGCGTCATCTTCCGTGAGCCGATCATCATGTCCAACGTGCCGAGGCTCGTCCCCGGCTGGACCAAGCCGATCATCATCGGCCGTCACGCGTTCGGCGACCAGTACCGCGCCACCGACCTGAAGGTCCCCGGCGAGGGCAGCCTGACCCTCACCTACACCCCCAAGGACGGCTCGGAGCCGATCGAGCTCGACGTCTACGACTTCCCCGGCCCCGGCGTCGCGATGGCGATGTACAACCTGGACGAATCGATCCGCGACTTCGCCCGCTCCTCCATGCGGTACGGCCTGTCGCGCGGTTACCCGGTCTACCTCTCCACGAAGAACACGATCATGAAGGTCTACGACGGCCGCTTCAAGGACATCTTCGCCGAGGTCTTCGAGACCGAGTTCAAGGCCGACTTCGACGCCGCCGGGATCACCTACGAGCACCGCCTCATCGACGACATGGTCGCCGCGGCGCTCAAGTGGGAGGGCGGATACGTCTGGGCCGCCAAGAACTACGACGGCGACGTCCAGTCCGACACCGTCGCGCAGGGCTTCGGCTCGCTCGGCCTGATGACCTCGGTCCTGCTCACCCCCGACGGTCAGACCGTCGAGGCCGAGGCCGCCCACGGCACGGTGACCCGCCACTACCGCGAGCACCAGAAGGGCAACCCCACCTCCACGAACCCGATCGCCTCGATCTTCGCGTGGACCCGGGGCCTGCAGCACCGCGGCAAGCTCGACAACAACCCCGCGCTGATCGACTTCGCGGAGAAGCTGGAGCAGGTCTGCGTCGAGACCGTCGAGGGCGGTCAGATGACCAAGGACCTCGCCCTGCTGGTCGGCGGCGACGCCAAGTGGCTGACCACCCAGGACTTCCTGGCGGCCCTGGACGAGAACCTGAAGAAGAAGGTGGGCTGACAGCCGGAGCCTGACCGGCGTCCGGCGGCACCGGGCCGACACGGGCCGGTGCCGGACCGGCCGCCCGCCCGCTGCCGGGTGGCAGCAGGTCGGCGGCCGGTTCCGTCGCCCAGGAAACGCCCGGGAAAAGGGCCGCCCCACGGCGGCCCTTTTCCCGTTCTCCGCACCGGAGGCGGGCTCTCCCCGCGCGCCTGGCGCCCTCCCGCGCTCACGGCGCCGGGTGCGCCCTTCCGCACTCACGGTTCCTCGCGCGTCCTCCCGCGTTCACGGCGCCGGGTGCGCCCTTCCGCACTCACGGTTCCTCGCGCGTCCTCCCGCGTTCACGGCGCCCGGTGCGCCCATCCGCACTCACGGCGCCCGGTGCCCTCCCGCGTTCACGGCCCCCGCGCGCCCTCTCGCGTATACGGCGCCCGGTGCCCTTCCGTAACTCACGGCGCCCGGCGCGCTTACGGCGCCGGGTGGCCGGTCACGGCGCCGTCACCGCCCCCAGGACGAGCGGGGCGTTCGCCGGGAGGCCGGGCACGCGGTGCGAACGGCCGGTGACGGCGTCCACCCGGTAGAAGCCGAGGAGGCCGCCCCCGGCCTTGGCGCTCATCCGTACGACCACCTCGCGGTTGTTCAGCCAGCTCACGACCTCGGCCGTGGCGGGCCGCCTCGTCTCGGGGAGCGGGTGCCGCTTGAAGACCCGTCGTGACGCGGCGTCGATGACGTGGAGGCTGTGGGGCTCCTCGCCCTTCCCTGCGACGACCGCGGCGGAGTGTCTTCCGCCGGGGGAGTCGGCCCAGGTCCCGTACCTCTCCTGGAGCCAGGTGGCGATCCGCTGCGCCGGAGGCGTCTGTCCTGCGGGTACAGACGTCAGGGCGCCGGTCGTGAAGTCGGTCCGCAGCCGCCGCTCGCCGAGGGTGACGGTGAAGTGGCGGCCGTTGGGGGAGACGCTCACCCGGGTGCCGTTCTCGGTGTCGGAGGCGGCGAGGACCGGCGACAGGTAGCGCTTCACGCCACTGCCGAGGTCGTGGGCCACGTAGCGTCGCTCCGCCGCGCTCAGGTAGGCGACGCGGCGCCCGTCGGGGCTGATGGCGGGGGCGAGCCGGGGGCCCTTCTCCTCGTCGCCGTGCGCGAGGCGCTGGACGGCGTCGGGGACGCGCAGCGTCGCCTCGCAGGGTTCCGGGCCCTCGCACCCGGCGAGGCCGGGAGCGGGGCTCTCGGGGCCGCCGGAGGCCATCGTCAGCGTCCAGCCCGCGCAGGTGACGTCTCCGGCGCGTGCGGGAGGTGTTCCGACGGGGGCGTCGGGACACGGCCCGGGGGACGCGTAGCGGATCACCGAGGAGGTCCGCGGGGCCTGCCACGGCGCCGGGAGGGCACCGGTCTCCCCGCCGCCCCCGTCGGAGCCGTCGGGCTCCGGGCTGGAGACCGCTCGTACGGGCTCCTGCGCCTGTGCCGCGTGCGGCCGGCCGCGCTCGCCCAGCGCCGAGTTCCACACCTCGCCCTGCTGGACCACGACGAAGGCGGCGATCAGGCCGACCGGCACGAGCGCCGCCGCCACGGCGAGGAGTGCGCCCCTGGCGCGACGCCGCCTGAGCGTACGCATGGACCGGACGGTGAGGTCGGGGACGGAGGCCTCGCCCGCGGCGTTGGCCATCCGGGTGATCAGGCGGCTCTCGCTGCCCTTGGTGAGGGTGTCGACCGCCTCGGCGATCTCCGACTTCACGGTCTCCTCCGAGAGCCCGAGAAGGGAGGCCATCTCCGCCTGGGACCTGCCGTCGTGCAGGCAGGCGACCACGAGGAGCCGCTGCCTGGGCGCGATCCGCACCAGGGCCGTCGGCCCGGCGGCGCTCGGCCGCTGGAGGAAGCGGCGGTAGAGCGCGATCTGGGCGTGCGTGGTGGGGTTCTCCCACAGCGGCGGCGGCCAGGAGAGGGCGACGGTGTGGAAGGAACGCAGGGTGAGGCGGATGGCCTGCTCGTGGCTGCCGGTGAGGAGAAGGGCGGTGCCGACGAGGGAACGCTGATCGCGCTGCACGAACTCGCGATAACCGATGTATCGGCGCATGGAAGTTTTTGCTCCGGCTTGCCTGAGGGACGTACAACGGTAGCGATCTAAGCGGCTGGAGCGCCAGATTGGGGTGAATGTCGGAGATTGGGGGGTAACGCTGCCTGTCGCTTTTTATCGTGACACGGGTGGAAGCCGAGTCGTTGTCGTAGGAAATGTGAGGTCACGTCGGGATAACGAGGGGAGAGGGTGGGTCATGGCGCCGTAAAGTTTGCCACGTCGAAGATTACGAGACCGTGGGGACGATGATGCCGGAGATCGCGCCACTGGAAGCGGGAGAGCCGCGCCAGCTCGGGCCGTTCCGTGTCGTCGGGCGGGTCGGCGAGGGCGGGCAGGGCATCGTCTACCTGGGGATCAACGCCGCGGGCGAGCGGGCGGCGATCAAGTTGCTGCACGTGAAGTTCTCGGGTGACGCCATCGCCAGATCCCGGTTCGCCAGGGAGGCGAGGGCCGCCCAGCGCGTCGCCTCGTTCTGCACGGCGGGCGTGATGGACGCCAACCTCGAAGGCGACACCCCCTACATCGCGAGCGAGTACATCGAGGGCAGGTCGCTGCGCGAGGTCGTGGAGACCGACGGCCCCCTCAAGGGCTCCCCGCTGCAGCGGCTGGCGATCGGCACGGCCACCGCGCTCACCGCGATCCACCACGCCTCGATCGTGCACCGCGACTTCAAGCCGGACAACGTGCTCATCGCCGCCGACGGCCCGAGGGTCGTCGACTTCGGTATCGCCCGCATCCTCGACTCCACCGGCACGATCACCAGCCGGGCCATCGGCACTCCCGCGTACATGGCGCCTGAGCAGATCTCCGGCGCCGACGTCGGGCCGCACACCGACGTCTTCGCCTGGGGGGCGACCATCGCGTTCGCCGCGACCGGCGAGACGATCTTCGCCGGCAGCTCGATCGCCGTGGTGCTCAACCGCATCCTCAACCACGAGGTCGACCTCGGCACGCTGCCGGAGCCGTTACGCGGCGTGGTCGGCTCGGCGCTGGCCAAGTCGCCCGCCACGCGGCCCTCGGCCGACCAGCTCCTGCTCCGGCTGCTCGGCCATCCCGAGACGGCGAACGCCTCGCCCGCGATCCTCACCCAGGGCGCCAAGGTCGCCGTCCCCGAACCGTCCCGCGACGAGCTCCGGTCCCGTGAGCGGGGCCAGGAGCGAGGGTACGCCGACGGCGACCGGAAGGACGACCGGAGGGGCGACCAGGAGCTCGACAGCGACGCCACCAGCCCCATGCGCACCCCGAAGCCCCGGACGGGCGGTGTCTCGGGCGACCAGCCCCTCCCGTCCACGGGATTCCGGGCCCGGCAGCCCGTCCACGACCAGCACCCCCACACCGGGCAAGGCGATCAAGCAGGCCAGGGCGGCCATATCGGTCAGGGCAGCCAGATCGGTCGGGACGGTCAGATCGGTCAGGGCGGTCAGGTGTTTCATCAGGGGACGGGTGGCCAGACCGGGCCGGGGCAGGGTGAGCGCCGCGCGCCCGCCGCCCACGGCGGGCCGTCGTACACCCCCGCCCCCGCTCCCGTGGAGCACCCGTCTCCCGTGGAGCACCCGTCCTTCCCCGACCACCGCTTCCCGGACCACCGCTCTCCCGGGTCGCGTCCCTCGGAGCGTCACTCCCCGGGGCAGCGACCACCTGATCCGCGCTCTCCCGACCACTTCCCCCAGGACCGCTTCTCCCAGGACCACTTTCCCCAGGACCACTTCCCGGCGGATCGCCGCTCGCCGGCGTACCGCGGCCACCCGTCCTCCCCGGACTACTGGGACCACCCCCCGGCCCCCGGGCCGGAGCAGGGGGGCGAGGTGCCGCCGCCCAGCTGGCAGGCGTCCGCGACCCTCGTCGGGGCCCCGGAGACGCCGCGGCGCCCGCGCCGGGGGCGCTGGATCGCCGCCGCCGTGGCCGTGCTGCTGCTGGTCGCAGGTGGGATCGCCGCGGCCCGCTGGTGGCCGGGGGCCACCCCGGAGGACGAACCGGAGAAGCCCGTCCCCACCGCGTTCACCTCCGTGGTGGACAAGGCCGCGGGCACGGACAGGCTCGTCGTCGGCGTGCGCGACTCCCTGCCCGGCATCGCGCTGAACAACCAGGGCAGGTGGAGCGGCTTCGAGATCGACCTGGCACTCGCGATCGCCAAGGCGATGGGAGTGCCGGAGAGCGGTGTCACCTTCCGGAGCACCAGCCGCCCCGAACGGCCGAAACTGCTGGCGGACGGCGACGTCGACCTGGTCCTGTCGACGTACTCGATCAACGACACCGACGACGTCACCTTCGCGGGCCCGTACTACCTCGCCCACGTCGACGCCCTCGTCAAGGACGGCTCGCCGATCGTGGGCCTGAAGGGCCTGGAGGGCAGGCGGATGTGCCAGCCGGCCTCCAGCGCGGCCGTGGCCGTCCTGCAGGGCGCGGTCGGGCAGCTCACGCTGGTGCCCGCCCAGACCTACACCGAATGCGTCAACATGCTGCAGGCCGGGCAGGTCGACGCGATCCCCGGTGACGACCTGCTGCTCGCCGGTTTCGCCAACCGGGAGAGCATCCGCTACAAGCTGCTCGGCCTGAAGCTCACCGACGAGCGCTACGCGGTGGCGCTCAAGAGGGGCGACGCGCGCACCTGCGAGGCCGTCAAGGGCGCGGTCGCCGACCTCTACCGGAACGGCACGATCCGCACGCTGCTCGACAAGCACTTCTCCAGGGTCGAGTTCCCCGGGCGGGAGAACGACGCCCCCACCATGGCCGCCTGCACCTGACCGGAGTTCCTGCCGAGGCCGCCTGCGCCTGACCGGGGCTTTCGCGGGGGCCGCCTGCGCCTGACCGAGGTTCCTGCCGGGGTCGCCTGCGCCTGACCGGGGCTTTCGCGGGGGCCGCCTGCGCCTGACCGAGGTTCCTGCCGGGGTCGCCTGCGCCTGACCGGGGCTTTCGCCGGGGACGCGCCGCGCCGTCGGCGGGGGAGGGGGCTTGTCGCGCAGGTCGCACCGCCCGGCGCGCGGATCGGGGCACTCGCCGGACGGCCGTCCACCGTGGACGGGTAGCATCCGAGCGTCACAATTCATCCTTCGAGTAGGGGAAGGTCATGGCCCAGACTCCCGTAAAGGTCACCGTCACCGGCGCCGCCGGTCAGATCGGCTACGCGCTGCTCTTCCGCATCGCCTCGGGCCAGTTGCTGGGCGCCGACGTCCCGGTCAAGCTGAGCCTCCTGGAGATCCCGCAGGCCGTGAAGGCCGCCGAGGGCACCGCGATGGAGCTCGACGACTGCGCGTTCCCGCTGCTGAGCGGCATCGAGGTCACCGACGACCCGAACGTGGCGTTCGACGGCGCCAACGTCGCGCTGCTGGTCGGTGCCCGTCCCCGCAGCAAGGGCATGGAGCGCGGCGACCTCCTCCAGGCCAACGGCGGCATCTTCGGCCCGCAGGGCAAGGCGATCAACGACAACGCGGCCGACGACATCCGCGTGCTGGTGGTCGGCAACCCGGCCAACACCAACGCGCTCATCGCCCAGCAGCACGCCCCGGATGTCCCGGCCGAGCGCTTCACCGCGATGACCCGCCTCGACCACAACCGCGCGCTCTCCCAGCTCGCGGCCAAGCTGGGGGTCCCGGTCACCGAGATCAAGAAGATGACCATCTGGGGCAACCACTCCGCCACTCAGTACCCCGACCTCTTCCACGCCGAGGTCGGTGGCAAGATCGCCGCCGAGCTGGTCGACGAGACCTGGCTGCGCGACACCTTCATCCCCACCGTCGCCAAGCGCGGCGCCGCGATCATCGAGGCCCGGGGCGCGTCCTCGGCCGCCTCCGCCGCCAACGCCGCGATCGACCACGTCTTCGACTGGGTCAACGGCACCGCCTGGACCTCGGCCGCGATTCCCTCCGACGGTTCGTACGGCGTGCCGGAGGGCCTCATCTCGTCCTTCCCGGTCGCCTCGCGCGACGGCAAGTGGGAGATCATCCAGGGCCTGGAGATCGACGCCTTCTCCCGCGAGCGCATCGACGCCACGGTGCGCGAGCTGGAGGAGGAGCGTTCCGCGGTACGCGAGCTCGGCCTGATCTGACCTGGTCTGATCCGCTCGGCCTGACCTGATCGGCCTGATCCGATGGGTCCGACCCGATCGGTCCGGTCCGATCGGCCTGATCCGATCAGCCTGATCCGAGCCGTCACGCGAAAGGGGCCCCGGTGTGCCGGGGCCCCTTTCGCGTTCCCCGTGTCTTTCGCGGTCCAGGTCATCCCGTGCCGCCCGGCCCTCCGGCGCCCGCGCTTCCCGGCTTTCCCCGTGTGGACGACGGGCTTTCCCCGTGTGGACGACGGGAAAAGGCGGCGTGTCGATCATCGCGGAGCGGCGCGACCCGGCGTTCAATGATCACTTGTGGTCGGGGGATCGCTGTTCAGGGGGCACGCCACGGCGCGGATCGTCGCCGGGGCGATCTGTCTCGTGCTCGCGGCGGCACCCCGGGGGGCCCTCGCCTCACCCGACGACGACGGCTGGGGCGGCGCCGACCTTTCGGTGCGGCTGACGGCCTCCCCGAAGCGGGCGCAGCCCGGTCAGCCGCTGGCCTACCGCGCCGAGGTGCGCAACGACGGTCCCGGCGACGCGGTGCTTCCGCTGCTCACCGTACGGCTGCCCGAGGAGATGGCGGTGGTCGGCGTCAACGTCGCCGAGTGCCTGCCCGGGGCCGTGGCCGGAGAGGTGGTATGTCCCTCGCCGACGGACGTCCTGGCCGGGCAGAGCGGCGGGGTGACGATCGTCGGGGTGGTGCGGCCCGGTGCGCGGGGCCCGCTGAGGGCGGTCGCGACGCTCTCCTCCGAGGTCGTGGACGACGACGAGACGAACAACTCCTCCGAGACGCTGACCGAGGTGGACGAGGGTACGGACCTGGCCGTCAGGCTGTCGCGCGCGACGCGTGCGGGCCGCCTGGTCACCGTGGCGGCGGTGGTGCGCAACCGCGGGCCGCGGCGCGTCCACGACGCCGGGGTCCTCTTCGACACCGGCGGGGCGCGCCTGATGTCGGCGCGGGGCGCGCGCTGCGACTCCCACCCCGCCTACGTCGGGTGCAGGCTCCGTACGGTCGGCGCGGGCAGGCGGGTGAGCTTCATGCTCGCCTTCGTGGCCCGCGCGCACGCGCCACGGGCCGAGGCGACCGTCTACTCCCTGCGTCTGGGCGACCGCCGCCCGGCCAACAACACGGCCCGCCTCAGCCTGGGGTAGGCGCGGCCGGCCGGTCCGCGCCCGGCCCCGGCCGCGGGTTTCCGGGACCGGTGGCGCGGCCGGGGCGGCGGAGCGGGGCGGTGCCAGCTGAGCGGGGTGATGTCAGCCGAGCAGGGCGGCCCAGGCGTCGGCGACGACGTCGCGGACCGACGGGTGCTCGGGCTTCCAGCCGAGCTCGCGCTGGATCTTCTCCGACGAGGCCACCAGCACGGCCGGGTCGCCGGCGCGGCGCTCGCGCACGATCGCGGGGATCTCGTGGCCGGTCACCTCGCGGCAGACCGACAGCACCTCCTGGACCGAGAAGCCCGTCCCGTTGCCCAGGTTGTAGATCTTGTGCTCGCCCGGGGAGCAGGCGTCCAGCGCCAGCAGGTGGGCCCTGGCGAGGTCGGCCACATGGATGTAGTCGCGCACGCATGTGCCGTCGGGAGTGGGGTAGTCCGTGCCGAACACGCTGACCGACTCGCGCCCGCCGAGCGCGACGGCGAGGATGTTAGGGATCAGGTGGGTCTCCACGGTGTGACGTTCGCGGTAGACCCTGCCGTCCCCGGCGGTGTAGGCGCCGCCCACGTTGAAGTAGCGCAGGCTCACCGCGGCCAGGCCGTACAGCCCGGCGAACGTGCTCAGCGCGGTGTCGACGGCGAGCTTGGACGCGCCGTAGGGGTTGGTCGGCCGGGTCGGGTCGGTCTCCTCGATCGGGGAGCGCTCCGGCTCGCCGTACGTCGCGGCGGTGGAGGAGAAGACGATCCGGCCCACCCCGGCACCCCGCATGGCGTCGAGCAGGGCCAGGGTGCCGCCGAGGTTGTGCGCCCAGTAGAGGCCCGGCCGCTCCACGGACTCGCCGACCAGGGACTTCGCCGCGAAGTGGAGCACGGCGTCGGTGCCGGGCAGCAGGCCGGCGGCGTCGGTGATCGACCCCTCTACGAAGCGGGCGCCCGGCGGCACCGCGTCGGCGTGGCCGGTGGAGAGGTCGTCCAGCACGGTGACCTCGTGGCCCGCCTCGACGAGTTGCGCCGCCACGACCCCGCCGATGTATCCGGCGCCTCCGGTGACGAGCAGCTTCACGGAGCCTCCTGTTTGATGATGTTTGTACTTGTTTACTTTTGTAAGTCTATCGCCAGCATATGCTGGCACATCAAATATCGGCCACCGCCGGAACGGGCGACCGCCATGACGGAGACGATCTCGTGAACAGCGTCCTGGCGAACATCGCCCTGGTCATGCTCTTCGTACTGATCGGGGGATTCTTCGCCGCGGCGGAGATGGCCATGGTCTCCCTCAGGGAGAGCCAGGTCAGACGGCTCGACACCCGGGGCCGCAGGGGGGCGAGGGCCGCCAAGCTGGCCCGCGACCCCAACCGCTTCCTGTCCGCGGTGCAGATCGGCGTCACCGTGGCGACCATGCTCTCGGCCGCCTTCGGCGCCGACACCCTCGCCAAGGACCTCATCCCCGTGGTGACCGGCTGGGGGGTGCCGGAGGCCGTGACGGCCCCGCTCTCCCTGGTGCTGGTGACGCTGGCGATCTCGTACGCCTCGCTGGTCCTCGGCGAGCTGGCCCCCAAGCGGATCGCCAGGCAGCGCGCGGAGGGGATCTCCCTGCTGGTCGCGCCGTTCCTCGACCGGATGGCCGCGCTGTCGCGGCCGATCATCTGGGCGCTGTCCAAGTCCACCGACGGGGTCGTCAAGCTGCTCGGCGGCAACCCCGACGCCGACCGCGAGGAGATCTCCACCGAGGAACTGCGCGACATGGTGGTGGGCCACCAGGAGCTCACCGCCGACGAGCGCCACCTGATCGGGGAGGTGTTCGCGGCGGGCAAGCGGCAGCTTCGTGAGGTGATGCTGCCGCGCACCGAGGTGGAGTTCATGTCCGCCGACACGCGGCTGGCCGAGGCGGCGATCCTGGCCGCGGCCATGCCGCACTCCCGCTTCCCCGTCTACCGCGACTCCTACGACGACATCGTGGGCTTCGTGCACATCCGCGACCTGCTCGACCCGGTGCTGACCGGGTCCATCGAGCCGATCAGCGAGCTGGTGCCGATCCGCCCGGTCAAGCTGGTCCCCACCAGCAAGCGGCTGATGGCCACGCTGTCGGAGATGCGCAGGGAGGGGCACCACCTGGCGATCGTGGTCGACGAGTACGGCGGCACGGCGGGCATCGTCACCCTGGAGGACCTCGTCGAGGAGCTGATCGGCGACATCCGCGACGAGCACGACGTGGCGGACGAGCACGTCGCGCTGCCCGCGGGGGAGGTCGAGCTCGACGGGCTGGCCAACCTCGACGAGGTGGCGACCGAGAGCGGGATCCGCCTGGCCGACGGCCCGTACGAGACCCTCGGCGGGTTCGTCATGTGGGCGCTCGGCCACCTTCCCGCGCTCGGGGAGCGGGTGGAGATCCCGGGGTTCGACCTGACGGTCACCGACATGGACGGGCGCCGGGTCTCCCGGGTGAGGATCAAACGGAGCGCGCCGCGCCCGGAGACGCCGCCCGCCCCCGACAGCTGACGGGAGCGCCCCGCGCTCGGGGGCCGCGAGGTCACCTCGGCCTGCCCGCCGAACAGGCCGAGGAGCGCCCCGCGCGCGGGGGTGCCGCGAGCGGGGCGCTGCGCGGGGGTATCGCGAGCGAGGTGCCGTGCGGGGATGCCTCGAGCGGCGCGCCAAGCACTCCCGGCAGCTGACAGAATTGGCTGTTATGGCCAGTCCTCGTGTCCTGTCGGGAATCCAGCCGACCGCAGACTCCTTCCACCTGGGAAACTACCTCGGTGCCATCAGGCAGTACGTCGCCATGCAGGAGGGGTACGACGCCTTCTACTGCGTCGTCGACCTGCACGCGATCACCGTGGACTACCAGCCGGACGTGCTGCGCAGGCGCTCCAGGGTCGCCGCGGCCCAGCTCTTCGCCGCCGGTCTCGACCCCGAGCGCTCCACGGTCTTCGTGCAGAGCCACGTCCGCGAGCACACCGAGCTGGCCTGGGTGCTGATCTGCCTCACCGGAATGGGCGAGGCCGGGCGGATGACCCAGTTCAAGGACAAGGCGGCCAAGGCCGGTGAGAGCTCGGCGAGTGTCGGGCTGTTCACCTACCCGATCCTGCAGGCGGCCGACATCCTGCTCTACCAGGCCAACCGGGTCCCGGTCGGCGCGGACCAGAAGCAGCACCTGGAGCTCACCCGCGACCTCGCGCAGCGCTTCAACCACCGCTTCGGCGAGACCTTCACGCTGCCCGAGCCGCACATCGTCAAGGGGGTCGAGAAGATCACCGACCTCCAGGAGCCCACGGCGAAGATGTCGAAGTCGTCCTCCTCGCCCACCGGGATCCTCGACCTGCTGGAGCAGCCGGGGCCGCTCCGCAAGAAGATCATGCGTGCGGTCACCGACACCGGCTCCGAGGTCCTCGCCGACGACGAGAACAAGCCCGGCGTCACCAACCTGCTGCGCATCCAGTCCGCGCTGAGCGGCGTCCCGATCCCCGAGCTGGAGGCCCGCTACGCCGGGCAGGGGTACGGCACGTTCAAGAAGGACGTGGCCGAGCTCGTGGTCGACACCTTCACCCCGATCCGCGAGCGCACCGAGAAGCTGCTCGCCGACGAGGCCGAGCTCGACCGGCTGCTCGCCGTCGGGGCCACCCGGGCCCGGGCGGTGGCCGCCGAGACCATGGCCAGGGTGCGCGACCGCGTGGGGTTCCTGCCCACTTCCTGATCTTCCTTGGGCGGCCCGGGTGAGATCCTCGCCCGGGCCGTTTTCGGTACGGCCGTCCGCGTGGCCGAAGGTCCGGGCCCGCCCCCCGCCCGCTCCGTGGTCCCCCGTGTACGCACGGCCGCTTTTCCGCCGCCGTCCACGATCGGGACGGCGGTGACTGGGTAGGGGGCGCACGTGACAAGCCTGCTGGAACGCGTCCGATCGGCCCGTGAGCGATCCGGGAGGGCGCTCGGCGTGGCCCGGGTCAGGTGGCACTGGCTCGATCACCTGGTCAGGACCTTCCAGCGTTACCAGATCCAGTCCGGCGACCGGCTGGCGGGAGCGGTCAGCTACTTCGCCTTCCTGTCGTTCTTCCCGATCATCGCGCTGGCCTTCGCGGTCTTCGGCTACTTCCTCTCCGTCAGGCCCGACGCCATCGTGACCCTGCAGGCGGCGATCGACCAGTACCTGCCCGGCCTCGCCGACAAGCTGCCGATCCAGCAGATCGCCGGATCCCGGACCAGCGCCGGGGTGATCGGCCTGCTCGGGCTCCTGTACGCCGGGCTCGGCGCGATCGACGCGCTGCGCGGCGCGCTGCGCGAGATCTCCATGACGACCGAGTCGCCGCTCAACTTCGCCCTGGCCAAGCTGAGGGACCTGCTCGCGCTCGTGGTCGTCGGCACGACGATGGTGGCGTCGGTGCTGGTCGCCGGTTTCGCCACCCAGGCCAGCGGGGTCGTGGCCGGGTGGCTCGGGCTGTCGGGGTCGTTCGTGGCCACCGCCACCATCTGGCTCGCCGGGCTGGCGGTCAGCGTGCTCGCCGACGTCGTCGTCTTCCTGGTCATCCTGCGCGGGCTGGGCAGGTCCAGGCAGCCGTTGCCGGTGCTGCTGCGCGGGGCCCTGCTCGGCGCGGCCGGTTTCGCCCTTCTCAAGCAGCTCGCCGCGCTGATCCTCTCGGGCACCCTGAACAACCCCGTCTACGGGGTGTTCGCCGTGGTGGTCGGCCTGCTGGTCTGGATCAACTTCTCGGCCCGCGTGATCATGTACGCCGCCGCCTGGACCGCGACCGCCTCCCTGGGGCCTCCGCCCGACCCCACCCCGATCCCGGCGACCGCCATCCGCGCCTGAAGGCCCGTCGCCGCAAGCGATCGCCCCCTCTTCATATCCTGCTTTCCGATATATGCTGCAAGGCATGACTCCAAGGGTGATGACGGAGCCCGCGTTCCTCATCCTCACCGCGCTGGTCGACGAGCCGTGTCACGGCTACGGCATCGTGCGTGAGGTCGAGCGGCTGTCCGGCGGGCGGGTCCAGCTCAAGGTCGGCACGCTCTACGGCGTGCTCGACCGGCTGGCGGGCGACGGCCTGGTGGCCCTCGACCGAGAGGAGGTCCAGCAGGGGCGGTTGCGCCGCTACTACCGGCTCACCGACTCCGGCTCGCGGACGTTGGAGGCCGAGGCCGTCCGGCTCGCGGAGAACGCCCGGACCGCCGTCGACAGGCTCCGCGCCCGGAACGCCCGACCGGCCCCCGCCGGAGGCCCCGCGTGAGGGCGGGTGGGGAGACCCCGCGCGAGGGTGAGTCCCAGGTTCCGCGCGAGGGCGAGCGCGAGGTTCGGCGCGAGGGCGAGCGCGATGCTCTGCGTGAGGTCCCGAGCAAGACTCCGAGCAAGACTCCGAGCGAGACACCGAGCGAGACACCGAGCGAGACACCGAGCGAGACACCGAGCGAGACACCGAGCGAGACACCGAGCGAGGGCGATCGCGGGGACGAGCGGGAGGTCTCGCGTGCAGGAGATCGCGCGGTTCCGCATGAGGGCGAGCTTGGAAGTGCCGCGCCGACTAGCCTGCTGGAGGATCGTTACCGCCGCTGGCTGCGCCTGCTGCCCGCCTCCTACCGCGCCGAGCGCGAGGAGGAGATGGTCTCGGTGTTCCTGGAGGGCTCGCCGGGCGTCTCCGACGCCGACGGGCCCCGGCCCCGCTGGTCGGAGATCGCCAGTGTCGCCGCGCTGGCTGTCCGGGTCCGTCTCGGGGGAGCGGGCCACCCGGCGCCGAGGTTCCTCGCGTGGGGGGAGACGGTCCGCCTGATCGCCCTGCTGGGCCTGGGCCTCCAGGCGCTCCTCGGGGCCCTGGCCTTCACGATCACTCTGCGCGTGTACGGGGTGATCGGCGGGGTCGGGCCCTTGTTCGCCCAGGTGGAGCCTCCGGGATCGCCCGAGCGGCTCGTGGCCATCCTGGAAAGTCTCGCGGGCGCTCTCTGGTTCGCCCCGTTCGCGGCGCTCCTCGCCGGGCGCCCGCGCGCCGCCAGGGCGCTGGCGCTCCTCGCGCTCGTTCCGGAGGTGCCGTGGCTGGTCCGGGCGTTCCCGGCCGATCTCGGTGGCCCGTCCGCCTTCCTCGGAAGCGAGCTGGTCGGCCTGCTGCCGTCCCTGGTCACGGTGCTGGCCCTGTGGGCCGGTTTCCACCGGGACGCGCGGCCCGTGCGCCGGACGCTGTGGCTCCTGCTGCCTCCCCTCGCCGCCGGTGCCGCTCTCACCGCGCTGTACGAGGTGATCGCGTCCCCCGCGACCGCCGCCTGGATATGGCCGTGGATGGACGATCCCGGCCTGGCGAGCGCGCTCATCCTGGGCGCGGGTGTCGCGTACGGCTGCGTGCACGTGTACGCACCCGCCCGGCGCACCCCGTCGTGGCCGATCGCCCTGGCGATCCTGGCGCTGCCGATGTTGTGCGTCCGTCTGGCCGGGATGGAACACGGCGCCGACCTCGCCGACGAGATGAGCCGGACCATCACCCTCGTCATGTACGGCCAGGCGGCCCTGCTCCTGGTCTTCGTCGTCTGGAGCGCCGTCCTGGGGGTCAGGACCCTCCCGGCCGCACCGGTCCCGAGCCGCGAGGAACCGGCCGAGGGGTGACCGGGGCACCGGGAACGGGCGGACCGCCGCGATGAGGCCGTCCACCCGGACCGGGGCGGGCGATCCGTACCCGTACCCGCGCCCGGAGCGGGTGCTCCGGGCGCGACGAGGGTTCTCGGGGTCACCGTGCCCGGTGGGAGCGCCTGCGCAGGCCGTACACCAGCCAGGCCAGGCCGCCGAGCAGGGCGGCGCCGAGGGCGTAGAAGCCGATCGGGACGCCCTCGTCGGCGGGTCGCGCGGCGGCGGCCGGGTCCGGCGCGGAGACGGGGGCCGGGGCGGCGGGGGTCGCCGAGGCGGCGGGTCCGGTGGGCAGCGGGGCGGCTTCGGGGACCGGGTCGACCAGCCTCCCGACCGGGGTGACCTTGCCGCGGTTGGCGAAGCCCCAGTCGAGCAGGTCGGCGACCTCCTCCCAGAAGTAGCCGTCGTGGCGCATGATCGACACGATGACGGTGTGACCGTTGCGCTTGGCGGCGCCGACGAAGCTGCCCATGGCCTTGGACGTCCAGCCGTTCTTGACGCCGATCATGCCCTTGTAGCGCCAGAGCAGCTTGTTGTGGTTGCCGATCTCGTAGTAACCCTTGGGCGCGGGGAACTTGTCAGTCTTAGTGCTGATATATCGGCGAAAATCGGCGTTGGCCAGACCGGCGCGGGCGATGAGCGCCAGGTCGTAGGCCGAGCTGCTCTGGCCCGGCTTGTCCAGCCCGCTCGGAGTCTTGGCCACCGTGTCGAACGCCTGCAGCCGCTTGGCCTCGGCGTTCATGTCCGCCAAAGTCGTGGCCAGGCCGCCGTTGGCCTCGGCCAGCGCCATCGCGCAGTCGTTGCCCGAGACGAGCATCAGCGCCTTGAACAGGTCCTCGACGGTGTAGATGGGCTTGGTGACCAGGCCGACCGCGCTGCCCTCCTCGTTCACGGCGCGCCTGCTCGGCCTGATCTTCCGGTCCTTGTCCAGCTTCGGGATCAGGGTGAGGGCGGTCAGCGCCTTCAGCGTGCTCGCGGGAAGGTAGCGCCCGTGGGCGTCCTTGGCGGCCAGCACCTCACCGCTCTCGGCGTCGGCGATCACGTACGCCTTCGCGGCCGTCTTGGGCGGGGCCTTCACGCCCGCGGGGACGACGAGGCCCCGCCCTCCGAGCCGGATCCCGCCGACCGGTTCCCTCTCGCGCCGCGCGCGCGGACCCGCCGCGGAACCGGCTCCCGCGCGCGCGTCCGCCGAACCGGTACCCACACGTGCGTCCAGCGGACCCGTGCCCGCGCGCATGTCGAGCGGGCCGGTCACGGCTACGTCCGCGACCTGGGCCTGTACGGGCGCGCCGAGGAAGGCGGTGGCCGCGAGCAGCACCCCGACGGGCGCGACATGTTTGATCCCCATGATGATCTCAGGGTAGCTTCGTACCGGTTCGCATGGAGTTACAGGTGCCCTGACCAGGTACGAGCCACTCGGCGGAATACTGACATCATGCAAATGACACGAAAGATGGCTGTTTTTCTGATCGGCCTTGCCGCTTTCATGATCTTCGAATGGATCACCCTTGGCTTCAACCTCGCGGACGGCCATCCGAGGGCCTTCTACGTGGTCCACGGAATCCTGATCGCCGTCAACCTCGTGCTGGGGATCGTGCTCGGTGTGATCGGCCTACGCGGTCTGGCGCAGCGTGACCAGCGTCCTCCGGTGTAGCTCGGCGGCCTCCTCCGCGGAGTCGCCGATGCTGGTGAACCCGAGCTTGCCGTACTTCGGGATCCCGCCCAGCATGTGCAGCACGTTCCCGGTGCGCCTCTCGCGGTCGAAGCCGAGGCCCTGGTCGTGGACCAGCTTGACCACCTCCCCGGGGGTGCGGCCCCGCAGGGCGGGCGCGGCGCAGTTGTCGGTCGCCACGTAGTGTTTCGGCCGGCCCGCGTGCACGAGGGTGCCGCTCTCCGGGTCGTACGACGCGCCGGTGGTCAGGATCGCGGCGCCGAACGGATGGGTGGTGCCGCCGATGCGCAGGTTGATCTCGCACATCAGCGTGCGGTAGCCGCCGTCGGTCTTGACGGCGAAGAAGTCGATGCCGAACAGCCCCACCACGCCGCGGCCCGCGAGGATCCTGGCGATCCGCTCCGCGTGCGCGCCCAGCTCGGCCCGGTACTCCTGCCGGGCGGGGAAGGTGCAGCCCTGGTAGACGTCGCCGTTGGGACCGCCGAGGATCTGCTCGTGGGTGGCGACCACGTCGTAGGAGCCGCCGGGGGTGATCCGCGCCAGCGCGCTGGGGGAGTACAGCGGCCGGTCCTCGATGAACTCCTCGATCACCGCGCCCCGCTCGGCGACCTTCTCGGCGAACGTCGTCCAGTTCTCGTCCGCCGCGGAGAAACTCGTGGGGCAGGAGGCGAGCGGCCGGTCGTCCTTGGTCACGATGGCGTTGCCGAGCCCCGAGTAGCTGTTGTTGAGCTTGACCATCAGCTTGCTCGCGGGACCCAGCGCGCGGGCGGCGTGCTCCACCTCGATCATCGAGCGCAGGTCGCCGAAGCCCCTGACCAGCGGCACCCCGGCCTCGTCGCCGATCGTGCGCCCGCCGCTCTTGGACCCCAGGTGGGCGAGGGAGGTGGCGGGGCCGTAGATCGGCAGGGAGAGCATCTCGGCGAGGCGCTCCTCGTACTCGCTCACCACGAACGGCACCATCCAGGCGGCCCCGCCGTTCCCGCCGTTCCCGCCGTTCCCGGTGTCCTCGGCGTCGCCCTCACGGTGGCCGAGGGCGGCGCGGACGCGCGCGATCGCGTCCGGGCGGCGCAGCAGCGCCTCGGTGAGCGGATGCGTGTCGGGATCATCCAAACTGATCATTTGCAGGCGCGTGCGGGCCTCGTCGGGATCGTCGAGGAAACCGAGGTAGTAGTCCACGACCGCGCTGTCCACGGGGGTCGAGGTGAGGTAGACGACCTCGACCTTCGGCTTCCTCAGGGTGAGGAGAAGGAACAGCAGCCGCTCCTCGTAGCAGAGGGGGCCGGTGATCCTGCGCAGCTCATCCTGGGGCAGCGACAACGAGGGAAGGACCACCAGGGTGCCCTCGTCCGGTTCAAATATGCTCAAACGCGACTGCCTCTCCCCGAATGGGATGTTTGCGATCATGTGAGGAGTGAAACACGCATTTCTCCGGTTTGCATCACTCCGCCGGGTTCGATGACCGGCACCTGAGGTCACGTAAATTGCCAGGTCGGCGAGGTTTGGAAATGGCCCGGGGGCTACCGCCCGCCGGATCGGCCGCCACCTGCGCTAACCATCCTCCCATAGTCAATTTGGACTATCTTTCCTGGTCCTCCCGGGTCAGAAGGTGTACGAGTGGGGCATGGGGTGACAAAACATTTGGCGGAGATGTCGGCGAGCTGCTCGGGGGGAGAGATAAAGTCGATGTCATCGCCGACACGACGGCTTCCCCGGTCCTCCGGCCTGCCGTTTCCGGGTCGGCGACCGACCAGTCCGTGCTGATGCGGCCCGTGAGAACCCACTCCGGCCCGTCGGTGCGGCGATCGCTTTTTTCGAGACTGCCTCATGGGTTTCGAGATCCTGGGCAGTGGCACGGTGCGTCGAGGATCCAGGCCCGCCGGCGCGGATGGGACGGTGAGCAATGCGGGGGCGTAATTTGCGGGGAGAACTCGACACGTTCCTCGCCGGGCGCGAGCAGGAACTGATCAACTTCCGTCGAGACCTGCACATGCATCCCGAGCTCGCGTTCGCCGAATACCGCACGACGCAGCGCGTCGCCGAGCGGCTGACCGCCGCGGGGCTCGTCCCCCTGGTGCTGCCGCGCGGCACCGGCCTGCTCTGCGACGTCGGCAGCGGCGACGGCCCGACCGTGGCGCTGCGGGCCGACATCGACGCGCTGCCGGTGCCGGACGAGAAGGACGTCCCCTACAGCTCGACGGTCCCCGGCGTGTGTCACGCCTGCGGCCACGACGTGCACACCGCGATCCTGCTCGGCACCTCGCTCTTCCTCGCCCAGCAGGCCGAGGCCGGCCTGCTGCCCGGCCGGGTCCGGCTGATCTTCCAGCCCGCCGAGGAGCTTCCCGGCGGCGCGCTGGAGGTGATGGCCTCGGGCGGCATCAGCGGTGTCGACCGCATCTTCGGCCTGCACTGCGACCCCCGGCTGGACGTCGGCAAGGTCGGCCTCAAGGCGGGTCCCATCACCTCGGCCTGCGACAAGGTCACGATCAGGGTGAGCGGTCCCGGCGGGCACACCGCCCGGCCGCACCTCACCGCCGACCTCGTCTTCGCGCTCGCCAAGATCCTCACCGAGCTGCCCGCCGCGCTCTCGCGCCGGGTCGACCCCCGTTCCTCGCTCAGCCTGGTCTGGGGCCGGGTCGAGTCGGGCTCGGTGGCCAACGCCATCCCCGACGACGGCATCGCCGAGGGCACCGTGCGCTGCCTGGACGAGGCGGCCTGGCACGCGGCCCCCGACATGATCAAGTCGCTGCTGGAGTCGGTCGCCGGCGCGTACGGCGTCGAGGCCGAGATGGAGTACGTGCGCGGCGTGCCGCCGGTGGTCAACGACAAGATCAGCGTGCAGATGCTGGCCGAGGCCGCGGAGGGCGTGCTCGGCGAGGGCGCTCCCGCCCCGACGGAGCAGAGCCTGGGCGGCGAGGACTTCGGCTGGTACCTGGAGTCCATTCCCGGCGCGTTCGCCAGGCTCGGCACCCGCGAGCCGGGCTCGACGCACCTGGCCGACATCCACCAGGGCACCTTCGACGTGGACGAGACCGCCATCGCCGCCGGGGTGCGCTTCCTGGCGGCGACCGCCCTGACGGCCCTGTGGGAGGGACAGCGTCCCATCACGGGCGAGCCCCTGCTGGCCGCGAACGCCGACAACTAACCGGCCTTTGACATCTAGTCAGCTGAAAAGTCCGGACATATCCTAGGGAGCCGGTCGACGATCTCCGAAGACGGTCGTCGACCAGCCGACAGGCGGTCAACGCCAGGCTGCGGCGGCCATCCGGAGCTACCCACGGGTAGTCGTGCCCCGCTTCCTGGGTCACAAGGTGGCGTGAGCTGGATAACGGACCTGTTGCGGACTTGTGTGCTGGTTTGGTCAACCCTGATGGAGCAACTATCTTCCGTGCAGGGTTGCCGTGCGTCTCTTCGCGCGTGCACTGAAACGCGAAGGGAGTCCATCTTGCTTCAGAACCGATTCGGCAAGCTGGCCGCGACCGCACTGGCGGGCAGCATGCTCATGGGAGCTGCCGCGTGTGGTGGAAGCGAGGAACCGGCCACGTCGGCCGCGCCGAGCGGGGCCGCCAGCAGCGCGGCGCCGGCCGCGACGGGTCCGAAGGTCGGTCTGGCGTACGACATCGGCGGGCGTGGCGACCAGTCGTTCAACGACTCCGCGGCGGCGGGCATCGACAAGGCCAAGGCCGAGCTGGGCCTGGCCGAGGTCAGCGAGCTGGAGGCCGGTAACGGCGAGACCGAGGCGGCCAAGGAGGAGCGGCTGCGCCTGCTCGCCGACGGCGGCTTCAACCCGATCATCGCGGTGGGCTTCGCGTACTCCAACCCGGTCAAGAAGGTCGCGACCGAGTTCCCCGACGTCAAGTTCGCGATCGTCGACGACGCGGCGGCCGTCGCCCCCAACATCACGAACCTGCTCTTCGCCGAGCAGGAGGGTTCCTTCCTGGTCGGCGCCGCGGCGGCGCTGAAGAGCAAGAAGAACCACGTGGGCTTCGTCGGCGGCGTGCAGGTGCCGCTGATCAACAAGTTCGAGGCCGGCTTCATCGCGGGCGCCAAGGCCGTCAAGGCCGACGTGAAGGTCGAGGTCAAGTACCTCACCCAGCCGCCGGACTTCACCGGCTTCAGCGACCCGGCCAAGGGCAAGACCGCGGCCGAGGGCATGTTCGACGCGGGCGCCGACGTGGTCTACCAGGCCGCGGGCGGCTCCGGTGGCGGCGTGTTCGAGGCGGCCAAGGCCGCCAAGGGCCTCGCGATCGGCGTCGACTCCGACCAGGCGAAGACCGCCGCCCCCGAGCTGCAGAGCGTCATCATGACCTCCATGATCAAGAAGGTCGACGTCGCCGTCTTCGACTTCCTGAAGGGCTTCACCACCAACACGGTGAAGGCGGGCAGCACGGTCTACGACCTCAAGGCCGACGGCGTCGACTACTCCACCACCGGTGGCCAGGTCGACGACATCAAGGCCAAGCTCGACGAGTACAAGCAGAAGATCATCTCCGGCGAGATCACCGTTCCGGACAAGACCTCCTGACCTGGTACTAATGAGGGGCCCGGCGGACATTTCCCCCGGGCCCTTTGTCCTACTCTGACCATCACGTTCCGTATCGGGGCCATCCGTACGGAGGAGGCCGTCATCAGCACCTCGGCACCGGCCGTCGAGCTTGAGGGGATCACCAAACGATTCCCCGGCGTCGTCGCCAACCGTGACATCTCCCTTTCCGTACGGCAGGGGCACGTGCACGCCGTCGTCGGCGAGAACGGCGCGGGCAAGTCCACCCTCATGAAGATCCTTTACGGCATGCAGCGCCCGGACGAGGGGAAAATCCGCGTCAACGGCGAGGACGTGAGCTTCCGTTCCCCCGGTGAGGCGATCGCCGTGGGCATCGGCATGGTCCACCAGCACTTCATGCTGGCCGACAACCTGACCGTGCTGGAGAACGTGATCCTCGGCAGCGAGCCCCGCAAGGGCGGGATCGCCCTCGACTTCGGCACCGCGCGAAGAAGGATCCGGGAGATCTCCGACTCGTACGGCCTCGGCATCGACCCCGACGCCACCGTCGAGGACCTGGGCGTCGGCGCCCGCCAGCGGGTGGAGATCCTGAAGGTCCTCTACCGGGGCGCCCGGATCCTCATCCTGGACGAGCCGACCGCGGTGCTCGTGCCGCAGGAGGTCAAGGAGCTCTTCGCCAACCTGCGCGAGCTGGTCCGCGAGGGGCTGACGATCATCTTCATCTCGCACAAGCTGGACGAGGTGCTCTCGGTCGCCGACGCCATCACCGTCATCCGGCGCGGCACGACCGTGGCCAGCGTGAACCCCAAGGACGTGACCGCCAGGCAGCTGGCCGAGCTGATGGTCGGCAGCGAGCTGCCCAGCCCGGAGACCCGCGAGTCCACGGTCACCGACGTGGTGACGCTCTCGGTGCGCGGCCTGAGCGTCCACTCGGCCGAGGACCGATGCATCGTGGACGACGTCACCTTCGACATCCGCAGGGGCGAGGTGCTCGGCATCGCCGGGGTCGAGGGCAACGGCCAGGCCGAGCTGGTCGAGGCCATCATGGGCATGCGCCCGGCCGACGGCGAGATCCACCTCGGCGAGCACGACATCTCCGCCTGGACGACGCTGCGCCGCCGCGAGGCCGGCATCGGCTACATCCCCGAGGACCGCCACCGGCACGGCCTGCTGCTGGAGGCCCCGCTCTGGGAGAACCGGATCCTCGGTCACCAGACCCGGCGGCCCAACGTCAAGGGCCCCTGGATCGACCGCGCGGGGGCGCGCGAGGACACCCGGCGCATCGTCGAGGCGTACGACGTCCGGACCCCGGGCATCGACGTGGACGCCGCGGCCCTGTCCGGCGGCAACCAGCAGAAACTGATCGTCGGCCGGGAGATGAGCGGGGAGCCCGTCTTCCTGATCGCCTCCCACCCGACGCGCGGCGTCGACGTGGGTGCCCAGGCCGCGATCTGGGACCACCTGCGCGCGGCGCGCGCCGCGGGCCTGGCGGTCCTGCTGATCTCGGCCGACCTCGACGAGCTCATCGGCCTGTCGGACACCCTGAAGGTGATCCTGCGCGGCCGGATCGTCGCCGAGGTCGATCCCAAGGACGTGACACCCGAGCGGCTCGGTTCGGCCATGACGGGTGCTGGAGAGGCGGCATGAACACCCACGTAGCGCACACGCCCCCGGGGACGCGCGGCATGAACATCCAGGTGGCGCACACACCCCCGGGGACGCGCCGATGAGCCGGGAAAAGTCCACCTTCGCCGACCGGTTGCTCGGACGGGTCTCGCCGGCGGGGCTGCTCTCGCTCGCCGCCCCGCTCGTCGCCATCGTGTTCGCCGCGCTGATCACCATGGTCATCCTGTCGATCACCGGCGCCCCGCCGCTCGACACGCTGGTCATCATGGGCGAGTACGGCATCCGGCCGCGCTCGATCGTGCTGACCCTGAACTACGCGACGACCTACTACCTGTCCGCGCTCGCGGTGGCGATCGGGTTCAGGATGAACCTCTTCAACATCGGCGTCGACGGTCAGTACCGCCTGGCGGCGCTCACCGCCGCGGCCGTGGGCGGCGCGGTCACCCTGCCCGCCCCGCTGCACGTCGCGCTGATCATCTTCGTCGCCGTGCTGGTCGGCGCCGGATGGGCGGCGATCGCCGGGCTGCTCAAGGTGCGGCGCGGGGTGAGCGAGGTCATCTCCACGATCATGCTGAACGCCATCGCCACCTCGGTCGGTTTCTGGCTGCTCAACAAGGAGCGCTTCGCCGTCGAGGTCGGGGGCAGCAACAACATCGGCACCAGGCCGATCGGCCCCTCCGGCCAGGTGCCCGGCCTGGAGATCATCTCCGGCACCCAGACGAAGGTGTTCGGCCTGATCGTCCTGTCGGTCGTGATGGGCGTCCTCTACCACGTGGTGATCAACCGGACGCGCTTCGGCTTCAACCTGCGCGCCACCGGCCGCTCGGAGTCGGCGGCGGTGGCCAGCGGCGTGAACGTCAAGCGGATGGTCCTCGTCTCGATGATCCTGTCCGGCGGCGTGGCGGGCCTGGTCGGCATGCCGCAGCTGCTCGGCGCCTCCTACAGCTACAGCCTGGACTTCCCCACCGGCCTCGGCTTCACCGGCATCGCGATCGCGCTGCTCGGCAGGAACCACCCGGTCGGCATCGCGTTCGGCGCCCTGCTGTGGGCCTTCCTCGACACGTCCGCGGGCATCCTGCAGCTTCAGAAGATCTCCCCGGACATCGTCACCATCATGCAGGGCACGATCGTGCTCTCGGTGATCATCGCCTACGAGCTGGTCCACCGCTACCAGATCTCCGCCGAGCAGCGCCGGGTGAGCCGCCAGCTGGCGGACGCCACCTCGAACAGGGAAGGAGCGCCGGTATGAGCCAGGGTGCCCTCACCACGCCGGAGGCTCCCCTCCTGGAGCCGAAGACCCCCGCCCGCAGGTTCAGGGTCACCTGGCAGGTCCTGCTGCTCGGTCTCGGCGTGCTCGTCCTGCTGCTGTCGTTCGCGCGGACCGTCACCGGCGCCGTCGACCTCACCTCCGCGGGCGCGATCAACGCCTCCGTCGCGCTCGCCATCCCCATCGGCCTCGCCGGTCTGGGCGGCCTGTGGGCCGAGCGGGCCGGGGTGGTCAACATCGGCCTCGAAGGCATGATGATCATGGGCACCTGGTGCGGGGCCTGGGGCGCGCTCCAGTTCGCCAACCCGTGGGCGGGCGTCCTCGCGGGCGCGATCGGCGGGGCCCTGGGCGGGCTGCTGCACGCGATCGCCACCGTGACGTTCGGCGTCGACCACATCATCTCCGGTGTCGCGATCAACATCCTGGGCCTGGGCGTCACCCAGTTCCTGTCCAAGGTCACCTTCGCCGAGATGCCGGGCGGCGGCGACTCCCAGTCGCCCCCCGTGCCCAAGCCCGGCGTGGTGAGCGTGCCGTGGATCGGTGACCCGCTGCGGACGCTGGAGGCCAAGCAGTGGTTCCTGCTGTCGGACGTGGCGGGCATCCTGCGCGGCCTGACCACGAACGTCTCGCTGCTCACGATCCTGGCGATCCTGCTCGTCCCGCTCTCGTACTACCTGCTGTGGCGTACGGCGTTCGGCCTGCGCCTGCGCTCCTGCGGGGAGAGCCCGGTGGCCGCGGAGTCGCTGGGCGTCAACGTCTACACCTACAAGTACATCGCGGTGCTCGTCTCCGGCGCCCTGGCGGGCCTGGGCGGCGCGTTCCTGGCGCAGGTGGCCGCGAGCGCCTACCGCGAGGGACAGACCGGCGGGCGCGGCTTCATCGGCCTCGCCGCCATGATCTTCGGTAACTGGCGGCCCGGTGGGCTGGCCGGGGGCGCCGTGCTGTTCGGCTACACCGACGCGCTCCAGCTGCGCAGGGGCGGCGAGTCGGTGCACGCGCTGCTGCTCGTGGTGACGATCCTGCTCGCCGCGGTCGCCGTCTACCAGCTCGTACGGCAGCAGCGGACGCGGGCCGCGCTGATCACCGGGGTCGCGACGGTCGCGGTGTTCGTGGTGTTCGCGCTGACCGACACCATCCCCTCGGAGTTCACCTCCGTCACCCCGCACATCACCACGTTGCTGGTGCTGTCGCTGGCGGCGCAGCGGCTCCGCCCGCCGGCCGCCGACGGCGTGCCGTACCGCAGGGGACAGGGGAAGTGACCGTCACGCGCACCTCACGAGCGGATCTGATTCGATGAGTACCGAGACGGGTGGTGAGATCGAGATGAGCGGCGAAGCGGGCAGTGAGACGGGTGCCGGGACGGTCATCGACTGGGCGGCGCTGAAGGCCGAGGCCGTGCGGGCCATGGGGCACGCCTACGCCCCCTACTCCAAGTTCCCCGTCGGTGCCGCCGCGCTGGTGGACGACGGGCGGATCGTGTCCGGCTGCAACGTCGAGAACGCCTCCTACGGCATCGGACTGTGCGCCGAGTGCGGGCTGGTGTCCTCGCTGCGGGCCACGGGCGGCGGCCGTCTCGTCGCGTTCACCTGCGTCGACGGGCACGAGGAGCTCCTCATGCCGTGCGGCAGGTGCCGCCAGCTCCTGTACGAGTTCGGCGGCCCCGAGTTGTTGCTGGAGACCATCGACGGCCCGAAGCCGATGGCGGAGATCCTCCCCTACGCCTTCGGGCCCGACGACCTGAGCCGGGGGGCCTGACCATGGACGCGATCGACGTCATCGTCACCAAGCGGGACGGCGGGGAACTGTCGGCGGAGCAGATCGACTGGGTGATCGACGCCTACACCAAGGGCGTCGTCGCCGACGAGCAGATGTCCGCGCTCGCTATGGCGATCCTGCTCAACGGCATGAACCGGCGGGAGATCGCCGGGTGGACCCAGGCCATGATCCGCTCCGGTTCCCGGATGGACTGGTCGTCGCTGCCGGGGGCCACCACCGACAAGCACTCCACCGGCGGCGTCGGTGACAAGATCACGCTGCCGCTGGCACCGCTGGTCGCCGCGTGCGGGGGGTACGTGCCCCAGCTGTCCGGCAGGGGACTCGGCCACACCGGCGGCACCCTGGACAAGCTGGAGTCCATCCCCGGCTGGCGGGCGTCCCTGTCCAACGACGGGATGCTCGACGTGCTCGGCAAGGCCGGGGCGGTCATCTGCGCGGCGGGCGACGGCCTCGCCCCCGCCGACAAGAAGCTGTACGCGCTCCGCGACGTCACCGGCACCGTCGAGGCGATCCCGCTGATCGCCTCCTCGATCATGTCCAAGAAGATCGCGGAGGGCACCGGCGCGCTCGTCCTGGACGTCAAGGTCGGCTCCGGGGCCTTCATGAAGAACGTGGAGCAGGCCCGCGAGCTGGCCACGACCATGGTCGAGCTCGGCACCGACGCCGGGGTCAACACGGTCGCGCTGCTGACCGCGATGGACCGGCCGCTGGGCCGGGCCGTGGGCAACGCCCTGGAGGTCACCGAGTCGGTCGAGGTGCTCGCCGGAGGCGGGCCCGCCGACGTGGTCGAGCTCACCGTCCGCCTGGCGCGGGAGATGCTCCAGGCGGCGGGCCTGACCGGGGGCAAGGACCCTGAGCGCGCCCTCGCGGACGGCTCGGCGATGGACGCCTGGCGCCGGATGATCTCCGCCCAGGGCGGTGACCCCGACGCCCTGCTGCCCAGGGCCGCCGAGACGATGGAGATCACCGTGCCCTCGTCCGGCGTGCTGTCCAGGCTCGACGCGTACGGCGTGGGCCTGGCGGCCTGGCGGCTCGGCGCGGGCCGGGCGCGCAAGGAGGACCCGGTGTCGTTCGGCGCGGGCATCGTGCTGCACGCCAAGCCGGGGGACCTGGTCCGCGCGGGGCAGCCGCTGATGACGCTGCACGCCGACGAGACCGCGCGCTTCGAACGGGCGCTCGCCGCCCTGGAGGGGGCCTACACCGTCGGCGAGACCGCCGGCCCGGACCTGCTGCCCCTGGTGATCGACCGCGTCACCGCCTGACACCGGCGGGTTCGTCCGGCGGACCGGGACGCTCTCCGGGTCCGTCTTTCGGTCCGCACCTCGGCCCGCCTCGCGGGCCGGGACGCTTTCCCGGCCCGTCTTTCGGCCCGTGCCGGGCCGGACCGGGATGTTCTCCCGGTCCGCGCCTCGGTTCGTCTAGCGGGCCGGGACGCCTTCCCGATCCGTCTCCCGGCCCGCACCTTGGCACGCACTTCGGCCCGCCTCGCGGGCCGGTGGGCCGAAGATCTCGCCGATCACGGCGCGGTGGGTGGGCAGGGCGGTCGCGTGGCGCTCGCGGCCGTCCTCGGTGATGCCGACGAAGATGCCGCGCCGGTCGTCCTCGCAGATGCGACGGGTCACCAGGCCCGCCTTCTCCAGGCGGGCGATCAGCCGGGAACAGGCGCTCTGGCTCAGGTGGACCGCGTCGGCGATCTCCTGGACCCGGTATTTGCCCTGGCCGCCCTCGACCATCCGCTCCAGGACCTCGAACTCGCTCATGCCGAGCCGGTGCCGCTCGGAGAGTTCGCGTTCCAGCGCGCAGGCGGTCGCGGCGTGCCTGGCGAGCACCTCACGCCACGCGCGGACCGGGTCCTCCTCGTTCATGCGCGGATCGTACCATGCATGAACAATAAGTGCACAGTCATTAAATGCTTTTGCATTAGATGTGCCTGCATGTATTGTCGGACGACATGACCCCTTCACCGGCCTCGACGGCTCCACCTGATCCGTCGGTCGCATCCGTTCCACCCGCCGTATCCGCCTCATCCGCCTCATCCGCCGCGTCGGCGTCGCCGTCCGACGAGCGCTGGGGGGCGGGCCTGTGGGCCGCGCTCACCGTGCTCTGCGCCGTGGTCTTCCTCGACGCGCTCGACGTCTCGATGGTGGGGGTCGCCCTGCCGTCCATCCAGGCGGACCTGGGGCTGTCCACGTCCTCCCTGCAGTGGGTGGTCAGCGGCTACGTGCTCGGCTACGGCGGGCTGCTCCTCCTCGGCGGCCGGACCGCCGACCTGCTCGGGCGTCGCAGGGTCTTCCTGGTCGCCCTCGCGGTCTTCGCCGTCGCCTCGCTTCTCGGTGGCCTCGTCAACGACGGCACGCTGCTGATCGCGGCCCGCTTCGTCAAGGGCGTCAGCGCCGCCTTCACCGCGCCCGCCGCGCTCTCCATCATCACCACGACCTTCGCCGAGGGACCTGCCCGCAACAGGGCTCTCAGCGTCTTCACCGCCTCGGGTGCCAGCGGGTTCTCCCTGGGCCTGGTCATCTCCGGATTCCTGACCGAGCTCGGCTGGCGCTGGACGTTCCTCATGCCCGTCCCCGTCGCGATCATCGCGCTGGTCGCGGCCCTGAAGTTCCTCCCCAAGCAGCGGGAGGAACGCGCCGAGGGCGGCCACGACCTCATCGGCGCCGTCACCATCACCGGCTCCATGCTGCTGCTCGTCTACGCCGTGGTGGAGGCGCCCGGCGCGGGCTGGGGATCGCCGCGCACGATCGCCTCGCTGCTGGGCGCCGCCCTGCTGCTGGCCGTCTTCGTCCTCACCGAGCAGCGGGTCAGGCACCCGCTGGTACGCCTCGGCATCCTGCGCTCCGGCCCGATCGTCCGCGCGAACCTGGGACTCGTGATCCTGTTCGGCTCCTACGTCGGCTTCCAGTTCGTCGCCATGCAGTACTTCCAGAACTTCCTGCACTGGTCGGCCCTGGAGACCGCGCTGGCCTTCCTGCCCGCGGGACTCCTGGTGGCGGTGACCTCCACCAGGATGGGCAAGCTGGCCGACCGGTTCGGCACCGCCCGGCTGATCGTGATCGGCTCGGCCGCGCTGGCCGCCGGGTACGCGTTCTTCCTGCGGGTCAACGACGAGCCCAGCCTGGCCACGCTGATCATCCCCGGCATGGTCCTGCTGGGCATCGCGTTCGCCCTGTCCTTCCCCTCGCTGAACATCCAGGCGACCAACGGGGTGGCCGACGACGAGCAGGGGCTGGCCTCGGGACTGCTCAACACCTCGGGACAGGTCGGCGGGGCGGTCGTGCTGGCCGTCGTGACGGCCGTCCTCACCTCCGGTACGGGCGCCGACCCCATCGGCACCTTCCGTGCCGCGATCACGGTCTCGGGGATCCTCGCCGTGGTCGGCCTGCTGATCGCCCTCACCGGCCTTCGTGCCCGCCGCGCGGTCGTCGCGGACGAGGGGGAGGGGGAGAAGGTGCTGGAGACCGTCTAGGCCACCGGTCCGGCGTCTCCGTCCCTGCGTGGGAGGGACGGGAACGCGGGTTCCGCGGGTCGCGAGGGTGCCGCCGCCGGATACCGGGGCCCGGCGGCGGCACCCTCGCGGCCCGCGCCCCTCCCCGACCCTCGTGACCCGCGCCCCCAGCCCCGCGACCCGCGGCCCTGCCGCCCGGGGTGCTTGACTCCCCCCTCGACAAGGTGTCACGATCCGGCCAGGGCGCATGTGGACGGCCGGGGGTGAACCTCTCCGGAGACCTGAGCATCTAACGGGGCAGGAGGCTCACCATGAACCGCACCCTCGTTTCCCTCGCGCTCGTTCCCCCGCTCCTGCTGGCGGCCGGCTGTGGCTCGGCCACGCAGACCGCGAGCCCGGCCCCGGCGTCCCCGGCGGCCCCGGTCACCACCGCCCCGGCACCGGTCGATCCGGCGGTCACACCGTCTCCCACGCCCCCCGCCGTCGCGGCCGGGCTGCTCCCGCCGACGAGCACCAAGGCGGTCGAGGTCGAGCGCCCCATCGACACCCAGCCGACCGTCACCGGAGCCCGGTTCGGCAGGCACAAGGGGTTCGACCGGGTGGTGATCGACCTCAGGGGCGACCTGCCCGGCTACACCGCGCGGTGGGTGCCCAAGCTCGTCCAGGACGGCTCGGGAGATCCGGTCGACGTCAAGGGCGGGGCCTACCTGCAGCTGACGATCACCCCGGCCGTCGCGCACACCGAGGCGGGCAAGCCCACCTGGACGGGCGGCCCGATCTTCCAGGCCAAGCTGGGCAACGTCCGGAACGTGGTCAAGACGGGCGACTTCGAGGGCGTGGTGAGCGTGGGCGTCGTCCTCGACCGCAAGGCGCCGTTCCGGGTGCTGGAGCAGAAGAACCCGTACCGGCTGGTCGTCGACGTCGCGCACTAGCCGTGCACCGGCGACGTGCCGGGGTCGGGTCACGTACCGGATCACGTGTGGAAGGCGCCGGGACGCTGAGGGGCGCCGCACCTCGGAGCGGTGACAGACTGGTCCGATGGTACGCAAAATCGACAGCGCGACGCGGATTCCCGTTCCCGGGGGCAAGACGATCGACGAATACGTCGGTCTGGCCAACAGCGGTGACGCCGGGATCTCGATCGCGCACATGAAGGCCCCGGCCGGGTGGGACGAGCCCGCCCAGACACCGGAGTTCGCCGAGTACACGCTGGTGCTCAAGGGCACCGTCATCGTGGAGCACGACGGCGGCACGACCGAGATCGGCGTGGGGCAGGTGTTCGTGTGCGAGCCGGGGGAGCGGATCCGCTACAGCTCCGGCCCCGAAGGCGCCGAGTACGTCGCCGTCTGCCTGCCCGCCTTCTCCCCGGAGACCGTCAACCGCGAAGGCGAGTGACAGGACGGCGAGCGACGGCTCGTCACGCGCCGGTCCCGGTGCCTTCGTCCCGGGATCGGCGCGGGCGTCCCCCGGGAGGGGACGCCCGCGTGAACATCCCGAGGCCGGGCCGTGGCGGCGCCTTCGTACGGGCGGCCGATCAGACCCCTGACGGTAAGGTTGCCAGATGAGTCAGCTACCCACTTTCGAGCAGATCCGCCTGGCTCCGAAGGTGTTGCTCCACGACCACCTCGACGGTGGCCTGCGGCCGGAGACCATCATCGACCTGGCCCGCGAGTCGGGCTACGACAGGCTGCCCACGACCGAGACGGAGAGCCTGCGCGCCTGGTTCAGGGAGGCCGCCGACTCCGGCTCGCTGGAACGTTACCTGGAGACCTTCGACCACACGGTCGGCGTCATGCAGACGCGCGAGGCGCTGGTCAGGGTCGCCGCCGAGTGCGCCGAGGACCTGGCGGACGACGGCGTCGTCTACGCCGAGGTCCGTTACGCGCCCGAGCAGCACACCTCCGCGGGCCTGAGCCTCGAAGAGGTCATCGAGGCCGTGCAGGAGGGCTTCGCCGCAGGTTCCGAGGGGCGGGGCATCCAGGTCGGCACGCTGCTCACCGCCATGCGTCACCAGGCCAGGTCCATGGAGATCGCCGAGCTCGCGGTCCGCTACCGCGACGCCGGGGTGGCCGGGTTCGACATCGCCGGCGCGGAGGCGGGCTACCCTCCCACCCGCCACCTGGACGCCTTCGAGTACCTCCAGCGGGAGAACGCCCACTTCACCATCCACGCGGGCGAGGCGTTCGGCCTGCCGTCGATCTGGCAGGCGATCCAGTGGTGCGGCGCCGACCGGCTCGGCCACGGCGTCCGGATCATCGACGACATCACCGTCGAGGGCGACGGGGAGCCCAAGCTGGGACGCCTGGCGGCCTACGTCCGCGACAAGCGCATCCCGCTGGAGATGTGCCCGACGTCCAACCTGCAGACCGGCGCGGCGGCCTCCATCGCCGAGCACCCGATCGGCCTGCTGCGCCGCCTGAACTTCCGGGTCACGGTCAACACCGACAACCGGCTGATGAGCGGCACGTCCGTCTCCGAGGAGTTCGCCAAGCTGTCGGAGGCGTTCGGCTACGGCTGGGACGACATGCTGTGGTTCACCGTCAACGCCATGAAGTCCGCGTTCCTGCCGTTCGACGAGCGCCTGTCGCTCATCAACGGCGTCATCAAACCCGGTTTCGCCCGCCTCAAGTGGCATGCGTAGGCGTGAACGGGCTCGTACGAGTGAAGTGAGCTTTCTCCGATGAAGCAGGTGTTCCGCTCCACCCTCGCGACGGTCGTCGGCTGGGTCTGGATGGCCTTCGCCGCGTTCAACGCGGTCGATCTGATCGCCCGGTACAGCGGGCAGACGTCGATGATCGCCGCGGCGGTGCTGGGGGTGCTCACCGCGGTGGTCTTCGTCACCTGCCTGCGCCCGGCGGTCATCCTGTCCGAGGAGGGCGTTCACGTCCGCAACCCGCTGAGGAACGCCTTCGTGTCCTGGCCGGCCGTGGACGAGGTCACGGTCTCCCACTCGATCGCGATCGTCTCGGGCGACGAGAGCGTCCGCTGCTGGGTGCCGCAGGCCTCGGCCCGCGAGCGGGCGGCGGCCGTGCGCAGGGGCAAGCCCGCTCCCGCCCCCTCGCGAGGCCGTTCCAGGACCGAGCCGGTCCGCTCGAAGGGCGAGCAGGCCGCCGCCGAGGCGCTGGCGGGCAGGACCCACGCCGACTGGGTGGCCGAGCAGATCACCGAACGCGCGGAAGCGGCCAGGCGCGCTGCCGCGCTGACCGCCACCGCGGCGGCCACCGAGGCTACGAAGGCGACGGGGACCTCCGCGAGCGCGGCGGCCGGGGTGGAATCCGAGGACGAGGCCACCGCCGTCGCCGAGAGGGAGGCCGAGCCCACTACCGCTGTCGGGACGGGCGCCGAGACCGGCCGTGAGGTCGAGGCCGGTGGGCTCAAGGTGACCTGGTCGCCGAGCGCCCTGGCGGCCTTCGCGGCCGCGGTCCTGCTGGTGGTCGCCGCCTTCCTCGCCTGACCGCGCCGCTACCGGGATCCTGACCAGGGCGGCGCAGGTCGCGCCGACGCCGGTAGCGGTCCCCGGCGAGCCGGCCTCGGCGGGGTCAGAGGCCGAGGGCCTCGGTGAGGTCGGCCTTCAGGGCGTCGAGATCCCGTACGGCCAGCGCGCGGGCGGCGGACACCTCGCCGGTCACCGGGACCACGACCTCCAGGTAGCACTTGAGCTTGGGCTCGGTGCCAGAGGGGCGGACGACGACCCGGGCGCCCCCGGCCAGGTGGTAGCGGAGGCCGTCGGTGGGCGGCAGCCCGCCCGCGCCGAGGCTGAGGTCGTCGGACGCCTCGACCTCGCGGCCGCCGAGCCGCGCGGGCGGCGTGGCCCGCAGGCGGGCCATGGCCCCGGTGATCAGCGACAGGTCGGCCACCCGGAACGACAGCTGGGACGTGGCGTGCAGGCCGTGACGGCGTGCCAGGTCGTCCAGGAGGTCGAGCAGGCCGCGACCCTCCAGTTTGGCCCGCGCGGCGATCCCGGCCACGGTCAGCGCCGCGCCGATGCCGTCCTTGTCGTGCACGGGCAGCCCGAGGTCGGAGCCGACGCTGTATCCCAGCGCCTCCTCGTACCCGAACAGCAGGCCCTCACCGGCCTTCATGATCCACTTGAAGCCGGTCAGGGTCTCGGCGTAGCGCACCCCGTACTCGGCGGCGATCTTGCCGAGCAGGGACGAGGACACGATGGTGGTCGCCACCAGGCGGTCGTCGCCCGAGGTGTGCCGGATCACGTGCTCGCCCAGCAGGGCGCCCACCTCGTCGCCGGTCAGCATCCGGTAGCCGCCGCCGGGCAGCGGCACGCCCACCGCGCAGCGGTCCGCGTCGGGGTCGTTGGCCAGGATCAGGTCGGCGCCGACCCGTCCGGCGAGCTCCAGCGCGAGGTCCATCGCGCCGGGCTCCTCCGGGTTGGGGAAGGCGACGGTGGGAAAGTCGGGGTCGGGTTCGGCCTGCGCCTCGACGGTCGCGGGCGCGTCGAACCCGGCGGCGGTGAACGCCCTGGCCAGGGTGTCGCCGCCCACGCCGTGCAGCGGGGTGTACGCCACCCGCAGCTCGCGCGCGCCGCCGATCGGGAGCGCGGTCACCGCCTCCAGGTAGGCGGCCACGACGCCGTCGTCCAGCTCGCTCCAGGCGGGGTCGCCGGGGGAGCCGAGGGGCAGTTCGGAGACCGGCCCCGTCGCGTCGATGGCGGCGGAGATCTCCGCGTCCACCGGCGGCACGATCTGGGAGCCGTCGCCCCAGTAGACCTTGTAGCCGTTGTCGCGGGGCGGGTTGTGGCTGGCGGTGACGGTCACGCCCGCGTCGGCGCCGAGGTGGCGGACGGCGAAGGCCAGCACGGGGGTGGGCAGCGGCCCGGGGAGGACCGAGGCGCGCAGCCCGGCCCCGGTGAGCACGGCCGCGGTGTCGCGGGCGAAGGCGTCCGACTTGTGCCGGGCGTCGTAGCCGATCACGACGTGCTTGCCGGGACCGAGGACGCGGGCCAGCCCGGCCGCGGCGCGCATCACCGTCACCCGGTTCATCCGGTTGGGACCCGCTCCCAGCTCGCCCCGGAGCCCGGCGGTGCCGAACTCCAGCCTGGAGCCGAACCGCTCGCGCAACGCGTCGCCGTCGCCGCTCTCCAGCAGCTTCGCCAGCTCCGCGCGCGTGTCGGGGTCGGGGTCCTGGGCCAGCCAGGAACGGGCGAGCCCTGCGAGATCGCTGCTCATCGTCACCTCTCGGGGCCGGGGTCCGTCGGCTTACCCGGGCCCGCCTCGTGTTCATCCCTGGAACCAGGGGGATTCTCGAAAGCCGGACGTCACTCGCCGTCTTACAGCTCGCCGTCCTACAGCTTGCCGTCCCGCAGCTCCGCAGCTCCGCGGTTCTGCGGCTCGCCGTCCTACAGCTTGCCGACGACCTTGGCCAGCAGGCCGCCCATGCGCGTGGCGGTGGCGCGGCCGACCTCCAGCACCTCCTCGTGGTTGAGCGGCTCGCCCACCAGCCCGGCACCCGGGTTCGTGACCAGGGAGATGCCCAGCACCTCGGCGCCGCCCTCGCGGGCCGCGATGGCCTCCAGGACGGTGGACATGCCCACCATGTCGCCACCGAGGATGCGGCACATGCGGACCTCGGCCGGGGTCTCGTACGTCGGGCCGCGGAAGGCCACGTAGACGCCCTCGGCCAGCGAGGGGTCGGCCTCGCGGGCCAGCTCGCGCAGGCGCGGGGTGTAGACGTCGGTGAGGTCGACGAAGGTGGCGCCGGTGATCGGGCTGGCACCGGTCAGGTTGATGTGGTCACTGATCAGCACCGCCTCGCCGACCTCCTGGGTCTCGGGGCGCAGGCCCCCGGCGGCGTTGGTCAGCACGACCGTGCCCACCCCGGCCCTGATCGCGGTCCGTACGCCGTGCACGACCGGCTCCACGCCGCGGCCCTCGTAGAGGTGGGTGCGGCCCAGGAAGATCAGCACGTTCTTTCCCGACTCGGTCCGCACAGCGCGGATCCGGCCCGCGTGGCCCTGCACGGCGGGCGGCGCGAAGCCGGGCAGGTCGGTCACCGGGATCTCGGCGACCGTCTCGCCGATCGCGTCGGCGGCCGGGACCCAGCCGGACCCCATCACCAGCGCGACGTCGAAGGAATCCACGCCGACGGCGCTTCTCAGCGCGTCCGCGGCGTCGTTGGCGAGTGCATACGGGTCATTGGTCACGTCACCGAGCGTACCGGTCATCCGTCCTCGGGCCGCGCCGTGTCTCCTGCTCAGCGGAGGGTGCCATCAGCCGAACCACCAGGTGAGTCAAGCGACGATCACCGAGACCAGGCCGACCACCGCCCCGGCCGCGATCAGCCACGCCGAGTTCAGCCTCGTCCTCCACAGCGCCAGCAGCGTCCCGGCCGTCAGCGCCCAGGTGAGCGGGTCGACCAGGGAGATACGGCCGAGCTGGAGCGCGACCCCGGCCATCAGCGCCAGCGCGGCGGCGTTCACCCCGTCGAGCAGCGCGCTCGACCACGCCCTCGACCTGATCCGGTCGGTGATCCTGGTGAGCAGCCCGACCAGCAGGAAGCTCGGCAGGAAGATCGCGACCGTGGCGAGGACGGCCCCCGGGGTCCCGGCGACCAGGTAGCCGACGAAGGTGGCCGTGGTGAACACCGGGCCCGGGGTGAACTGGCCGATCGAGACGGCGTCGGCGAGCTGGGCGGGGGTGAGCCAGCCGAGCCGCTCGACGAAGTCGCCCTCCAGGAAGGCCAGCAGGACGTAGCCGCTCCCGTACAGGACGGCGCCGATCTTGAGCATGGTGAGGAAGAGGCGCAGCAGCTGGTCGGGGTCCTGGCCGCCGGCCAGGGCCAGCGGCGCGGCCAGCAGCGCCCGCGAGGACCGAGAGCCGTCCGGGGGCGGCTCCTGTCCGGGCCCGCGCGGGCGGGAACGCCGGGCGGAGATCATCCGTACCGCCACGGTCAGCAGGCCCCCCGCGGCGAGCAGGAGCAGCTCGTTCACGCCGAGCAGGTAGGCCGCCAGGACGGCCCCGGCCAGGATCCACAGGTACGCGCTCCCCAGCGCCGTACGGACCAGGGAGAACAGGGCCCACGCGATGATCGCGATGACGACCGGCCTGATGCCGTACAGGATCCCGGTGACCTCGGGGGTGCGGCCGTAGTGGACGTACAGGGCCGCCAGCGCGCCGACCATGAGCGCGGCGGGCAGGATGAAGCAGACTCCGGCCGACACCAGGCCGCGCCACCGGGCGCGTTCGTGGCCGAGGTGGATGGCCAGCTCCGTGGAGGAGGGGCCGGGGATGAGGTTGGTCGCGCCGACCAGGTCGAGGAAGCGCTGTTCGGTCAGCCAGCCGCGCCGCCGTACCACCTCGTCGTGCATCATCGCGATGTGCGCCGCGGGACCGCCGAAGGCGGTGACGCCCAGCCGCAGGAACAGCCAGGTCACCTCGCGCAGGGCTGACCCGCGCCCGGTCTCCCCGTTCTCGACGGGTGTGTCCCTCATCCCGGAATCATGCCATTTTTCCAGGTAAAGGCGGGATGGCGTGCCGGTTAACGCCAGGCCCCGCGCACGCTCGCGCGGGGCCGGTGACCGGTGACGCCCGGCTCCCCGGGGAAGGTCGTCCTCAGCTCCCCAGGGAGGTGCAGGGGCGGCCGCGCAGCTCCCTGACGTAGTCGTCGGGGGCGCCCGCGTGCTCGGCCGCCTCGGCCAGGATGCCGAGGTAGCGGGCCGAGGGCAGGCCGCCCTCGTACCCGTCGAGCACGTAGAACCACGCCACGACCTCGCCCTCCATGGTCTGCACCCGGAGCCTGACCTTGTGGTAGAGGCCCCGGGCCGCGCCCTCCCACTGGTCGAGGGAGCTCTCGTCCCACTCGGGCACGTCGTAGAGGACGACGAAGACCTGGTCGGCGGCGTCCTCGACGATGGAGGCGAGGGCGCCCTCCCAGCCGAGGTCGTTCCCGCCGAAGGTCAGGCGCCAGCCCTGGAGCCAGCCCGTCCCCCTGATCGGGGAGTGAGGGGCCCGCTGGGCCATCTGCTTCGGGTCCATGTTGCTGCCGTAAGCGGCGTAGACAGGCACGGAGACAAACACTAATCCAAGATCCGCTAGACGCTCACCCAGCTTCGAAGCCACGCCGATGTCTCGCCGATGTCACGCGGAATCCCGGTGGTTTTGCGGGGGTTTCGTGGTTTAGGAGGGATGCCGAGCGAGGTCCGGTCCCACCATGCGGGAGAATGGGCTATGTGACGAGGATAGTGATCATCGGTGGCGGTCCCGGCGGATACGAGGCGGCGCTGGTCGCCGCCCAACTGGGAGCGCAGGTCACCGTGGTCGAACAGGACGGCCCCGGCGGGGCCTGCGTCCTCACCGACTGCGTACCGTCCAAGACGCTGATCGCCACCTCGGTGCGCAAGCAGGCGCTCCTCGACGCCAGCATGCTGGGGGTCCACTACACCGGCGGCCCCGACGGCGACGTCGGCGGTGTCATCGCCGACATGCCGCTGGTGAACAGGCGTGTGAAGGATCTCGCCCGCGCGCAGTCCGCCGACATCGCCGCCCGGCTGGCGGCGGAGGGCGTCGAGGTGATCAGGGCCCCGGGACGGCTGGTCGACCCGCAGGTGGTCAGGGCGGGGGACCGGACGATCCGCGCGGACGTCGTCATCGTGGCGACCGGCGCGACCCCGCGCATCCTGCCCGGCGCCGAGCCCGACGGCGAGCGCATCCTCACCTGGCGCCAGCTGTACGACCTGGAGGAGCTGCCCGAGCACCTCATCGTGGTCGGCTCCGGCGTCACGGGCGCGGAGTTCGCGGGCGCCTACCGCTCGCTGGGCTCGGAGGTCACGCTCGTCTCCTCCCGCGACCGCATGATGCCCAACGAGGACGCCGACGCCGCCGAGGTCCTCGAAGAGGTCTACCGGCGCCGCGGCATGAACGTGATGGGCCGTTCCCGCGCCGAGTCCGTCAAGCGCACCCCGGACGGCGTGGTCGTCACCCTGGAGGACGGCCGGACCGCCGAGGGCAGCCACTGCCTCATGACGGTCGGCATGGTCCCCAACACCGCGGGGATCGGCCTCGAGGAGGCCGGGGTCACCCTCGACAGGGGCGGGTTCATCCAGGTCGACAAGGTCTCCCGCACCTCCGCGCCCGGCGTCTACGCGGCCGGGGACTGCACCGGGGTCCTGATGCTCGCCTCGGTCGCCGCCATGCAGGGCCGGATCGCCGTCTGGCACGCCCTCGGCGAGGCCGTGCACCCGTTGCGCCTGGCCACCGTCGCCTCCGCCATCTTCACCGATCCCGAGATCGCCGCCGTGGGCATCGCCGAGCGGGCGATCGAGAACGGCGAGATCGAGGCCAACATCGTCAAGCTGCCGCTGGCCACCAACGCCCGCGCCAAGATGCAGGGTTTCAACGACGGCTTCGTGAAGCTGTTCTGCCGTCCGAACACCGGGATCATCCTGGGCGGCGTCGTGGTCGCCCCGCGGGCGTCGGAGCTGATCCTGGCGGTCTCGGTCGCCGTCCAGCAGCGGCTGACGGTCGACCAGATCGCGCACACCTTCGCGGTCTACCCCTCCCTGTCCGGCTCCGTCACCGAGGCCGCCCGCCGCCTCATGCAGCCGATGACCCCCAGCGGTATCTGACCGCCGCCGGGGTCAGGGACGGATGCGCAGGACGCTGATGCGCCCGTCGGCGCCGTACTCGAAGTGGAACCGCAGGGTCACCGGGCTGCCGGGGAAGTCGCCGGAGACGTCCGCGGTGGCGTCGGTGGCATCGCCGGTGAGGTCGGCGCCGGTGACGGTGTAGACGACGTCGGGCACGGCGGTACGCCAGGCGCGGATCGCGGCGACGCCGTGGTGCTCGACGCCCTCGTCCTCCACGGTCGCGTCGTCCGCGAACAGCGCGAAGTAGGGGTCCTGGTCGGGCAGGACGGCCAGCTCGAAGTAGCGGCGGACGGCGCTCGGGACGGTGGATGCGTGGGACATGAGTGTTTCCTTCCGTATGGGTGATGGTGGAGCTGGGCGAATGGCCGGGCCGGTGAGTGGGGCCGGACGGCCGGATCGGTGAGCGGGGTCAGACGGTCGGCAGGGTGCCGCCGTCGATGACGTGTTCGGCGCCGACGATGGACGAGGCGCGGTCGGAGACGAGGAACGCGACGAGCTCGGCGACCTCCTCCGGGAGGTTGGGGCGGCCGAGGGGGATCCCTCCCAGGGAGTCCATCAGCTTCTGCAGCGCGGCCTGCTTGTCGATGCCGGAGCCGGCGGCGATGCGGTCGACGAGATCGTCGGCGGACGCCGTCCGGATGAAGCCGGGGGCGACGGAGTTGACCCGCACCCCGTGCGGGGCGACCTCGTTGGACAGGCCCTTGCTGTAGACGGTCAGGGCTCCCTTGGCCGCCGCGTAGGCCAGCGTCGCGTCGTACAGCGGCATCCGGCGCTGTATCGAGGTGACGTGCACGATCGCGCCGGAGCGCCTCTCGATCATGCCGGGCAGCAGCCCGCGGTCCAGGCGGACGGCGCTCAGCAGGTTGGTGTCGAGCGCCCTGTCCCACGCGTCGTCGTCCAGGGCGGCGAAGCCCCCGGAGGGCGAGTCGGAGCCGCCGAGGTTGTGGACCAGGATGTCGACGCCGCCGAGGCGGTCGAGGACCTGCTCGACGACGCTGTCGGCGCCCTCGCGGGTGGAGACGTCGGCCGCGACGAACAGCTCGGGCTCGACGTCGTCGGGGCGGGTCCGGGAGGTCACCAGCACCGTGGCACCGGCCCGCGCGAGCCGCCTGGCGATGGCGGCGCCCGTGCCCCTGCTGCCCCCGGTGACCAGGGCGCGCCTCCCGTCGAGCGAGTCGCTGATGAAGGTGTCCACGGTGTGCTCCGTCCCGGGCACGGGCGTGGTGGTGCCCGCGCCCCCAATGACTGCTAAAATAAGAGTGAGTCACTTCGACTTTAGCAGTAACTGCTGGGGAGGGTCACATTGGCGAGCCGGATCAGACTGGAAGATCGTGAATGCCCGCTGTCGACGACGGTGGCCCACGTCGGGGAGTGGTGGACGCTGCTGATCCTGCACGACGCCTTCGACGGCTACACCCGCTTCGACGAGTTCCAGGAGAACCTGGGCATCTCCTCCAGCATGCTGACCAGCCGCCTGAAGACCCTCGTCGCCGACGGGCTGCTGGAGCGCCGCGCGTACCAGAGCAACCCCACCCGCCACGAGTACGTCCTGACCGAGCTGGGCCGGTCCCTGCGCCCGGTGATCGTCGCCCTGGCCGCCTGGGGCAACTCCCGGCTCGACCCGTCGCAGCGCGCCATGATCCTCGTCGACGCGGCCACCGGCGAGGAGGTCGAGCCCGCCGTCGTCGACGCCGCCACCGGCCGCCGCCTCGACTCCAGCGAGGACTTCGTCTTCGCCGCCGGTCCCATCGCCAGCGAGGCCATGCGGGCCCGCTACCTCCGCACGCCCGGGAACGGCGGTGTCAGCCGAAGCCGGGTCTGACGTGGACGGGTTCGTGGTCCGCCGCACCGGTGCGCGCCGTGCCCGCACCCCCCGCGACGCCGTCAGGAGGCGCGGGCGGCGGAGGTCCACGAGGCGTACGTCGGCGTGGACGCCGTCCTGCCGCACCCGCCCAGGCGCGGTGGCCGCCGACAGGACCCGCTCCCGCCGCGCGGGGCCGCGCGGCGGGAAGCGGCGCCGGCCGCTACGCGACCTCACCCAGCACGGATCCACGCGGGGCGGCGGCCGCCCGCATCCTCGCGTGCCGGCGCAGTGCCCGGATCGCCAGCTCCGCGTGAACCAGCGCGCCGTCGGAGAGCACCCCGTCGTCGAACACCGCTCGCGGGCTGTGGTTGCTCGGCGCCGTGGCCGGATCGTCCGCGGCGCTCGCACCCAGGATGAGATAGCAGCCGGGCACCTCGTCGAGCACCTCGGAGAAGTCCTCCGCGGCGCTCACCGGGGACGCCATCGGGACGAACCGTTCCGCGCCGAGCACCTCGGAGACCACCGTACGGGCGAACTCGTACTGCTCCTCGTCGTTCACCGTCACCGGGTAGCCCTCGACGTAGTCGACCTCGGCGGTCAGCCCGTACGCCTCGGCGATGTGCAGGCACAGCCGGGTGACCTCGCCGGGCAGCCGCGTCTGGTTCGCCGGCGAGAAGGTGCGCACCGTGGCTTCGATCGTGGCCGTGTCGGGAATGGTGTTGGACCTGCTCCCGGCATGGATGGAGCCGACCGTGACGACCACCGGGTCGAAGACGTCGAAGCGCCGGGTGACCAGGGTCTGCAACGAGGTCACGATCTCCGCCGCCACCGTGACCGGGTCGCGGCTCAGGTGCGGCATGGAGGCGTGCCCGCCGACTCCGCGCACGGTCACCCTGAGCTCCGCCGTCGACGCCATCAACGGGCCGGGCCTGCTGCGGAACTGGCCGGCGGGGGTCCCGTACGAGCGCACGTGCATGCCGTACGCCGAGGAGACCCGTGGTCCCGCCGCGTCCAGCACCCCTTCCTCGATCATGCGGGCGGCGCCGTTCCAGCCCTCCTCGCCCGGCTGGAACATGAACACCACGTCGCCGGCCAGCGCGTCGCGGTGCGCGCCGAGCAGCCGGGCCGCGCCGACCAGCATCGCCGTGTGCAGGTCGTGCCCGCAGGCGTGCATGGCGCCGTCCGCCTGGCTCGCGTAGTCCAGCCCGGTCAGCTCGGTGATCGGCAGGGCGTCCATGTCGGCGCGCAGCAGCACCGCGGGGGCGGGTTCGCCGCCGGGATCCGCCTCGCCCGGCCGCCCGCCGCGCAGCACCGCGGTCACCGAGCTCAGCGACCGGCCCAGGGTGATCTCCAACCCCAGCCCCGACAGCTCGTCCAGCACCGCCAGCTGGGTGCGCGGCAGGTGGAGGCCGATCTCCGGGTACCGGTGGAGGTCACGCCGCAGCCGTACCAGGTCGTCCTGCAGGGCCGCGGCGTCGTCGCGCAGCCGGTTCGGTAGCGTCATCGAACATTCCGATCGTCAGGCCGGCCGGGCGGGCCCCGGCCGGCGGGGATGTGGTGAGGAAGGACGTCCCGGAGCGGGCCGGCTCAACCGGCCAGCATCCCGGCCATCTCGCGCGGGTGCACCAGGTGCGGGAAGTGGCCGCTGCCGGGCAGCACGGTGACGGTGACGTCCGGCAGGGCGGACCTCAGCCATCCCTCGTACGCCGGATCCGGCGAATGGCCGGTCACGTAGCGGTACGGCACCCCGTTGGACCGGATCACGTCCAGCAGGTGGGTCTGGCGGCGGCCGAGCTCCTCGGCGGAGGTGACCAGGATCTCGTCCCAGTAGCCGAGGAGCAGGTCCTGCCGCGGATCGGTGGCCGTGGAGACCAGGTGCCGCGCCGCCGGCGGCAGCCGGTCGATCTGCATGTTGCCGAGCATCCGGTCCCAGATCTCACCCCAGGACGGGCTGCGCAGCACCGGTTCGGCCTGCCGCAGGACATCGCCGAACCCGCCCGCGAGCAACGGCTGGTCGACGTTGACCACGCCACGGGTCGCGTGGGCCGCGGCGTACCTGGTCACCAGCACGCCCCCGAGGGAGTGCCCCACGACGACCGGCGCGGCGAGTCCGGCCTCGGTCACCGCCGTGTGGAGGGCGGCCACGACCTTGTCGAGGTCGTAGCCGTCCCATCGCGCCGACTCCCCGTGCCCGGGCAGGTCGAGTGTGAGCACCCGCCGGCCCGGATCGACGGCCGCCAGTTCGTCCAGCAGCGGTCCCCACTGGCGGCGGTCGTACGTGAGACCGTGCACGAAGACCAGCGGCGGGCGGTCGTCGTCCGTGCCCCGGATTTCACCGGCCAGGTAACCGAAAAACCGGATGTCACGTATGTCCTTCATGTCGCCCTCTTTTCGCAAAGGAACCTCACCCGGAGGGCGTAACCGAGGGGTGCACGATTTGTACGTGATGCAGGTCACAGCCGTCCGGGGCCGGTCAGGCGCACCGGAGGGCAGAGCCTCGGAACCGGTGGGGGGCGGTCGCGGCAAGCCGTTACGCTGCACAGATGGCCTTGATCGGACGCCAAAGGGAGCTCGCCGCGGTGGCACGGCTGCTCGACCGGGCCGCGGCGGGGGACAGCGGCCAGCTTTTCGTCACCGGCCCGCCCGGCTCGGGGAAGTCAGCGCTGATCGACGTCGCCGCGGATCTGGCCCGCGAACGGAAGATCCCGGTTTTCCGTGAGACCGCGCCCACCGTGTCCTGGCTTCGGTCGCCGGATCGCCTCGCCCAGGCGGCCGACGGCCCGCGCCTGCTCCTCATCGACGACGTCGACCACGCCGACCACGCCGACACGTCCGCCGTCGATCTCCCGGCCTTGCTGGACCGGCTCGTGTCCGGCGCGACGGTCCTGGTCGCGACCGCCGTGGAACCCACCGGACTGAAGCCGGAGCTGCGGTTGCGCGGCCTGACGGAACCGGAGCTCGCCGAGCTGAGCCCGGGCCTGTCCGCCGACGCGGTCCACGCGGTGTGGCTGGCCTCGGGCGGGCTGCCCGGAGCCGCGCTCGGCCTCGCCGACGAGCTGGCCCGGCTCGACGTCACCCGCGACCCGGTCCTCCACCTGGCGCTGACCGCGCCGTCGCGGACGGGGTTCCTCGACCTCGACCCCGGTCTCATCCGTCTGCTGGAGGCCGCGGCCGAACGCACGTCGGCTCCCGGCTCCCGGGCCCGTGTGCTGGCCAGGCTCGCGCGTGAACTGCTGGGCGACCCGTCGGCGGGACGGCGCCGGCGTACGCTGATCGACGAGGCGGTGGCGCTGGCCCGGGAGGTCGGCGCTCCCGGCGCGATCGCCGAGGTCCTCGACTCCGGGCTGCACGCGCTGTGGGATCCCGCGGCCGCCCACGAACGGCTGGCCACCGCGTCGGAGATCGTGACGCAGGCCCGGCGGGCCGGGGACGCCGAGGTCGAGCGGCGCGGACTGTTCTGGCGTTTCACCGCCCTGGCGGAGCTGGGAGAACTGGAGGCGGCCGAGTCCGCGCTGACGGCCTACGCGCGGGCCAGCTCACTGGCCGGCGACTCCGAGGCGGCGGTGGTGGTGCTGGCGCGTCAGGCGATGCTGGCGACGATCCGGGGACGGTTCGACGCGGCGGCCACGCTCGCCGCCGAGGTGGGCGTACTGGGCGGGCGTGCGGGGCTCGCGGACACCGAACGCCTGGTCGGGACGCTGCGCGCCGCCCTGGCCATGATGCGCGGCGAGTACGACTCGCTCATGGCTCCCTGGCACGACATGGCCCGACGGCTGCCCGGTCACTTCTTCGAGGCCGCCGCCGCCCGGGCACTGGCCGAGTCCGGGCGGGGCGACGAGGCGAGCCTTGAGCTCGAACGACTGCTCCCGGCTGTTCTCGCCGGATCGGGGCCGCGTTGGCTCGGGGTGTGCGCCGACCTGGCGATCGTGGCGGCGCTGGTCGGCGAACCGGCGGAGGCCCAGGCCCTGTACGACGCGCTGGCCCCCTACCACGGGCGTCTGGTCGTTTCCGGCGGCGCCAACATGATCAGCGGCCCGGTCGACGACTACCTGGGCCGGCTCGCCATGCGACTTGGCCGGCTCGACCTCGCGATAACCCACCTGGACGTCGCGGTGACGCTGGAGCGAAGGCTCGGAGCGCTGCCCTGGCTCGCCGGCACGCTGGCCGCCCGGGCACGGGCGCTGACCGCCCGCGACGGTGCGGGCGACCCGCTCCGGACGGAGGAGGACCTGGACCAGGCCCGCTCGATCGCGCAGCGCCTCGGCATGGGAGCGTTCCTGGCAACCCTGACCCCACCGGCGAACGAGTGGTCCCTGCGGCGCGACGGCGAGGGCTGGCGACTGGACACCGGCACCGAGACGGCCCGGTTGCGTGACGGACGCGGCATGGAGTACCTGCGGATCCTGCTGGCCGCGCCCAGGCGAGAGATCGCCGCGCTGGACCTCGTCGCGGGAGGAGCCGGCCTCACCGTCCCCCACGCCGCCCCGGTTCTCGACGCCGTCGCCCGCGCGGCCTACCGGAACCGGCTGGAGGCACTCACCGAGGAACTCGACGCGGCCGACCGGGCCGGCGACGCCGAACGGGCAAGGAGGGTCCAGGAGGAGAGGACCGCCCTGCTGGCCGAGCTGCGCAAGGCCACCGGGCTGGGCGGGCGGGCCCGTAACCAGTCCGACGAGGCCGAGCGGGCCCGGGTCAACGCGACCCGGGCGTTGTGGGCGGCGGTCAAACGGGTGGAGGCGGCGGCGCCCCTGGCCGGGGCCCACCTGCGGGCTTCACTGCGCACCGGCCATCTCTTCCGGTACCAGCCCGCACCGGGCGGCCCCGCTCGCTGGGTGCTGTGACCACACCACATACGAATCGCGCACTCCGAGGTCCGTACAGGCTCTAGTGCACGCGGGAGCGGAGGCGGTCCAGGGCGGCTCCGCCGTCCCGGACGGCGCGGGCCACGAAGTGCAGCTCCTCCGGGCGGCGGGCGACCAGCAGAGCCTGCTTGGCCGCCTCGTAGGCGTCGAGGGCGAGGCGCCAGTCGCGGTCGGCGGTCATGCCGCCGCGCCCGCTCACCTGGAACTCGTAGTCGAGCTGGTCGATCCCCTCGCCCAGCCGGGTGATGTCCTCCTCGGCGCCGCGCCGCATCAGGGCGAACTGGGCGTTGCGCCGGGTCCGCCGCTGGGCGCTGACGCCCCAGGCCACCAAGGTCAGCGCCAGGCCCACCGCGCTGAGCACGACCATGACCAGTCCCACGGACGGGCCGCCGCTCTCCGCGTCGGACTTCTCACCCGGGGTCTCCCTCTCCTCGGTCTTGAAGATGTCGAGGTCGGGCAGCGAGGTCGGCACCTCGACGGTGATGCCCGTGGGCTTGCCCTTGGAACCGGTGAGGTCGACGTCGTCGGCCTGGACGAAGGACGCGCCCTCGACCAGCGCGCCGGTGAAGTCGGCGCCGTCCAGCTCGGCCTGGGTGAACTCGACCTCGCTCACGTCGGCGTCCTTGAACGTCGCGTTGCGCAGGTTCGCCTGGCTCATCTTCGCCTCGCGGAGCTTGGCCCGGGTGAAGTCGGCCTTGCGCGCCTTGAGCTGGCCGGGGGTGCTCTCCTCCAGGTCGGCGTCGATCAACTTGGCGTTGGTGAAGTCGACCTGGGTCAGCTCGGCCCTGGTCAGGGTCGCCCCGGTCAGGTTCGCGTGCGGGAACTCCGCCTGCCCCGCCTCCGCGTCGATCAGGACCGCGCCCCGCATGTCGGCGTGGTCGGCGTGCATCTGCCCCAGGTCGGCCTCGGTGAGGTCGGCGCTGCGCAGGTCGGCGTACTTCAGCGTGGCCTGGGTGAGGTTGGCCTGCTTGAGCGAGGCGCCGCGCAGGATCGCTCCGGTGAGGTCCTTCTGGAGCAGTTCCACACCGTCCAGCTTGGCCTTGGTCAGGTCGGCGCAGCGCAGGTTGGCCGGGAGCTGGGCACCCCGGGTGAAGTCCTTGCCGCGCAGGTTGACGCCCTGACCGGGCCTGCACGGCCCGCTCTCGGCCTGGGCGGGAGAGATCACTGTCCCCGACAGCGCGAAGATCGCGGCGATGAGAGCCAGGGGGATGGAACGACGCACGGGAGCCTCCTTCAAAGCAGCCCCGATCGTGTCAGCGGCCCATTGCATCACGCTAGATACTCGCTTGCACCTTTTCTGTTAGATGCGCGCGGGCAGACCCAACGGGATCCGCCTTCGTCGCGCGACGGTCGCCGGTCGCGTTCAGGCCGGACCGAGCAGGTCCCATCGGTTGCCGGCGATGTCGAGGAAGACAGCGATTCGTCCGTACGGCTCGGTGCGCGGCGCGGTCACGAACTCGACGCCGGCCGCGGCCATCCGCGCGTACGCGGCGTCGAAGTCGTCCACCCGCAGGAAGAGACCCACCCGCCCGGCGAACTGCTCCCCGACGACGGCGGCCTGGCTCTCGCCGTCCGCACGGGCGAGGAGGACACCGGTCTCACCTCCCGGCGGCCGGACGACGACCCACCGCTTCGGGCGGCCGTCGTTCGTCGACGACGGCGAGTCCTCGACCAACTCGAAGCCCAGGGCCTCGGTGAAGAACTCGATGGCCGGGTCGTAGTCCTCCACGACGACCGCCACCAGCTCGATCCACATCTTCATGATCGCAAGTCTCGCCGATGATCCGTACGGGTGGCCGCTTCTTGAGTCCCTGCCACATCTGGCCAGGCGACGAAGGACGGCAGGTCCTCTCACGGCTGCCGATCCCCAGAACAACGTCACCCCGCCAAGAGTCGATGTAGCCGTAGCGGATCAGAGGTGACCCCCGGTTGCCCGGTGGTAAGCAGAATTAGAGTCGATGAGTGAGCAATCCTGAGCCCGACCATTTCCGCCAGATCTCCCAGGGCGATCTACGCGACCGGTCAACGGAGATCATGGATGGACTGAACGTGGAGAGCGGTACGCCGTCACACGCAACGGTCACCACATCGGCGATCTGGTTCCCGTCCGCCGTCGGCGTCGAGCCGTCTCGCGGGCCGAATTCGCCGCCGCGTCCAGCGGCATGCCGCGCCTGGACGACCGAGAATATCGCGAGGACACGAACCAGCACGTCAACGACGACCTCCGCAACCCGTACGACCACGCTTAAGGTAGAGGCGAGTTCGCGGAGGACGAGGAATGAACCTCACTCGTCGCTCGACACCAACACCCGCAGTGGCAGAGGTTCTGGGTTCGGTCGTGGTGGATCTGCCGCTAGGAGTGTGGTGGATCTGCCGATCTCTGCTCATCTTTCTCAGGTGATCTGAGATTGGTGGCCGGCTGAGGCGGGCGTGGTTACCGCCGCTCACCGGTCCGCACCGTGTCGCCGGGTATGCGCTTCAGGCTGTCGCGGTTCCATGCTTTTCGACGATCTCGTTGATCCGGGCTACGAGAAGGAAGTCCAGCTCGGTCACGACGTCGCCCGCCGTGTGGGTGGTCATGGTGATCCGTAGGAGATCCCAGCGGATATCGATGTCGGGTCGATGTTCCAACTCGATGGCGGCCTGGGCGATTTCCGCGACAGCCCGCATCGCGCTGTCGTAATCGATCGAGTAGCTCTTGCTGATCTGACGGGTGTCGCCGGACCAGCCACTAGATGCCAAGTGTCGCGCGACCTCCTCGGCGGACAGAGGGTCACGAAGACCCACGCCTACCACCTCCTCATCTCTCAAGCCTCCTACTGTGTGACACTCGCCAGCATCTCAGTCATCTCCTGCCCTATAGCGGTATTCGCCCACGCATTCATTCGGGTCGGCATGGCGACCAGTTCCGCACGCTGGCGCACCGAACCGGTCTGACGCAGGAGCTCGATCGCCTTCCTGGCCACTTCCGTCGCTCGTTCAGGCTCGGGAACCGCGGCGAGGGCCACACCCTGCCGAGCCAGGAACACTCCGATGTCACGGCGGGCCGTGGTCGGTACGGACGGAAGGATCTGATCCCAGAGAGCGACAGCTTCAACGTTGAGTCCAAGTCGCCCGTAGCAGGTGGCCCGTTGGATCTCCACGTAGTTGGGTGTTCGACAGGCGTTTCCCCACATGCGGTCGTCGTCTATGTCATCGATGAGTGCCGCGGCCTCATCCAGCAACGCGTCGCAGCGGGCACGGTCCGATGCCAGCGCATACCCGTGGGCACCCTGCTGCAGAGCGAGCACCTGCGTCTTGGGCATGAGCCTGCTCCGGTTCGACAAGGCGGCAGCGGTAAGGTCGATCACGGTGGAGGCATCACCGAGATCAGCGGCCAGCATCGCCTTGTTCGTAAGGGCATGGCTGATCAGCTGGACGTCCTGAGCGCGATGCGCCATCTCCAGGTTGACGTTGAGCCACAAGGCCGCCTGTTCGGTCACGCCCGCGTCCTGATACAGCCATCCGGCGAAGGCGGCGAAGCCCGCCCCGAGGCGGAGCAACTCGCGCCGTACCTCGCCCTCTGCCTGTCCCGCGAGCTCGGCGATGGACTGGCACTGAACCACGACGGTGCCGATCAGATGGCGAGGCCCCAGGAACGCGTCAGCGGCATAGTGACTCAGCAACTGCAGGTGGAAATAGTCCACCAGCTCCGGCGCCACGCAACGGTCCGGGGAGACCGGGAGGCTTGAAACGGTCGTGGGAATGGTGCCCAGGATCGGCTGGTGCTCTTCCTGGAACAGTTCGGCCTCGGTGATGCGGAATGCTCGCGCGTACAGCACGCGGTAAGGGTCACCGGGTTGGTTGTGTCCGGCCTCGTATGCCTTGACTCGGCGAATGATGGTCTCGCGCGCAGGTAGCCGGCCGCGCGTTTCCTCGTCGGCGGCCTCGACGAGTCGACGGGCCATTTCACGCTGGGGCCACAGCCGGTTGCGTCGCTCATCGCGGAGCCGTACAGCCCACGCAGGAAGATCGGCGGTCATCGCGCACCTCTTCACCGGAGTCGAGGAGGTCTTGTCGCCCTCAGTGTCCTCCAAACGCACCTGTACCGAAGGGATTACGCAGCGTTCTGATGGGAGGTGACGCGACAGAAACGGGACCCGCAGGCGCTGACACGCCGTACGGGTCCCTTGATCAGGAAGTGAGTCCTGACCCATGGCCAACATTAGAGCTATCCGGATCCGCTGGAGAGCGGACAACCCACCGCTGCCGCTCGGCTGCCGCTGGTGCGGACACGCCCCCTATGCCCACGAGGCGCGTAGCCTTCCGCGTCGCCGTGACCATCTGTGGGAGCAGCCCACGCCTCGGCAGGTGTGCGCCCGGATGGCTGCGCGGCGGCGTCTGGACCTGGGCAGTCGGCTACCGGCGGCGGTGCCGTCGCGCCCGCCGAAGGCGCACCCGCCCATGGCTCCGTCCCAAGTTCGGCCCGGGCGTCACGCGCGGTCGGCGACGGTCGCCGACGCTTCCAGCTGGGGCCGATCGCCGGACCCCGCTTCTCCGTCCCGGCGAGGGGGGCGGTATGAACGCGGTCCCGAAGCGTAGTAACGCTCCCGTGAGCAGGCGCGGCGGTCTCCCATCCTCGGCGCGTGCTGCCGTACCTCCTGCCGACGCCTGGCTCCGCGCTGAGGAACTGGTCATCGAACTGGACCGCGCCCACGGCATCTCGGCTGACATCCACGAACTTCGTTCCGGCAACGCCATCGTGTCCGTCTATCGCGGACTCCTGGCCTACAGCGACGGTGAGAACTTCTGGTGGACCAGCCCTGAACTCGACGGATCCGGCGACCATCTGCTCAGCGCTGCCTCGGACGAGGTCACGGCCGCCGCGCGGCTCGCTGAGCACTACGAGATTCTGCGCCTTCGCCCTCTCATTACGCTGCTGGGTTGCGAGTTGCCGCTGCTGGCCGACGTGATCCTGGCAGAGCATGTCGACCCGTGCTGACGCGGACGCGATGCGGGCCGCCAAGCAGGTCCAGGTGTACGCGTACGGGTGGCTGGTGTGGTGGAGCCTGAGATACCGGCGCTTCGAAGCCTGGGATTGCCGGGACGCGGCGTGTTTCCGCACCGTCTACGCGAACAGCGCCGCCGAGCTGTGGGACCGCATGCAACAGGTGGAACTCGACCTTTGGCGAAACTCGTCCCCAGGTGTCACGCCGCTCGTGGTCATCGCGGCGGATCATCTGACGCATGCCGGACGGCGAGGTATTCCTCGTCCGCCTCTCCGGTGAGACCGGAAGGCGAAATCAGCATGACCCCGCGTCGCGGGGGGACGGCTCTCGGGGAAGGTTCCGTAGGAGTCGCACATGCGGCTCAGGCTTTCCCGGCGGTGCCGGTCCCTCCACCGGAGATGGCCATCACCAGTTCCATGGCCTGCGGCCGGTACGCGGGGTTTCGACTGAAGCAGCGTGCCAGATGCGGGCGCAGCGCGGGCGGAAGCACGGACAGGTCTGGCTGATGGTGCATCACCTTGTAGAAGACTGCGGGGGCCGTGGAGGCGTCGAAGGGGGAACGGCCTGTGGCGGCGAAGTACATTGTCGCCGCCCAGCTGAAGACATCCGACGCCGGGCCCACGGCTTGCCCGGAGACCTGTTCGGGAGACATGTAAATCGGGGTGCCCTGGATCCCCTGCGTGGTGGTCCGTAAATGATCCAGGGCTTTGGAGATCCCGAAGTCGATGACGCGCGGCCCGTCGGTGGCCAGCAGGACGTTGGCCGGCTTGAAATCGCGGTGAACGACACCCGCGCTGTGGATTCCCCGCAGAGCCGTAGCCGTCCAGAGCGCCAGCCGGGTCAGGCTGTCCGGACCCATCGGGTCTCCGCCTCGGACGAGTGTCTCCAACGACGGTCCGTCCACGTATTCACTGACGATGTAGGCGACATCGCCTTCCGTTCCCACGTCCAGGACCGGAGCGGTCGCGAAGGAAGGCACGCGCTTGGCGACCTCGACCTCACGGAGGAATTTCGTGTGTTCCCCGCTCCAAACGTCCGGGGAGGCATGGAGCACCTTGACCGCTACTCGCGCGCCGTTCGGGGCGAGTCGAGATACACGGTGCCCTGTCCGCCCTGCCCCAGTTGGGACAGTAATTGATAAGGGCCGATCACGCCTATACGTGAGTCGACTGAGATGGGGCGCGCGATTCGACGTCGTGTGAAGACGGCCTGCCTCAGGTAGAAGGCATGGAAAGTGCCTCCCCACCAGGACGTCAGCGACCACCCCCAGAAGACGGCCTGCGCTCTCCAGTCAGTGATGGTCAAGGCGCGGATCGGCTCGTTGCTCACGACGAAGACCGCCAGCAGCAGCACATAACCGGCCGCGGCCATGCCCTGCGTCCGACTGCGGAGCCGTACCGCTGCGGACCCGATGGTCAAGCAGGTGGCGAAACCCAGCGTCAGCAGGGGCACGAGTGCCCACACGTAGCTCAGGGGAACCGCGATTCCCGCCGGGCCGGCGAGCGGGCGAGTAGGCGTATTCCTCAGCGGGGGCACGGAGTCCCGCCAAGGGTTCCACGAACTCGACCTCATGGTCTGAGGACCGGTGGGCCCGAGCGGGAACACGCGCCTGCGGATGATGAGCGCGTACACGGTACCGCCGAACCATGGGCCGGCCACCCAGGTCCACAACGCCACCTGGTTCTGCCAGTCGTCGGTGGCGAAGTCCCGGATCGGAGCCGTGACGATCAGCGTGACCGGGACGGCGAGATAGCAGGCAGCCGCGATGGCCACGGCGCGGCTTCGCATCCGGTACGCGGCGAACGCGAAGACGAGCGAGGTGGCGAAGCCGAAGGAGACGATTGGCACGATCGCCCATACGAAGCTGAGGGCGTCCACCAACGGGCGGCGAACGTGGGCGGGCTCGGGCTGTCCGCTGCTGGGCATGCAGCGAATCGTAGAGACTGCGGAGTGGTCATGATGCCCCAATATCCGGTGAGCTTCAGCAGACTCATGGAAGGTGTCGAATGCGGGAAAAGATCCTCTGTGGCCGTTACCGTCTCGATCCGCTGTCGCGGCGACGTGGAGGCATGGGCGAGGTCTGGTTCGGTCACGACATCGAGCTGCGCCGTCCGGTCGCGGTGAAGTTCGTCAGGACCGACAGGCTTTTCGGCGGCGGCTCGGACAAGGAACTGATGCTCCGATTCGTGCGCGAATGCCGGATCACCGCGTCGCTCGGCCACCCGGGGATACCCGCCGTGTACGACTGTGGAAAGGAGGGAAAGGAGCTTTTCCTGGTCATGCAGCGGGTCGAAGGCTGTCCGGTCGACGCGTTGATCGACGAAACCGAGATCCCCGTCGCCTGGGCCGCCGTCATCGCCGCCGGAGTCTGTTCCGTGCTCGCGGCAGCGCACGAGAAGGGGCTGGTCCATCGGGACCTGAAACCGGGCAACCTGATTCTGGAGCCCGACGGCGGGGTGAAGGTGCTGGACTTCGGGCTTGCCGCCGTGCTGTTGTCGACCACCACGAAGCTCACCCAGACAGGCATGGTCATGGGCACGGCTGCCTACTTCTCCCCCGAGCAGGTGAAGGACGAACCCGTCGACGCGCGTACCGACCTGTACGCCCTGGGGGTGATTCTCGACGAGATGCTCGCGGGTACGAACCAGTTCGCCGGGCGGACTCCACAGGAGTCCGCCTACAACCATGCCCATCGCCCGCCGGCTCCCGTCCGGCTCAGGAGGCCGGGTGTCCCCGCGGAGCTGGAGCGGCTCGTCCTGGCGCTGCTCGCCAAGTCGGCCAGCGCACGGCCATCCACCGCACGAGAGGTCTTCGACCTCCTGATCCCGTTTTGCCGAGACGTGCCGCCACTGCTCGGTTACGTCGACGATCCGGCTCACGGCAGGGCGCCGAGCCCTGCCCGCATGTACGCCCGTGTCCTGTCCCGCGTCACGGCATAGCCGTACACGGTCAGGGGGCGGCGGAGTCTGCCCCCAGTGCGCCGTGGCCCGCGGCCATAGTCAAGGTTCCAGGTTGGAGCGTGTTCGTACGGCGAAGCCGCCGGGAGGTAGGTATAGGCCCTTGACCTGCTGTTCCTCGTCGCCGTGGTTGATGGCGAAGAGCCAGTCGCCGCGTCGTACGAGCTCCACGGGGGCTGGGGAGAGGCCGAGCAGGTGGGCGTAGGCGTCGTCGGTCAGGTGGGTGGAGATGTAGAGGGCCGTTCCTGAGCCGTACGGGTGGCGGGTGATGGCGGGTTGGCCGGAGAGGGGGGTGCCGAGGGTGTGCGGGCCGGTGTAGACGGCCACTGCCTCGGCGCCCTCCAGGTGAACGTGTTCGCTCCAGAAGGTGCCGGTCTCTGGCCGGTCACCGGGGAACGTCGCCTCGCCGGTCGGGGGACGTGCGGGTAGTTCGGCCCGGGGGGAGGTGCTCCGGGAGGCGGAGACGTCGGGAGCGGACAGGGTGAGGGTGATTTCGGGGGGGAGGGGGTGGAACTCCTCGACCCTGATGCCGAGGAGGTCGCGGAGGGCGCCGGGGTGGCCGCCGAGGCGGACGCGGGCGTGTTCGTCGGCGACGCCGCTGAGGTAGGAGACCACGAGGGTGCCGCCGCCGGAGACGTAGTGGCGCAGGTTGTCGGCGTCGGCGTCCGAGATGAGGTACAGGGCGGGGACGAGCACGATCGGGTACGACGACAGGTCGGCCGAGGGGTGGACGAGGTCGGCGGTGACGCCGTGCCGGTAGAGCACCCGGTGGGCCTGGCGTACGGTCTCGGCGTAGTTCAGCTCGGTGGAGGGCAGGCCGGGGGACTGGAGCGCCCAGCCCGCCTCGGCGTCCCAGAGGATCGCGGCCCCGGCCTCGACGGGGGCCGCGCAGGCGTCCGTCAGGGAGGGCAGGAGCGCGCCCAGCTCGCAGATCTCGCGGAAGATCCGCGAGTCGGGTCCGGCGTGGGGGACCATGCCGCCGTGCCAGAGCTCGGCGCCGCCCCGGGAGGCTCGCCACTGGAAGAACATGGCCCCTCGGGAGCCTCGCGCGATGTGCGACAGGCTCAGCCTGGTGATCTCACCGGGACGCTTGGCGAGCATCCGGGGGCCGGTGTAGGTGACCACGGCCTGTTCCATCAGCAGCCAGGGTTTGGAGGCAGGCTCAAGGGCCGGGTCCGCGGTCGGGTTGTGCTCCGGGGCCGGGCCCGGGTCCGCGGTTGGGCTCCGCGCGGGGGACGAGGCCCAGCCTCGGGCGAGGTCGGCGGCGAAGGCGGTCTCGGCGGGCGGGTCGGACGACGGGTAGTGGTCGATCGCGACGAGGTCGACCTCGGCCGCCCAGTGGCGGTGGTTCACCGGCACCCAGTCGCCGAGGACGAAGTTCGTGGTGACCGGGACCTCCGGGGTGAGCTCGCGCAGCACGGCCCTCTGCTCGCGGAAGTGGCCGAGCGTCGCGTCGGAGACGAACCGGCGGAAGTCGAGGACCTGGGAGGGGTTGGGCAGGTACTGGGTGGCGCGCGGCGGGGTGATCTGTTCCCACGCGGAGTAGTGCTGGCTCCAGAACGAGGTGGTCCAGGCGTCGTTCAGCGCGTCCAGGGTGCCGTGCCGCGCGCGCAGCCAGGTCCTGAAGGCCGAGGCGGCGTGCTCGCAGTGGCAGGCGGTGCCGTACTCGTTGTGGACGTGCCACATGGCGAGCGCGGGGTGGTCGCGGTAGCGCTCGGCGAGGGCGCGGGCGATGCGGACGGAGGCGGCGCGGTAGGCGGGGGCGTGCACGCAGTAGGTGTCGCGGCTGCCGTGGGTGAGCCGGGTGCCGTCGGGGGTGACGGTGAGGGCGTCGGGGTGGGCGAGGCCGAACCAGGGGGGCGGGGAGGCGGTCGGGGTGGCGAGGTTGACCCCGATCCCGCCGTCGTGCAGCAGGCCGAGGACGCGGTCGAGCCACCCGAAGTCGTGGACGCCCGGTGACGGCTCCAGCCGGGCCCAGGAGAACACCCCGACGCTGACCAGGTTCACCCCGGCCCGCCGCATCAGCGCGACGTCCTCCTTCCAGACCTCCTCCGGCCACTGCTCGGGGTTGTAGTCCCCGCCGTGGCACAGCCCGCCGAACCGCCCAGGCCAGTCCACGGCCGCCCCCCTTATTTGGATGGAATCCAAACTAATTATCCATCCGGCGTGGGCCGGGCTCAAGGGGGCCTTCCCTGGGCGGGGGAACCCCGTCCGCTCCGGGCCTCCGGCCGCTTGTCAAGGTGCGACTTCCCGGGGGTGGCTCCCGCCAAGGAAGAGCATTGACGTTTGTTGGTTTGAACGTAAAACTAATTCAGCAAACGGAAGCCCGAGCGCTGGAGTTCCCATGCCCTACCGCCCCCCGCTGGTCGCGCACGAGTACTTCGTCGCCGATCCGCCGGAGCTGCCCGTCCGCGCGCACGGCGAGGAGGGGCTGTCGGCGCTGATCTCGGCGGAGCCGGTGGCCTCCGACGGGGCCGGGGTGCTGCTGAAGGCGATGACCTCGGCGGAGGAGACGCTCCTGGTCCAGGTGGGCGTGGCGGGCGAGGGCGTGATCCGGGTCAGGCTCGGGGAGGACGCGGACGCGCGGACCAGGTCGGCCGCCGCGATCTCCATGGTCACGCCGGGCACGTTCGCGGGGGCACGGGTGAAGAGCCGCGACGGGAGGATCCTGCTCGACGCGGGCTCGCTCCGCGCGGAGATCACCCTGGCGCCCTGGCACCTGAGGTTCACCGACGCGGGCGGGGCGCCGCTGCTGGAGCAGGACCGGGGGCACACCGACATCAGCGGCCGGTTGCGCACGCTGCCGTTCGGCCGCTCCAGCGTGGACGGCGCGGTGGCCGGATACCACGAGAGCTTCGCCGCCCCCTCCGACGAGGCGTTCGGCGGGTTCGGCGAGTCGTTCACCCGGCTCGACAAGCGCGGCCAGCGGCCGGTGATGTGGAACTTCGACGCGTTCGGCGCCGAGTCGCAGCGGGCGTACAAGAACATCCCGTTCTACCTGTCCAGCAGGGGTTACGGGGTGCTGGTGGACAGCGGGACGCCGGTGGAGTTCGACGTGTGCCAGTCGACGCACAGCTGCGTGCAGATCGTGGTCCCGGACGACCTGATCGACTACTACGTGATCGCCGGGCCCACCCCGTCGGAGGTGCTGGGCCGCTACGACCTGCTGACCTGCCGCCCGTTGCTCCCGCCGAAGTGGGCGTTCGGCACCTGGATCTCCTCGGGGTTCTTCGTCGACACCCAGGAGCGGGTGATGGCGAGGGCGCGGCGAATCCGCGAGCGGGGGATCCCGTGCGACGTGCTCCACCTGGACACGTACTGGCAGACGGACGGGCACTGGTCGGACATGCGCTGGGACGCGGAGGGCTTCCCCGACCCCGCCGGGATGCTGGCCGAGCTGGACGCGATGGGCTTCAAGGTCTGCCTGTGGATGAACCCGTACATCTCCCATCTTAGCCCGGCCTTCCGCCCCGCCGCCGAAAGCGGATATTTCCTGAAAAAGGCTGATGGTGAGGTCTACGTGGCCGACTGCTGGCACGGCTCCTACCCGGCCTGCGGCATCGTCGACCTCACCAACCCCGCCGCCGTGGAGTGGTTCAAGGGGCTGCTCCGCCCGCTGCTGGAGCAGGGCGTCCAGGTCTTCAAGACCGACTTCGCCGAGGGAGTCCCGCACGACGCGGTCGCGGCCAACGGCATGTCGGGCACCGACCTGCACAACGTCTACACGCTGCTGTTCAACGACGCCGTATCCGAGGTGACCCGGGAGGTCGCCGGGCACGGCATGGTGTGGGCGCGCTCGTCGTTCCTCGGCGGGCAGCGGCACTCGGCGCAGTGGAGCGGCGACACCTACACCAGCTACGCCGCGATGGGCAGCACGCTGCGCGGCGGGCTGGCGCACGGGCTGTCCGGGGTCCCGTTCTGGAGCCACGACGCGGGCGGGTTCACCGGCAGGCCCACCGACGACCTGTACGTCAGGTGGACCCAGTTCGGCGCGCTCTCCCCGCTGCTGCGCCTGCACGGCACCACCAGCCGGGAGCCGTGGGAGTTCCCCGAGGTCGAGGCGGAGGCGGTCGAGGCGCTGCGGCTGCGCTACCGGCTCATGCCGTACATCTACACGGCGGCCGTCGAGGCGGCGAGGACCGGGGCGCCGATGATGCGGGCACTGTGCGTCGACTATCCGGACGACCCGGTGGCCTGGCAGGCCGACCTGCAGTACCTCCTCGGCCGCGACCTGCTGGTGGCGCCGATGACCTCGCCGGAGCAGGTCAGGAGGGTCTACCTGCCGCGAGGGGAGTGGGTGGACCACTGGACGGGCGAGGTCCTGCCCGGCGGCCGGTACGTCACGGTCGCCACGCCGCTGGACCGCGTCCCGCTCTTCGCCCGGCGCGGCGCGATCGTCCCCGTCCTCGCCGACCCGGGCGGGACCGTCGGGGACGGGCCGTTCGGGGAGATCACCCTGGTCGTGTACGGCGCACGCGGGGGACACACGGTCGTCTCCGACCTCGACGGGGACACCACGATCACCGCGACCCCCGACGGGGAGGGGCTGCGGGTGACCGTCTCGGGGAGCGCGCGGATCGCGGGCGTCGAGCAGGTGGGGTCAGACGTCCCGGTCGTCGTCACCACCGTCTAGGAGTCGCCGTCACCACCGTCCGGGAGAAGGACCGTCCAGGAGACGAGCCGTCCAGGAGAAGAACCATCTAGGAGAAGAGCCATGCTCAACCTCAAGGCGGGTGTCGCCCTGGTGGCCGCGCTCGCGGCGCTCGTCGCCTGCGGCGGCACCGAGAAGGTCGCGGAGGCGCCCGCCGCGGGCGCTCCCCGCGTCCTGAAGCTCTGGCACTACGAGGGCGCCGACAGCGCGATGGGCAAGGCCTGGGCCGAGGCCGTCAAGCGGTTCCAGGCCACGCACCCCGGCGTGACGGTGAAGTTCGAGGAGAAGGCGTTCGAGCAGATCCGCCAGTCGGCGGGGATGATCCTCAACTCGGACGAGGCCCCCGACGTGATGGAGTACAACAAGGGCAACGCCTCGGCCGGCCTGCTGTCGAAGCAGGGCCTGCTCACCGACCTCACCCCCGAGGTGACAAAGCGGGGCTGGGACAAGCTGCTCAGCCCCTCGATCCAGACGACCGCGCGGTACGACGAGCGCGGCGTCATGGGCGCGGGCAAGTGGTACGGCGTCCCCAACTACGCCGAGTACGTGATGGTCTACTACAACAAGGACGCGTTCGAGAAGGCGGGAGTGAAGGTGCCCGCCACCTTCGAGGAGTTCACCGCCGCGCTCGACACGTTCGCCAAGGCCGGGACCACCCCCCTCGCCGTCGGCGGCGCCGAGTATCCCGCGCAGCAGATCTTCTACCAGCTCGCGCTGAGCAGGGCGCAGCGGCCGTGGGTGGACGCCTTCCAGCTCTACAAGGGCAAGGTCGACTTCAAGGGCCCCGAGTTCAGGTACGCGGCCGACACCGTCGCCGACTGGGTCAAGAAGGGCTACATCGGCAAGGACTCCGCCGGGATCAAGGCCGAGGACATGGGGGTGTCCTTCATCGGCGGCGAGTATCCGATCCTGGTCTCGGGCAGCTGGTGGTACGGCCGATTCGCGAGCGAGATCAAGGACTTCGAGTGGGGCTCGTTCCTGTGGCCGGGCAACACGATGAGCGCCGGGTCCAGCGGCAACATCTGGGTCGTCCCGGAGAGCGCGAAGAACAAGGACCTCGCCTACGACTTCATCGACATCACGATGAGCAAGGACATCCAGAACCTGCTCGGCAACTCCGGCGGCATCCCGGTGGCCGCCGACACCGCCGCGATCACCGACGGGAAGAGCAAGGAGCTGATCGAGAACTTCAACACGCTCTCGACCTCCGACGGGCTCGCCTTCTACCCCGACTGGCCGGCGCCCGGCTACTACGACGTGCTCGTGTCGGGCGTGCAGAACCTCATCAACGGCACCAAGACCTCCGACCAGGTCCTGGACGAGATCGCCGCGCCGTACGAGGAGAACCTCGCCGACCTCGGCAACTGACCCCCTTCTCGCGACCTGACACGGCACGGGGCGTACGTACGGAGAGACAGAGAGGAGACCTCCGATGCAGAGGTCTCGCGGGTCTCGCGACCGCGGGTACCGGGTGTTCCTGCTGCCGAGCGCCGTGCTGTTCACCGCGGTCGTCGCGGTGCCGTTCCTGATGAACGTCGGGATCGGGTTCACCCGGTGGCAGGGGATCGGCGACCCGCGGTGGATCGGGCTGGACAACTACGTGAGGCTCGCGGCCGACGCGCGGTTCTGGACCTCCTTCCGCAACAACGTCGCGCTGATCGTCGCGATGGCGGTCGTGCCGGCACTCATCGGCCTGGTCCTCGCGGCGACCCTGTTCGACCACGTGGGCAGGAGGTTCGGCCCCCGGGCGGCCGGGGCGCTGCGGGCCGCGTACTACCTGCCGCAGGTGCTTCCGGTCGCGGTCGCCGGGATCGTCTGGGGCTGGATCATGCACCCGCGCTTCGGGGCGCTCAACGAGCTGCTCGGGGTGCTGGGGATGGAGCCGAGGAACTGGCTCGGCGACCCGGACTGGGCGCTGCCGAGCGTGATGGCGATCATGGTGTGGTTCCAGATCGGCTACCCGGTCGTCATCTTCATGGCCGGGCTGCAACGGGTCGATCCCACCCTGTACGAGGCCGCCGAGATGGACGGCGCGTCGTGGTGGCGCAGGTTCCGGCACATCACGATCCCGCAGATCCGGCCGGAGATCTACGTGGTCCTGCTGACCTGCACGATCGCCGCGCTCAAGGTCTTCGGGCCGATCTTCGTGCTCACCAGGGGCGGTCCGGGCGGGGCCACGCTCGTGCCGTCGTACTTCAGCTACCAGAACTTCTTCGAGAAGGCCAACGTCGGGTACGGCGCGGCGATCGCCACCGTGCTCACCCTCGTGATCGTCGCGGTGACGGTGTTCTTCCTGCGGGTCCAGGACCGGGACGGGGAATCGTGATCCGGAAATACTCGGTCCTGGTCTCGCTGGTCGTGCTGGCCGTCGTGATGCTGGTGCCGTTCGCCGTCGTCACGCTCAACGCGCTGAAGTCCCCGGCCGACTACTCCTCGGGCGGGCCGCTCAGCCTGCCCTCGGAGCTCTACCTCGACGGGATCGTCGAGTTCTGGAACAGGGTCGACTTCGGCGGCAAGCTCTGGAACAGCCTGCTGATCAGCGGCTCGGTCGCGGTGCTCGCCACGGTGCTGTCGGTGCTCAACGCCTACGCGCTCGGCATCGGCAGGGTACGCGGCCGGACGTGGATCCTCGTCCTCTTCCTGGTGGCCAACACGCTGCCGCAGGAGGCGCTGGTCTACCCGCTGTACTACCTGGCCAAGCAGGCCGGCCTCTACGACACCCGGCTCGGGGTGATCATCATCTTCACGGTGATCCAGAGCGCCTTCGGGACGTACCTGCTCGCCTCGGTGCTCGGCCGCTTCCCGCGCGAGATCCTGGAGGCCGCGGCCCTCGACGGGGCGGGGAAGTGGCGGGCCCTGTGGCGGGTCGTCGTGCCGATCAGCAGGCCGACGCTGAGCGTGCTGCTCGTCTTCTTCTTCATCTGGACCTGGAACGAGTTCTTCCTGCCGCTGGTCTTCCTCGTCTCCAACGAGAACCAGACCGTCCCGGTCGCGCTGGGGGTGCTGCAGGGGGACAAGATGATGGACGCGACGATGTCCAGCGCCTCGGCGCTGCTCGGCATCCTCCCGGCGGTCGTCTTCTTCCTCATCTTCCAGCGCACGCTGACCCGCGGCGTGACCGTCGGCGCCGTCAAGTGACCTTCCTGACCTTCGACCTTCCTGACCTTCGACTCCCTGACCTTCGACTCCCCCTGACCTGGAGGCGAAATGTCGTTATCCGTCAAGTCCGTCGCGGCGGTCGCCGCGACGGCCCTCACCCTGGGACTGTGCGCGGCCCCCGTGCACGCGGCCCACGATCCCGCCCACACGGTCCACGAACACCCCTTCCGTGACCCCTCGCTCCCACTGGACCGGCGCGTCGACGACCTGCTCGGCCGCCTCACCACGGCGGAGAAGGTCTCCTGGCTCCACCAGTACCAGCCCGCGGTGGAGCGGCTCGGCATCGGGCTGTTCAAGACCGGCACCGAGGCGCTGCACGGCGTCGCCTGGTCCACCGACATCGACAACGGCGGGAACGTCGTGACGGCGGAGGGGACCGTGTTCCCGCAGGCCGTCGGCCTGGCCAGCACCTGGAACCCCGACCTGGTCAAGAAGGTCGGCACGGCCGTCGGGGAGGAGGCCAGGGGCTACCACGCGGAGAACCCCCGCCTTTGGGGCCTGCAGCTGTGGGCGCCGGTGGTCAACCCGCTGCGCGACCCCCGCTGGGGCCGCAACGAGGAGGGCTACTCCGAGGACCCGCTGCTCACCGGCGCGATCTCCACCGCGTACGGCTCGGGCATCCAGGGCGACGACCCGGACCACCTGCGGGCCGCGCCGGTGCTCAAGCACTTCCTGGGCAACAACAACGAGGTCCGCCGCGACACGACCTCCTCCAGTCTGCGCCCGCGCGTGCTGCACGAGTACGAGTACCCGGCGTACCGGACGGCGCTGGAGGCGGGCGCGGCCACCGGTGTGATGACGTCGTACAACCTGGTCAACGGGCGGCCCGCCACGGTCACCGACCTGAACTCCACCGTGAGGGCCTGGTCGGACCGGCCGGTGTTCAACGTCTCCGACGCCGGGGGGCCCAACAACCTGACCGGCTCCCAGGGCTACTTCGCCACCAAGGCGGAAGGCGCCGCCGCCATGCTCAAGGCGGGCGTCGAGAGCTTCACGGTGGACAACACCGACGGCGCCCCGACGGTGGCCGCGGTGAACGAGGCGCTGGCCCGGGGGCTGCTCACCCGGGCCGACCTCGACACCGCCGTCCGCCGCATCCTCGGTCTCCGGTTCCGGCTCGGCGAGTTCGACCCGGACGGCGGCCCGTACGGGAAGATCACCAAGGACGTGGTCGACAGCCCCGCGCACCGGAGGCTCGCCCGGCGGACCGCGGCCGAGGCGGCGGTGCTGCTGAAGAACTCCGGGAACACCCTGCCGCTGCGTCCCTCGCAGAAGGTCGCGGTGGTCGGCCCGCTCGCCGACACCCTCTACACCGACTGGTACTCGGGCAGGCTCCCGTACCGGGTCACCCCGCTCGACGGGATCGGGGAGCGGGCCGCGACGGTCACCTCCGAGGGCGTCGACAGGATCGCGCTCAAGTCCGGCGGCAGGTACCTCACCGCGGGCACCGGGGCGGGCGCGGACCTGAGGCTCTCGGGGACCTCGGCGGGCGCGACCGAGCAGTTCGACGTCTTCGACTGGGGCCAGGGCATCGTCACCCTGCGCAGCGTCGCCAACGGCAGGTACGTCAGCCGCGCCAACTGGTCCACCCTGGTCAACAACCAGGAGCAGCCCACCGGCTGGTTCGTGCAGGAGCAGTTCAAGCTGGAGGCGCAGGCCGACGGCACGACGCTGCTGCGCTACGCGGGCTACGAGACCGCCTACGACTGGTTCGGCCCCGACAGGTACGTCAGGGCGGCCCCCGACGGCACGCTCGGCCTCACCGTCGCCGAGAACGCCACCCGCTTCGAGAAGGAGGTCGTGCGCAGCGGCGTCGCCGAGGCCGCCGCGGCGGCGAGGAGCGCCGACGTGGCGGTGGTCGTGGTCGGCAGCATGCCGTTCATCAACGGCCGCGAGGACCACGACCGGACGGACCTCGGCCTCGCCGAGGGACAGCTGGCGCTCGTGGAGGCGGTGCGCGCGGCCAACCCGAACACGGTCGTGGTGCTGGAGAACAGCTACCCGACCACGATCGACAGCCTCCAGGACAGCGTCCCGGCGATCCTGTGGACCACCCACGCCGGGGCCGAGACCGGCCACGCCCTGGCCGACCTGCTGTACGGCGACGCCAACCCGGCAGGGCGCCTCACCCAGACCTGGCCCAGGGCCGGCACGCCCCTGCCGGACATCCTCGACTACGACATCGTCAAGACCGGCTCGACCTACCTGTACTCCAGGCGGAGCCCGCTCTACGCCTTCGGCCACGGGCTGAGCTACACCACCTTCGGCTACCAGGGTCTCAAGGCCGTGGCGAAGGGGGACGGGCACGAGGTGAGCGTCCGCGTCACCAACACCGGCTCCCGGGCGGGCGACGAGGTCGTCCAGCTCTACACCCGCCAGCACACCTCCCGCGTGGAGCAGCCGCTCAGGCAGCTGCGCGGCTTCCAGCGGGTGAGCCTCGCCCCCGGGGAGTCGAAGGTCGTGAGGTTCACCCTCGAAACCGCCGACCTGGCGCTGTGGGACGTGACCAGGGGCCGCTTCGCGGTGGAGCCGTCCACCCACGACGTGATGGTCGGCTCGTCCTCCGACCGGATCAGGCAGCGGGCGACCGTACGGGTGGACGGTGAGCGCGTCCCGGCCCGCGACCTCACCCGGACCACCCGCGCCGCCGACTTCGACGACTACGCGGGCGTCGAGCTGGTCGACGAGACCAAGGTCCGCGGCGACGCGGTCGGGGCCTCGGCGGGCGAGTGGATCTCCTTCGAGGACGCCGACCTGCGCGCCGGGGTCACCGGCGTGCGGCTCGGGGTGGCGGCCACCGCCGCCTCCTCCGTCGAGATCCGCCTCGGCTCCCCGACCGGCAGGCTCGCCGGGACCGTGCCGGTGGCCGCCACCGGCGGGCCCTACTCGTGGGCCACGGCCACCGCCCCCGTCTCGGGCGTACGTGGCGACCAGGATGTCTACCTGGTCTTCCGGGGCCCCCTGCGGATCAAGGACGTGACCTTCACCCGCTGACGTCTCCTCTCCCGCGGCCCGCCCCCTCTGGGAAGGGGGCGGGCCGCGCGGCGAGGTCACCGGTGGCGCGGGACGGGCGAGATCTCGAAAAAGACGATCGACCCACGGGCCGATCGGCGGTGTCAGGTGATCTCACATAACCCGTCCGACTTCAGGGTGCTTTGCCGGTATGTGCCGGAAGGTTTGCGCGTACGGGCGAATAAGGGGGAATCGGCCTCGTTGTCGTGCTGTTTGAATCATGAACGCCAGACCGAGTTCCAGGAGGCACCATGACGACCACGACTCGTCCCGCCGAGGCTTCGGGACAGTTCTCCATCGGGGGCGACCTCACCGTCAACCGTCTCGGCTACGGGTCGATGCAGCTCACCGGCGAGGGGGTGTGGGGGGACCCGCGCGATCCCGAGGAGGCCGTCCGCGTCCTGCGCAGGGCCGTCGAGCTCGGCGTGAACCTCATCGACACCGCCGACTCATACGGCCCGTTCGTCGCGGAACTGCTCATCAAGAAGGCGCTGCACCCCTACGCCGACGACCTGGTCATCGCGACCAAGGCGGGATTCACCCGGCAGGGACCCGGGATCTGGACGCCGGTCGGCCGTCCCGAATACCTGCGCCAGCAGGTCGAGCTGAGCCTGCGCCACCTCGGCGTCGAGCGGATCGACCTGCTGCAGCTGCACCGCATCGACCCGGCCGTCCCCGTCGCCGACCAGGTCGGGGAGCTCGCGCTGATGCAGCGGGAGGGCAAGATCCGGCACATCGGCCTCAGCGAGGTGAGCGTCGAGGACGTCGAGGAGGCGGGCAAGTCCGCGACGATCGTCTCGGTGCAGAACCTCTACAACCTCGCGCACCGTGACGCCGAGCCGCTGCTGGAGTACTCCGAGGCCAACGGCATCGCCTTCATCCCCTGGTTCCCGCTCGCCACCGGCAAGCTCGCGGCGGAGGGCGGCCCGCTCGCCGCGGCGGCCAAGGAGCACGGTGCCACCCCGTCGCAGCTCGCCCTGGCCTGGCTGCTGCGCCGCTCCCCGGTGATGCTGCCCATCCCCGGCACCTCGACGGTCGCCCACCTGGAGGACAACGTCGCCGCCGCGACCGTGCGGCTGACCGACGACGAGTTCGACGCCCTGAGCAGGGGAGCCTGAGGGGATTCCTCGGATCTCGGGGATCCCCGGGGTCGCGGCCTTAAAGGTCTGACGGGAGCCGGGACCGGGGCCACGCCGGCCGCGACACGGCTCAGCGCGACGTTTCGGGACCGGCGTCCCGGTCGCGAGGATCCGGTCGGCGTGACGTCCGGGGGTCGGTGCTCCGGTCGTGCGGATCCGGGGGGAGGGACGTTCCGGGGTCGAAGTCCCGGTCGCGCGGATCCGGGGGGAGGGACGGTGGGAAGCGCAGCACCCAGCGGCGCTGCCAGGGGGTCTCGACGGCCCGGTGGTGGTGGTTCTCGCGCGTCCAGGTGACCGCGCCGGCGGGGTCGAGGCCGGCCAGGACGGCGAGGCAGGCGATGACCGTGCCGGTGCGCCCGACGCCGCCCCCGCAGGCGACCTCCACCGCGATGCCCGCCCGCGCCCGCTCGTGCAGCGCGCGGATCCGCCGTACGGCCAGGTCGTGGTCGTGGGGCAGCAGGAAGTCGGGCCACCGGATCCATTCGTGAGGCCAACGCAACCCGCTCTCGTGGCGACGGCGGAGCCGGTCGGAGCCGAGGTACAGGCCGAAGCCGGGCACCGGCCCTTCGGGCAGGGGGTGGCGCAGGCCGCGTCCGCGGATCCAGGAGCCGTCCGGCAGCCGGAAGGCGCCCGCGAGCGGTGGCTCGCCCACCGGCCCACCGGCTGTCGCGCCGTCCTCGAAATCTCTCATGGGGTCCTTCCTGTGTCTTGCGCCGGGACTGTCTTGCGCCGGGACTGTCTTTCACCGGGACTCGGGGCCGGCTCCGGGTTCCGTCGTGGACCCGCGCCAGAGCGGCGGCGGTCCCCCTCGCTCCCCGCGATCCTCTCCGGCTCGGGGCGTACTCCGGCTCCCTGGCCGCCTGCCGCGACGGCCATCGCCACCGGCACGTCCGGCGGCGTTCGCGTCATGGGACTCAACACTATGGACGGCTGCCCCGCGGCGAAATGGGGTACTTCGCCTTTCACCCCTGTGGAAAACCCCATGCCTCCGGGCCGAGGGTCGGCATCCGACGGCTTCGGCACCCGTAGGCCGTCCAGGCAGGCCGCCGTACCGGCCGTGTCTCTGCCGGACCGCCTGAACCGGTGGCCTGCCGGAGGGGGGCTGAGAATTTTTCGTGAGACTGCTTGCGAACCGGCGCACCGATAACCTATAACTGAACTAAGAGGTTTTCGAGAAGGCAGGCTTGAGGATACCTGCTAGTTCACACGGAGGTGGTTACCGATGCTGCTGACGTCGATCGACCCGTTCATCCAGGAGTTCGACCGCCAGTTCGACCGGCTCGCGCGCCAGGCCCTTGGATCGAGCGAGAGCGCCGCGCGCGGGGCCATGCCGCTGGACGGTGTCCGGCGCAAGGACGACGTCCTCCTGAGGTTCGATCTCCCGGGCATCGACCCCGACACCATCGAGGTGACCGTCGACCGCGGGGTGCTCTCGGTGAGCGCCGGCCGCGAGGAGGAGTACGGCGAGGACGACCGCCTGTTCGTCCGCGAGCGCCCGATGGGCACCTTCACCCGCCGCGTCTACCTGTCCGAGCACCTCGACAGCGAGAAGATCGACGCCGCCTACTCCAACGGCGTCCTGGCGGTGCGCATCCCGGTCATCGAGCGGGCCAAGCCCCGCAAGGTCGCGATCCAGAAGGCCGAGGACGTGTCCGACCAGAGGTCGATCAAGGCATGAGGTTCGAGGGCGGCTGACCGCAGGACCCTCTCGGGGTGGGTGCCGGGTTCCGGCGCCCACCCCGGGCGTTTCCGGCCCCCGCACCGGCCTCCGGGACTCCAGCTGACCCCCACTGAAGGAAAGGAGCGGTGATGGCCCGGTTGCCCTTCGACGACGAGCACGCCCCGCTGTACTCCGTCGGCCAGGTCGCCGACATGCTCGACGTCGAGCAGGCGTTCCTGCGCCGGCTCGACGAGCACGACGTGGTCAGCCCCGCCCGCTCCACCGGCGGCCAGCGGCGCTACACCCGCCACGAGATCGGCGACCTCCAGGACGCCATCCGGCTCGTGGGCGAGGGCATGAGCCTCGCCGCCGTACGCCGGATCTTCACCCTGCAGCAGCAGGTCCAGGACCTCCAGGAGGAGCTCGCCAGGGAGCGCGCCCTCCGGCGGGAGGACCCGGGATCGGCCGGCCCTTGACGGTCTCCTCGGCCAAGGGCACCCGCCGTCAGCCCTTCACCGCGCCGATGATCACTCCCTTGGTGAAGTGCCGCTGGACGAACGGGTAGAGGAACAGCACCGGGAGCAGCGCGACGACGATGATGGCCATCTGGATGGCCAGGCTCGGCGGCGGCGCCTGACCGGCGACGGTGCCGACGCCGGTCTGCCCGGCGATCAGCGACTGGCCCTGGAGCACGTACTGCCGCAGCACCACCTGCAGCGGCCACTTGGAGGTGTCGTTCAGATAGAGGACGGCGTTGAAGAACGAGTTCCAGTAGCCGACCGCGTAGAACATGCCGATGACGGCCGTGACGCCCTTCGACATGGGCAGCACGATGGTGCGCAGGATGCGGAACTCGCTCGCGCCGTCGATGCGGGCGCTGTCGGTCACCTCCTCGGGGATGTTCATGAAGAACGCCCGCATCACCACGAGGTTGAACGCGGTGACCGCGCCGGGCAGGATCAGCGACCAGTACGTGTCGATCAGTCCCAGCGAGCTGACCAGCAGGTAGTTGGGGATCAACCCCGGGCCGAACAGGAAGGTCAGCAGGATCAGGAACAGCATCGGCCGGTGCAGCAGCGAGCCCGGCCGCGACAGCCCGTAGGCGGCCAGCACGGTGACGGTCAGGCTGATCGCCGTGCCGACGAGCGTCACGCCGAGGCTGACCCCGACCGACCGGGTCACCACCCCGCCGGAGAACAGCTCCTCGTACGCGGCGAAGGACAGCCCGCCCGGCACGGTGACCAGGCCGCCGGCCTCCGTCACCGCCTCCTGGGTGGACAGGCTGGTCAGCACGACCATGTAGATCGGGAAGAGCACGCACGTGACGATGAGCGCGAGGACGAGCCCCTTGAGGAGCGCGCCTGCGCGGCTGGGCCGCTCGGCCCAGGGGGGAAGAGTCGTCATGATCGTTTGTAGATCCCCTGCTCGCCGAATCGGTGGGCGACCTTGTTGGCCACCAGGATCAGCACCAGTCCCACCAGGCCCTTCACCAGGCCGGCCGCCGCGCCGTAGCTCCACTCGCCGGTCAGCAGCGTGCGCCAGTACACGAACGTGTCCAGCACCTCGGCGGCGTCCCTGCCGACCGCGTCGCGCTGCAGGAAGAACTGCTCGAAGCCGACGTTCAGCGCCTCGCCGAGGCGCAGGATCAGCAGCAGCACGATGACCGGGCGCAGGCCGGGCAGGGTGATGTGCCACAGCCGCCGCCAGCGGCTCGCGCCGTCGACGGCGGCGGCCTCGTAGAGGTTCTGGTTGATGGCCGCGAGCGCGGCGAGGAAGATGATCGTTCCCCAGCCGGCGTCCTTCCAGACCGACTCCGCCGTCACCAGCACGATGAACGTATCCGGATTTGTCATGATGTCGATGCCGTCGTACCCGTGGTCCCGCAGCACCTGCGAGAGCAGGCCCGCGCCCCCGAACATCTGCTGGAACAGCGTGACCACCAGCACCCACGAGAAGAAGTGCGGCATGTAGACGATGCCCTGGATGAACAGGCGCAACCGGGGCCGCACCACGCTGTCCAGGAGCACGGCCAGCATGATCGGTACGGGGAAGTAGAAGACCAGCTGGAACGCGGTGATCGTCAGGGTGTTGATCGTCGCGTCCCAGAAGCTCGCGTCGAACACCAGCCAGTGGAAGTTGGCGAACCCCACCCACGGGCTGTCCCCGATGCCCACGTACGGCGAGTAGTCCTGGAACGCGATCACGTTGCCGAGCAGCGGGACGTAGTGGAACAGGACCAGCAGCCCGATCGCCGGAAGGGCCATGAGCAGCAGCTGCCAGTCACGTCTCAGGCGGGCTCCGAAGGGTCGCGGGCGCGTCCGTCTTGTCCTCGGGCCCCTTTTGCGGACATCCTTGGAGGTGCCGGCGCCGGCGGGTGAGGTCAGGTCACCCGCCGGCCCGGTCCCTCCACTCCTGCCCGACGACGTCCTAAGCACGGCCGTTGTCCCGCAGGACCTTCATGTAGAACTCGCGGGCCTCGTCCCCGCCGTCCCGCCGCCACTCCGTGGCGATCTGCTTGGCGTCGCTCACCGGACGCCGGCCGCGCATGATGTCGGTGAACTTGTCCTCGGTGGGGACCTGCAGCCCGGAGAACTTCGACGGCCGCTGGATCCTGATCCCGTCGAACGGGCCCTTCTCCAGGTAGGGGAAGCTCGCGTTCTGCCACTCCATGTTGGCCTTCACCGCGTCGGGCCAGGGCCAGTCCACGTACAGCGGGCGCCCGCCCAGGAAGCCGTAGGTGTAGGCGACCTCCTTGCGGCCGAGGTCGTTCGCCTGCGGGATGTTGTCCTCGCCCCGGGTGAAGTGCTTGCCCTCCACGCCGAAGTTGGCGAGCTCGTACTCCTTGGTCCCGTACGGCGCCGCGCACCAGTTGAGGATGGAGAGGATCTCCTCCACCTTCTCCTTCGGCAGGCCCTTCTTGACGAAGGTGAAGATGCCCGCCGCGTTGTTGTGGTACATCAGCGGGGTGCCGCCGTCGTGGGAGAAGAGCGGGAAGGGGTTCAGGCTGAAGCCGGGGTTCTTGCCGCGGTGCTGCTGCAGGAGTTCCTTCCAGCCGCCCAGCCCGTCGCGGTAGACGACGATCTGCCCGGACCCGATCAGTTCCTTCTCGTTGGCGCCCTTGCTGCCGGCGACGCTCGGGTGGACCAGCCCCTCCTCGAAGACCTTCCGCATGAACTCCAGCATCAGCTCGAACTCGGGGGTCTCGTACTTGTGGACGAGCTTGCCGCCCTCGTACCGCCACTCCTGCGGGATGCGGAAGGTCGGCCACATCATCTCGTGGATGCTGCCGAACGCCCAGCGCTTGGCCTTGGCGTCGGTGATCTCCTTGCCCAGCTCGAACAGCTCGTCGGCCGTCTTGGGCGCGGTGTTCCAGCCGTTCTTGTCGAACAGGTCCTTGCGGTAGAGCAGCGCGAAGGGGTACGGCTCGGTCGGGAAAGGAACCGCCATGAGCTTGTCGTTCCAGACCGACCACTGCCACGCGGCCGTCGGCAGGGCGGCCAGCAGCGGGTAGGGCTTGACCTTGTCGCCCTGCAGGTACGGGGTGAGGTCCTCGAAGGCCTTGTCGACGGCGGTGTTGAAGTCCGCCATCTTCTCGATCTCCCAGCTCGGGATGACCATGATCTCCGGGATGTCCCCGGAGGCGAGGCGGGCGATGGCCTTGTCGACGTAGACGTTGCCGTCGGTGATCTGGAACTCCACGGTGGCGCCGATGTCGGCGTTGACGGCCTGGAAGTAGGAGTTGTCCGCCAGGCCGGGCGGCGGCGGGCCCCACAGCGGGGTCATGGCCTTGTAGGTGCCGCCCTTGCCCGCCTTCTGGGTGAGCGCGGCGGTGGGGGTGGCCGGGTAGGTGGTGAAGCCGCCGCTGACGTCGGGGACCCCCGGAAGGGTGGAGACCGTGCCGGGGATGTCAGGCTTGATGCCGGGGAAGGCGGTGTAGGTGGGGGTGAGGGACGTCAGCTTGTCCGCCGCGGCGGCCGTGGCGCCCCCGGCGCCGGGCCGGGGGCCGCTCGGCGCGGAACAGGCGCCGAGCAGGCCGCCGCCCGCGACCATCGCGGCGCTCAGTCCCACCAGCCCGAGGAATCCACGGCGGCTGGTCATCGCACCCGGGGGAAGATCCTTCACGGGGCGCTCCCTTCGTTGTCTGGAGACGGATCCGGGGTGTCGTGGGGGACGGCTCCGGGGTAGAATTAGTTAGTCTTTCGACCAAACAAATTAGTCGAGGGTGGCCGCCGCCACAAGGGACCGCCGATCGCGGGGAGCCCGGGAGCGGTCACGGATTGGTGAACGATGGGGCATGATGGGGCCAGCCTGGCCGAGCGGGAGCGGGACTCACCTTGATCACATCTACGACTGACCCGCGGCCGGCCGACTTCGCCGACGTGCGGGCCACCAACCTCGCCGTCGTGCTGAGGTTCGTACGCGCGCACGCGCCGTGCTCGCGGGCCGACATCGCGGCGTCGACCGGCCTCAACAAGGCGACCGTGTCGAGCCTGGTCGCCGATCTGATCGACCGCCGCCTGGTCAGGGAGACCGGCCTGACGGAGAACCGTGTCGGCCGCCCCGCCACGATGCTCGTGCTCGACGGCTCGCCGTACGCGGCGATCGGCATCGAGGTCAACGTCGACTACGTCACCGCGGTCGCGGTGGACCTGTCGGGGGAGAAGCTGCTGTCCTGGCGCAGGTCCTTCCCCGGCGCGGCCGGCACGGCGGGCCAGGCCATGGCGACCGTCGCGGGGATCGTCCGCCGGGTGGTGACCCGGATGGCCAAGGAGGAGCGCCAGGTCCTGGGGCTGACCGTGGGCGTGCCGGGGTTGATCGGCACCGACGGCACCGTGCGCATCGCGCCCAACCTCGGCTGGCGCGACGCCGACCTGTGCGGCGACCTCACCAAGGCCCTGCGCGACCCGGGCTTCCCCGTCCAGGTCGACAACGACGCCAACCTGGCGGCCCTCGCCGAGCACCGCTTCGGCCCGCACGCCGGGACGGCGAACCTGGTCTACCTCACCGGCGAGATCGGGGTCGGGGCCGGGGTCATCCTCGACGGACGGCTGCGCCGGGGCGGCCAGGGGTTCGGCGGCGAGATCGGCCACATCCAGCTCGACCCCTTCGGCGCCGAGTGCCGCTGCGGGCGCCTGGGCTGCCTGGAGGCCGTCGCCGGGATCGGCGCCGTGCTGGAACACGCCGCGATCTCGCCCGCCGAGGTGGAGGTCGAGCTCGACGAAGTCGTGCGGCTGGCCCGCGCCGGCGACGCGCGCACGCTCGCGGTCCTCAGCTCGGTGGGCCACAACCTCGGCAAGGGCGTGGCCCTGATGACCAACCTGCTCAACCCCGAGGTGATCATCCTGGGCGGCTACTACGTGCCGCTCGCGCCGTGGCTGCTGCCCTCGGTGGAGGCCGAGACCCGGGGCCGTACGATCGCCCCGGAGGCCGGGGGCTGCGAGATCGTGGCCTCCACGCTCGGGTACGGGGCGGCCGCGCTGGGGGGCGCCGCCCGGGTGCTCGACTCCGTCGACTCCGGGCACCTGCCGCGGGTCTCATGATCCGCTGACTGCTGACTGCTGACTGCTGACTGCTGACTGCTGACTGCTGACCGCTGACCGCTGACCGCTGACCGCCGGCCCCTGACCGCTGATCCGCGTCCGGCGAGGAGGCGAGGGCGGGCGTCGCGCCGGATTCGCGTCCCGCGAGGACGTCGCGCCGGACGTCGCCTCGGATCCGCTTCCGGCGGGAACGCGAAGCCGGGCGTCGCCCCGGATCCGCGCTGTTTTCACTTAGATTCACGATGTTCCCGGCGGATCTCCCGGCCCGGATCCGGAGAGATCCGGGGCGCTCGCAGGGGGTCTTCCGTTCCGGGCCCCGGGGGACCGGGCCGGGAGATCCGCCGCCTCTTGACCTTGTCCGCACAGCGGTGCACCCTCGTGGAAGCTCCGTTCGGGACACGCGCGCAACGATCACCGGGGCGCGCGGGTGACGACGGAGTTTTCCCGGACCGATTGTCGAAGCGCTTCGACCGGGGTGTCCTTCCAGATCGGAACCGGGTCGGAAGCACGCCCGGAATCGAAGCGCTTCGAGGCTCTCAAAGGGATGGTCCCCGATGAACGAACCGTTCCGTGACCCCGAACTCCCCCTCGCGCAGCGGATCGCGGACCTGCGGGACCGGCTGACCCTGGAAGAGAAGATCGGGCTCCTGCACCAGTACCAGCGGCCGGTGGAGCGCCTCGGGCTCGGCCCGTTCCGTACCGGCACCGAGGCGCTGCACGGCCTCGCCTGGCTCGGCCCGGCGACGGTGTTCCCGCAGGCGGTCGGGCTGGCCAGCACCTGGGACCCCGACCTCGTCCGGCGGGTCGGCGAGGCCACCGGCGAGGAGGTCGTGGCCTTCCACCACAAGGACCCCGCGGGGGCGGGTCTCAACGTCTGGGCGCCGGTCGTCAACCCGCTGCGCGACCCCCGCTGGGGCCGCAACGAGGAGGGCTACTCCGAGGACCCGTGGCTGACCGGCGTGATGGCGACGGCGTACGCCTCCGGCCTTCGTGGGAGCGATCCCACGGTACTGAGGACCGCGCCCACCCTCAAGCACTTCCTCGGCTACAACAACGAGACCGACCGCTGCGTCACCTCCAGCGACCTGCCGCCCCGGGTGCTGCGCGAGTACGAGCTCCCGGCCTACCGGCCCGCCCTGGAGAGCGGTGCCGCGGTCGCCGTGATGCCCTCCTACAACCTGGTCAACGGCCGCCCGGCCCACCTCAGCCCGCTCATCGGCGAGGTGCTGCGGGCCTGGGCTCCCGACCTCCTCGTGGTCAGCGACGCGTACGCCCCCGCCAACCTCACCGGTCTGCAGGGCTACCACGACGACCTCCCCGAGGCGTACGCCCACGCGGTCAGGGCGGGGCTCGACAGCTTCACCCAGGACGACGACCGTCCCGAGGCAACCCTCGGGCACCTCCGCGCCGCGCTGGAGCGCGGCCTGCTCACCGAGGCGGACGTCGACGCCGCCGTACGGCACACGCTGTCCGTCCGCTTCCGGCTGGGCGAGTTCGACCCCGCCACCCCCTACGACGACATCACCGAGGCGGTCGTCAACTGCCCCGAGCACCAGAGCCTGGCCCGCGAGGCCGCCCGGCGCTCGATCGTGCTGCTGCGCAACGACGGCGTCCTGCCGCTGGACGCCTCGGTGCGCAGGATCGCGGTCATCGGCCAGCTCGGCGACACGCTCATGGAGGACTGGTACTCCGGGACCCTCCCGTACGCCGTCACCGCCCGCGCCGGGCTCGCCGAGCGGTGCGAGACCGTCTTCTGCGAGGCCGTGGACCGGATCACCCTCACGGTCGAAGGACTCCCGGCCGAGGGGACGGACGGCCGCCACGTCGTCGCCGACCCCGACGGCGGCCCGCTCGGGATCGGCGACGAGCCCGGCCGGTCCGGCCTGTTCGACCTGTTCGACTGGGGTGGCGGCTGCTACGCCCTGCGGGCCGTGGCGACCGGGCGCCACCTGTCCGTCGACGACGACGGGGTCCTGGTCAACGACCAGCCCGGTCCCAACGGCTGGGAGGTGCGCCAGACCTTCCGTACCGAGGACCGCCCCCGAGGCACGCTCGCGCTCCGGCACATCTCCACCGGCCGCTACCTCGCCCTGGACGGCGAGGTCTTCCGCCTGGCTGACGACGCCGACGCGGCCGCCTGGCTCACCGTGGAGCGGGTCGTGAGCGGCGCCGAGGCCGCCGCCACGCTCGCCGCGACCGCGGACGTGGCCGTGGTGGTGGTCGGCGACCACCCGCTGGTCAACGGCAGGGAGACCGAGGACCGCCTCGACCTCGCGCTGCCCGCCGCGCAGCAGGCCGTGGTCCGCGCGGTACGCGAGGCCAACCCGAGAACCGTGATGGTGATCAGCAGCGGCTACCCGGTGACCTGGGACGGCGACGACCCTCCCGCGGTGCTGTGGTCCTCGCACGGGGGCCAGGAGTACGGCCACGCGCTGGCCGAGGTACTGTTCGGCGACGCCGACCCCGAGGGGAGGCTCACCCAGACCTGGTACCGCTCGGCGTGCGAGCTGCCCGACCTGTTCGACTACGACATCATCGCCTCGGACGCGACCTACCAGTACTTCAGGGGGACCCCGCTCTACCCCTTCGGCCACGGCCTCGGCTACACCACCTTCGACTACGCCGACCTGGCCGTCTCGGTCACGGGCGGCGAGGACGGCAGGGTCACCGCCTCGGTCACCGTCACCAACACCGGCTCCCGCGAGGGGGTGGAGGTCGTCCAGATCTACACCCGCCAGCGGCGCTCCCGGGTCAAGCAGGCGCTGCGCCGCCTGCGCGGCTTCGTCAAGATCCGTCTCGCCCCCGGCGAGAGCACCCGCGTCGACTGGGGCCTCGACGTCGCGGAACTGGCCTTCTGGGACGTCACCAGGAACCGGTTCGTCGTCGAGGACGCCCCCCACAAGATCATGGTCGGCGGTTCCTCGCGGGACATCCGGCTGTGCGCCTCCTTCCACGTCGACGGCGAGCGGATCCCGCCGCGCGACGCCCTCGCGGGCCCGATCGCCGCCGTGGACCACGACGAGTACGACTCGGTGACGTTCGTGGACGCGGACAGGGTCTCCGGCGACGCCGTGCGGTCCACCGCCGAGGGGGCCTGGATCGTGTTCCGCTCGGTCGACCTGGGCGAGGGGGCCGCCTCCTGCGCCGTCGTCGCCGCCGGGGAGGAGGGCGGGGTGATCACCCTGCGCCTGGACGACCCCCTCTACGGGCCCGTCGTCGGCGACCTCCCCGTACCCCGCGCGGGCCGTCACGACCTCACCGAGGTGCGCACCGGGCTTGCGGAGGCGCGGGGAGTCCACGATCTTTATGTGGTGTTCGAGAATGCGGGGATCACCGTGGCCTCCCTGAGCCTCGGCGAGGCCGGGTGAGCGGGCGGGCGGTGACCATCAGCGAGGTCGCCAGGCACGCGGGGGTCGCGGTGAGCACGGTGTCGTACGTGCTCAGCGGGAAGCGCGCGATCTCGGCCGACACCCGGCGCCGGGTGCTCGACAGCGTGCGGGTGCTGGGGTATCACCCCAACGCCGGGGCGAGGGCCCTGGCCAGCAAGCGCGCCAACGTGATCGCGCTGGTGCTGCCCCTGCGGGCGGGGGTGCACGTCCCGGTGCTGATGCAGTTCGCCACCTCGGTGGTCACCGCCGCGCGGCGCTACGACCACGACGTGCTGCTGCTCACCGCCGACGAGGGCTCCGACGGGCTCCGCAGGGCGGCGGCGAGTGCGCTGGTCGACGGGCTGGTGCTGATGGACGTGGAGCTCCACGACAGCCGGGTACCGCTGCTGCGGGAGCTCGCCGAGCCCAGCGTGCTGATCGGGTTCCCCGCCGAATCGGCCGGTCTGACCTGCGTCGACCTCGACTTCGCGCGGGCGGGCGCGCTGTGCGTGGAGCACCTGGCCGAGCGCGGGCACCGGGAGGTCGCGCTGCTCGGCGCCCCCTCGGTCGTCTACGACCGGGGCACCGGCTTCGCCCGCCGCACCCGGGAGGGCTTCGCCGCGGCCGTGGTCGAGACCGGCCTGACCGGGGTGGCCCTGCCGTGCGAGGAGAGCTTCGACCAGGTCTCCGCCACGATCGCCGGGCTCCTCGACGCCAGGCCGGGCCTGTCCGGGCTGGTCGTGCACAACGAGGCCGCGGTCGGCCACGTGCTGGGGGCGCTGCGCCAGCACGGCAGGCGGGTGCCGGGCGACATCGCCGTGGTCGCGATCTGCCCCGACGACATCGCGGAACGCGCCAGCCCGCCGCTCACCTCGGTGCTGATCCCGGCCGAGGAGGTGGGCCGCCAGGCGGTCCGGCTGCTCATGGAGAAACTCGAAGGCCGCGCCGTCCCCGACGGCACCTTGCTCCAGCCGAGGCTCACCATCCGCGACAGCACCTGACGAGGAGCCACCCGCGGGCCTCGCGCGGTGGGCTTCGGAAGGCTTCGGCGGGCTTCCGAGGGCTTTCGTGACGCCGATGGGCGCGGGCCCGGTGGGAGGTGCGCGGCGGGCTTCCGAGGGCTTCCGTAGCGCCGACGGGCGCGCCCCCCGGTGGGAAGGCTTTCGAGGGCTTCCGTAGCGCCGACGGGCGCGCCCCCCGGTGGGAAGGCTTTCGAAGGCTTCCATGACGCCGACGGGCGCGCCCCCCGGTGGAAGACGCGCCCGTCGGCGTCACGCTCGTACTGTGTTACCTGTGTTACCTGTGTTACCTGTCCTGCCGGTCGTTCCGTCGTCGTGGACGGTTACCAGTCGCCGCCGCCGAAGTCACCGCCGCCGAAGTCGCCTCCGCCGCTGAAGTCACCCCAGCCTCCGCCGCCGAAGTCGCCCCCGCCGCCGAAGTCGCCGGAGCTCTCGGCGCCGCCGCCGTAGCCGCCGTAACCGAAGCCGCCGCTCAGCATGCTGCCCATCATCGTGCCGACGAGCATGCCGGTCATGACGTCGCCGAAGCCGCCGTAGTAGCCGTAGGCGTAGGGCTGGTAGGCCGGTCCCGCGTCGTAGTACGGGCGGCGCTGGCCGTTGACCATGACCTCGCGCGTCTGCGGCTCGAAGCCGCGCTCGACGGCCTCGGCGTCGGCCGCGCAGGCGGGCACGTCGCGCAGCGCGCCACCGGGCGGGGCCCAGCGCACGTCGCGGACGGAGGGGCCGTGCTGCGGGTTGAAGAAGCACGGGGAGCGCCGCTCGGGCAGCGGCTGGTGGTTGACGCGCGCCTTCACACAGGCGAGGGCGTAGCGGCCCTCCTCCAGCGCGGTGGTCACGCCGCGGAACTCGTCGGGGCGCTTGACCGCCGCGAGCTCCACCTTGGCCCGCTCGTAGGAGTCGAGGGCACGCTGCCAGTCCTGCTGGTGGTCGGCGCCGTCGTTGAGCAGCTTGACGTCGGTGTCGAGGTCGGTGATCTCCTCACCGAACTTGGTGACGTCCTCGTCCACGGTCTGCTTGACCGCGGCCAGCTCGGCGGCCTCGCGCTCCTCGCGCTGCTTCTTCTTCTTGCGCGAGTAGAGGAAGATGCCCGCGCCACCGGCCAGGGCCAGCACCAGGATGCCGACCAGCACGCCCCCGCTGGAACCGGAGGAGCTGGACGAGCCGGACGGAGCGCCGCCGCTGACGGCTGCCTCGTCGGCCAGCTTGACGAAGTTGATCACGTTGTCGGTCGGGCTGGTGGCGGTCTTGGCCCGCCCGAGCAGCTCGTCGACGTCGACGCCCCTGATGTTGCTGACGCCGAACGGTGTCCTGCCGTTCATCACCAGGACGGTGGACTTGGACCCGACGCCCTTGAGGAGCGAGCTGAGCAGGGTCCTCGCCTGGGACTGGCTGCTGATCGAGCCCTCGGGCAGCATCGCCACGTAGACGGAGGAAGTCTGGTCGGTCGCGCCGCGAATGGCGTCGACGGCGTTGGGGGGCAGCCCCGCCGCGGGATCAACGTAGAAGTTGTCCCCGTCCTTCAGCTCCGAGACGATCGCGCTGGGGTCTGGCGCCGCGGCGTGAGCCGCCGGGGCGATCATGAACACGGCCAGTAGCCCGACGAACAATGCCATGATCGTGGCACCGAAACGACCTGGCGCGGCTTTTGTGATGGTCACGGCAGAAAGCCTCCTTCGTCCTAAAAGACGAATGAGTGGACGGCAGAGTTCCCTACCCCTCGACCGTATCCCCTCACGGCCCACGCCAGGCGTCTCTCCGCCCCCCGGTATCCGATCCTCTCCCCGAGCCGGAGTCACGGGATATCCGATCCTCGTGCCGGCCCCGGCCCGTGGGTGCGCTCAGGTGTCCTTGATCTCGCAGATCGTGGCGCCCGAGGTGATGCTCTGGCCGACCGACGCGGCCAGCCCCGTGACGGTGCCCGCCTTGTGGGCGGCGAGCGGCTGCTCCATCTTCATCGCCTCCAGCACGACGATCGTGTCACCGGCCGCGACGGTGTCGCCGTCGGCGGCGACGACCTTGACGATCGTGCCCTGCATCGGGCTGACCAGCGAGTCACCGCTCGCGGCCTTCCTGGCCACCCCGCCGCCCCGGCGCGGCGCCTTCGAGGCGCGGCCCGCGCCTGCGCTCCCGGCGCTCCCGGCGTGTCCGGCGCCCCCGCCGCCCGCGGCGTTCCCGGCGGCGAACCCCGGGGGAAGCACCACCTCCAGCCGCTTGCCGCCCACCTCGACGGTGATCCGCTCCCGCTCGCCCGGTTCCTCGGCCGTGCCCGGCTCCCCCTCGTACGGCGGGATCGTGTTGTCGAACTCGGTCTCGATCCAGCGGGTGTGCACCGAGAACGGCTCGCCGGTGAACGCGGGATCGGCCACCACGCTCCGGTGGAAGGGCAGCACGGTCGGCATGCCGCCGATCTCGAACTCGGCCAGGGCCCGGCGCGAGCGCTCCAGGGCCTGCGCCCGGGTGGCCCCGGTCACCACCAGCTTGGCGATCAGGGAGTCGAAGGACTGCGGGACGGTCATGCCCGCCTCGTACCCGGCGTCCAGGCGCACCCCGGGCCCCGAGGGGGCGTTCATGCTCGTGATCGTGCCGGGGGCGGGCAGGAAGTTGCGTCCGGCGTCCTCGGCGTTGATCCGGAACTCGATCGAGTGGCCGCGCAGCACGGGGTCGCCGTAGCCGAGCTCCTCGCCGTCGGCGACGCGGAACATCTCCCGTACGAGATCGACGCCCGCGACCTCCTCGGTCACCGGGTGCTCGACCTGAAGGCGGGTGTTGACCTCCAGGAAGGAGATCGTGCCGTCCTGGCCCACCAGGAACTCGCAGGTGCCCGCCCCGACGTAGCCCGCCTCCCTCAGGATCGCCTTGGAGCTGCTGTAGAGCAGGTCGAGCTGCTCGGGCGACAGGAACGGAGCCGGGGCCTCCTCGACCAGCTTCTGGTGGCGGCGCTGCAGCGAGCAGTCGCGGGTGGACACCACGACCACGGTGCCGTGGGCGTCGGCCAGGCACTGGGTCTCCACGTGCCGGGGCCGGTCAAGGTAGCGCTCGACGAAGCACTCGCCCCGCCCGAACGCGGTGACGGCCTCGCGGACCGCGCTGTCGTACAGCTCGGGGATCTCCTCCAGGGTGCGCGCCACCTTCAGCCCGCGCCCGCCGCCGCCGTAGGCGGCCTTGATCGCGATCGGCAGGCCGTGCTCGGCGGCGAAGGCGACGACCTCCTCACTCCCGGAGACCGGATCCCTGGTGCCGGCCACGAGCGGCGCGCCGACCTTCTGGGCGATGTGGCGGGCCTGCACCTTGTCGCCGAGAGCGGTGATCGCGGCCGGTGGCGGGCCGATCCAGGTCAGTCCCGCGTCGATCACGGCCTGGGCGAACCCGGCGTTCTCGGCCAGGAAGCCGTAACCGGGGTGCACGGCGTCGGCCCCGGCCTCCGCGGCCACGGCCAGCAGCTTGTCGATGTCGAGATAGGTCTCCGCGGGGGTCTGGCCGCCGAGCGCGCGGGCCTCGTCGGCGACCCGGACATGGAGCGCGTCCAGGTCCTGGTCGGCGTAGACGGCGACGCTGGCCAGCCCGGCGTCCTTGCAGGCGCGGGCGATCCGCACCGCGATCTCACCACGATTGGCGATCAAGACCTTGTGCACCGACGTCGTTCCCTTCAGTACGGGCCAGCCTTCAGTACGGGGCCAGTGCGTGCGGACGGAGGACTGGCGGGCCTTCAACGGAGTGTAAGCGTCCTCTGATCGTGAAGGGGGTGGTGGGTCCCGTCCGGCTCCGCCGCGACGTCGCCCGCTCGCTTCCAGATCCCCGAATTACTAAAAATCAAGACAATGGAGAACGTTTAGCCTCTTGGCGACCGAGGGAACGTCCATAGCCGCTCGGCATAACCCGGATACCTCCGTGATCCTTACGCCTATCGTGATTTCGTTTGGCGACTCCCCCCGACACCGATCCAAAGGAGACTGGCATGAGCCAGAACTTGCTCGGCGGCAATCCCGCGGAAATGCAGCAGATGGCCACCCAGTTCACCCAGCAGGCCGACCAGGTCAGGGCCACCGTGGCCGCTCTCGACCGGGAGGCCGCGAAAGTCGGCACCGCCTGGACGGGCCCCGGCGCCCAGCGTTTCAGCGAGGCCTGGCAGAACTACCGGGCCGCTTTCCAGCGCATGTCCGAGGAGCTCGCCGAGGCCTCCCGGGTCATCAACACCTACCGCGGCAATATCGAGTCCGCCACGCGATAGGAAACGGTCCGCCGAAACGCCCCGACCCTTAAAGGGCCGGGGCGTTTTCTCATTGGCGGTACGGCGCGGACGGCATGGACAACATGGACAACATGGACGGCACGGGGCGTGCGGGACGGCCTGTGGACGACCGAACGGCGGCCCCCAGGTGACGCGGCCTCAGGTAACGGCGGCCCTCAGGACGACGGCCCTCAGGACGACGGCCCTCAGGTGACGGCGGCCTGGACGGGGACCACCGAGCCCAGTGTCACCAGCAGCCCACGCCCGGGCGGCCCGCCGACCGCGCCGCGCGGCAGGCGGACGGTGAACAGGTCGCCGTCGGCGGGGCTCTGGACCGACAGCAGCAGGCCCGTACGGCCCTTGCGGGCCTCGGCCGCGAAGCCCCGGTAGGCGGTGGTCAGGTCCCCGGTGGTGCCACCGATGATCATCCCGTGCTCGCCGTCCCTGCCGCTCCGCAGCACCTGCTCCAGCGCGGCGCCCAGGGGGGAGTCGGCGGAGATCAGCTCCGCGTCGTCGACGATCACGACGTAGCGGTCCTGCCCCGCGACGGCCTCGTGCAGGTCGCCGCCCGCGTCCAGCACGGCCAGCACGCCCGGGGTGTCCACCAGCGTGCACAGCGGGCTGCGCCGGGGGGTCACCAGGACCGTGGGGGTGCCGTGGGAGAGCAGCGAGTGGGTGGCGGTGAGCAGCGCCGTGGACCTGCCCGACCTGGGCGGGCCCGCGACGACCGCGGCGGGGCCGTGCGCGAGCAGGTCGACGCCGAGCGGCGCCAGCGAGTCGCCCCCGGCTCCGAGCAGCGCCCACAGCGGCGACGGGGGCCGGAAGGAGGGCACCAGGTCCAGGACCTGCGCCGCGGTGACGCGCATCGGCAGCGCGTCCACCCGCAGCGGCGGGCCGGCGGCGATCTCCGGCGCCGAGCGGGCCAGCGCCTGGAGCGCGGCGACCTGCGCCGGGCCCGAGGGATCGTCGCAGAGCAGCGCGATCTGGCTCTCGGTCGTGCCGTGCTCGCCGGTCGACAGCGCGCGGCCCGGCGCGAGGGTCGCGGGCAGGTCCTTGACGGGCAGCCCGGCCAGGCCGTAGTCGGAGGGGTCGGCCAGCCGCAGGATCAGCCGGTCGTCGAAGACCGTGGAGATCTGCCCGATCAGCGCGGACCTGTCGCCGGTCACCACGGCCCGCAGCCCGACCGCGGGCCCCTCGCGCAGCAGCTGCATCAGCGACTCGATCAGCCGCCCGTAGTCGTAGGCCTCGAACGCGGCGACGAACCCCTCCCACCGGTCGAGCATCAGGACCAGCCACGGCAGCCTCGGCCCGTCCGCGGCGGCGCGCAGCTCGGCCAGCGAGGCGTACCCGGCCTCGGCGAGGAGCTGCTGGCGCCGTCCCACCTCCTCGCGCAGCCGGGTCAGCAGCCGCTCCACCCGGTCGAGCTGGTCGCGGGTCACCACCGCCCCGCAGTGCGGCATCGCCATCAGCGGCAGCAGCGAGCCCGAGCCGCAGTCGATCGCGTGCACGTGGACGTCGTCGGGGGAGGCCCCGGCGGCGATCGCCCCCGCCAGCGTGCGCAGCGCCGTGGAGCGCCCGCTGCGGGCGGCGCCCGCGACGAGCAGGTGCCCCCCGTGGGCGAGGTCGAGCGCGAGCGCCCGCCGGTCCTGCGCCCAGGGCAGGTCGGTGATCCCGAAGGCCAGCGGCGGCACCTCCTCGGCCCCCGCCCGGTACGGCAGCCCGCCGGGCGCGTCACCGGGCAGCACGGGCGTCGCCGGGACGACGGGGACGGTCACGAGGTCGGGGAGCGGGTCGAGCCAGGGACTCGGCTGCTCCGCGACCCCGGCGAGGCGGGCCGCCTCGACCATGGCGTCGGCGAGCAGGGACAGGTCGGTGACGTGGCCGCTCTCGGCCCCGGCGTGGACCGGCCTGGGGTGCCCCAGGGCCTGCCAGCCGACCTCCGTCACCCGTACCCTCACCTCGCCGCCCGAGGCGCCGGGGCTGCGGCCGCCGATCCGCGCGGTCTGCACGGACGTCGCCGCCCCCGCGCCCGACTTCACGTAGCAGCGGCCGGGAGCGGACTTGGGGATGTACGAGGCGTCGGGGCGGCCGATGACGTCGGCCGACTCCGACGCCTCGGTGACCCGCAGGGCGATCCGCAGGGAGGTGTTGGCCTGGATGTCGGCGGTCACCACGCCGCCGGGCCGCTGGGTGGCGAGGATGAGGTGGATGCCGAGCGAGCGTCCCCGCCTGGCGATGTCGACCAGCCCGGTCATGAAGTCGGGCAGCTCGCTGACCATGGCCGCGAACTCGTCGATGACCAGCACCAGCCGGGGAAGCGGGGGCGGGGGTTCCAGCGAGGAAGGCGCCGCGCGCCCGCGCGGCGGCCTGACCTGCGGGCCGCTCCCGGCGACGAGCAGGTCGCGGGAGGCGCGGGCCGTGCGGGCGTCGCGCAGCTCGTGGTAGTCCTCGATGTCCTTGGCACCCGCGGACAGCAGCAGGCGCTCGCGGCGGCGGATCTCCGCGGCCAGCGAGGCCAGCGCCCGCTGGGTCAGGTGGCCGTCGAGGTCGCTGACCATGCCCACCGTGTGCGGCAGCCGCACGCACTCCTTGAACGCGGCGCCGCCCTTGTAGTCGATCAGCACGAACGTCATCTCGTCCGGCCGGTTGGCCACCGCCAGCGAGCAGATCAGGGTCTGCAGCAGCTCCGACTTGCCCGCGCCCGTGGTGCCCGCGATGAGCGCGTGCGGCCCGTCCCTGCGCAGGTCGACGGAGAACGGCCCCTCGGGCCCCACCCCCACCACGGCCTCGGTGGCCCGGCCCCAGCGCCTGGCCAGGGCCGCCCCGGAGACCGAGGGCAGCTCCAGCAGGTCCAGCAGCCGCGCGGAGTCGGGCAGGGCGAGCCCGGCGTCGTCGCGGCTGACGTCGCGGATCGGTGCCAGCGAGCGGGCCAGCCTGTCGCACCAGGCGGCCGTCACCTGGTCGGCCAGGATCTCCCCGAGGTCGTCCAGGCCGCCGCCGCGCAGCCGCACCGTGCCGTCGGCCTCCACGGCGGCGACGGTGGCGCACTCCTCGGGCAGCAGCCGCTGGTCGCCGTCGATCGCCAGGGTGTAGACGCCCGCCCTGGGGCCCTGGCGCAGCACCTGGGGCATGCCCGGCAGGGCGCGCAGCACCTGCGCGCCGTCGAGCACGACCAGCACGTCGTAGGGGCGCTCGTCGTAGACGGGGGCGGCGTAGGGCTGCTCGGCGCCCGTACCCGTGGCCCCGCCCAGATCGCCCCAGCCGGACGGGATGCGGCCCAGCTTGGCCGCGGGGCCGGCGGCGCCGTCGTCGCCGAGGCGCTCGTCGATCAGCGCGGCCAGCTCGCTCACCCGGCGGGCCGCGGCCTCCGGGTCGGCGCCGACCAGGGCCACGCAGTCCTCGCCGCCGCGCGGGGCGCAGTGCGGCAGCCAGCGGACCCAGCTCCAGCGCTCCTCGCCGTCGCCATGCGCGGACAGGACGACGATCGCCAGGTCGCGCGGGCTGTGCAGGGCGGCGGCCTGGCCGACCAGCCAGCGCGCCACCCCGGCCGCGGTCCGGCGGGGCCCGGTCAGGCCGGCGACGCCCAGGCGGCGCATGGCCAGCGCCACCGGCACCGCCTGGCAGGTGGGCGGGGCGGGCAGCGGGGCGTCGATCGCCGCGGAGCGCTCGGCGGCGAACTCCAGGTCGGCGGGGAGATCGGCGAGGCCGACCCGCAGCCGCAGCGCGTCGGGGTCGTGGTCGCGCCGCTCCCAGAGCCGCCGCCGGGGGCCGGTCACGGTGAGCAGCACCTCGGCGGGGTCGGGCGCGGCGGCGCGGCGGGCGGTCTCGTCGTCGGCGCGGGCGCGGTCGACGGCCGCCTCGAAGAGCTTCAGCCGCTGTTTGTACTCCTTGACCTGCTGGCGGTACTGCTTGCGGCCGTGCCGCCTGTCGCTCCACCACTGGCCGATCATGATCAACGGTGTCATGAACGCGAACAGCAGGAAGTACCACGACCCGAGGGCGAAGCACATGACCACGCCCAGCGCGGCGGGCAGGAAGGCGGTGAGCAGCTGCAGCCGCATGGTCTCGGCCCGCTTGGGCTCGGCAGGGACCTCGAAGCGCCGCGCGCCGCCCGGCGGCCGGAACCTGGGCGGCCGGTTGTAGGCCAGCCCGCCGTCGGGCTGGGCGTCCAGGTGGGCGTCGGGCGGCTCCACCGCCTTGAGGGTGAGCACGGTCCCGCCGCAGCTCAGCAGGGCGTGCTCGGGCCAGGGCAGCGGCCCCTCCAGGGGGTCGCGGTCCAGGAGGGGGGCCGTGCCCTCCCCGGGTTCGACGGTGATGGCGTCCGGGGTGAGCCGCACCACCGCGGCCCGCGCGGGCAGCCGGGGGTCGGTCACCGCCACCGAGCAGGCGGGGTCGGAACCGATGGTGTGCACGCCCAGGCTGAGGCGGTGCACCGACCCGGCGGCGGGCCCGCCGACCACCCGGACCTCCACGATCCCGCCGGGCTCCTCGGCGAGCGTGGCCATCGCGAGGGAACGGTCGAGGGTGACGAGGTCGCCGTCGCGGAGCAGGCCGAGCGCGGGGGCCTCGGGGTCGAGCGGGCGGCCGTCCCTCCAGAGCGTCGGGGGCTCGGCCCCGGCGGAGTCGCGGTCCAGCCCGTACGGGGCCTTGCTGCGCGTCAGCCGCACCACGTTGCTCGGACGCTCGCCCCCCTGGCCCGCCAGGGACTCCGCGAGCCGTGCCACCGTGGTCGTCTCGTCGCCCTCGACCACGACGTCGCGGTCGGCGTGCTCGTTGAGCACGGTGAGCATGATCCGCATCAACGCTCTCCTCGGGTCAGGCCCCGGATCCACCGTACAGAGTGAAAACCGTCCCGAGAGAGTGTCGGCGGCAATGTCATGACTCGCGACCGGTATGTGGAAAACGACAGGACCTGTGGATAACTATTCGGGGGCGTTGACCGGTTATGCCGTCCCAGGTGGGCATTTGGTGATACGGGGGCCTGTGGGCGACGGCCCGCCCGTAAGGCCGGGCTGTGGAAAACCTGTTCGGAGAACCGGGGGGAACGACGGGTTCCGGCCCGGACCCGGACCTCGTCATCCGCTCCTCCGAGGACGGTCCGGGGTGGCTGGAATCGGGTGCGTGGGTCGAACGCGCGGGCGGGCGGAGGCGGGCATGGGGCGAACGCGGGAGGCGGGTGGGGTAACCGCGGTCGGGTACGGGGGGTGAACGCGGAAGCGGGGCCCGGCGGCCGGAGTCGGGCATGTGAATGCGGCCTGAAAAAGCTGAGGTGATTGGTGCGAGAGTTAATTACCGTCCATATCACCCAGATAAGCCTCCCGTCATCTAGCCAAACAGCCATTTTCTTCTGAAGTGGCGTTGACAGACGTGTTCCTATCAAACGAGCATGGGTCCTGGCTTTTGTCCGACAGCCCGTCGGCATGGTGCGCATAATGGCGTAAATTCGACCAGTAGTTCCCCATATTTATGATCACTCTGGGAGTCCCCCTACCCATGAGGACCAGTGAGAAGCCAACGGGCCGCGTCCCGGTCAACGCCGAGCGTCAGACCTCGGCGGGCACCCTGTCGGGCCCGGCGTCGCGCAAACTTCCCGTGCCCCCACGCGAGCGCAAACCAGCCCTCGCCGCCCTCGCCGTCCTCCTCATCCTGGGCGGCGCCCTGGCCACCACGCTGCTCGTCATGCGCAGCGGCGACCGTGTCTCGGCGATCGCGATCTCCCAGCAGGTCGGCGCCGGGCAGCCCTTCACCGCGGCGATGCTGCAGGAGGTCCAGATCGCCGACACCGGCATCGGCTACGTGGCCTGGTCCCAGCGCGCCCGCGTCACCGAGAACTTCGCCCGCGTCACCCTCATCCCCGGAACGCTCCTCACCCGCGACATGGTGGTCTCCGCCAGCAGGGAGCTCGGCCCCGGCAAGGCGCAGGTCGGCCTCGCGCTCAAACCCGGCCAGACGCCGGGCACCCTGGAGCGCGGAGACCGGGTCCAGGTCGTCCACGTGCCGAGCAGGGGGGCCGGGGGCGACCGGGAGAGCCGGGTGCTGGCGCAGAGCGCGCTGGTCCACCAGATCGGCACCCCGGGCAGGACCGGGGCGAACGGCCTGGTCACCATCATCGTCGACAGCTCCATCTCGCCGGAGATCGTCGCGTACGCCTCCACCGGGGAGATCGCCCTCGCCGAGCTGCCGGGAGCGCGCTGACGTGGCGCTCATCGTGCTCGCCGCCGACAAGGGCGCACCCGGCGTGACCACGGCGGCCACCGCGCTCGGCGCGATCTGGCCGCGCCCGGTGCTGCTCGCCGAGTGCGACCCGGCGGGCGGCGACCTCGCCTACCGCCTGCCCGCCGCCGACGGCGGCGTGCTCAACCCCGCCAGGGGCCTGCTCACCCTGGGGGCGACGGCCCGCCGGGGCCTGCACCCCGACCAGATCCACGAGCACACCCAGAAGATCATCGGCGGCCTGGACGTGCTGGCCGGGCTCACCCACGGCGAGCAGGCGGCCGGACTGACCTGGCTGTGGGGCCCGCTCGGCCGGGCGCTGGCCACGCTGCCCGACGCCGACGTGCTGGCCGACTGCGGGCGCCTGGGCGGGCACCCGCAGCTCGCCGAGCTGACCACCGAGGCCGCGCTGGTGGTGCTGTTCACCAGGGCCAGCCTCGACCACGTCGCCCACCTGCGCGAACGCCTGCAGATCATGCCGCGCGAGCCCCAGGTGGGCGTGGTCGTGATCGCCGACCCCCGCCAGTACCGCACGACCATCGAGGAGGTGCGCCGCATCGTCGCGGGCACCGGCAGGAACGTCGCCTTCGTGAGCGGGCTCGCGCACGACCCCAAGGGCGCCGAGCTGCTGCGGGGCCAGTGGGGCGGGCGCCTGGACCGCTCCCTGCTGATCCGTACCGCAAGGGAGCTGGGCGGCCGCCTCGACGCCCAGGTCCGCGCCCAGGAGTCGGCCGAGTCGGCCTTCCGCGCCCGCGAGCAGGCCGCACGCCGGCCCGCCGAGCCGTCCCGCTCGCCCGTCGAGCCGTCGGGCGGGGCGAGGCCGTGACCATCGACCACACGCTGGTGAAGCGTTTCCGGCAGGACGTCGGCGACCGGCTGGCCCACCAGCGCCGCCTCGATCAGGCCAGCGGCCTGCCGCCGATGACCGGTGAGGACGAGCGCCAGTTCGCCCGCGCCCTGATCGCCCAGATCCTGGAGGAGTTCGCCCGCGGCGAGATCGGCGTCGGCAGGACGCCGCCCACCGCCGAGGAGGAGGAGGCACTGGCCGCGGGCATCCACGCGGCCCTGTTCGGCGTCGGCCGCCTCCAGCCGCTGCTCGACGACCCCGAGGTCGAGAACATCGACATCAACGGCTGCGACCGGGTGTTCGTCGGCTACGCCGACGGCCAGGAGCTCATGCGCGAGCCGGTGGCCGAGTCCGACGAGGAGCTGGTCGAGCTGATCCAGATCCTCGCCGCCTACAGCGGCCTGTCCAGCAGGCCGTTCGACACCGCCAACCCCCAGCTCGATCTGCGCCTTCCCGACGGCTCCCGCCTCTCGGCCGTGATGGACGTGACGGTGCGCCCGTCCATCTCCATCCGCCGTTCCCGGCTGGGCAAGGTCTTTCTCACCGACCTCGTGGGAAACGGCAGCCTCACCCCGGAATTGGGGCGTTTTCTCGCGGCCGCGGTGGCGGCGAGGAAGAACATCATGATTTCCGGTTCGACCAACGCCGGGAAAACGACCCTGTTACGCGCCCTCGCCAATGAGATTCCGCCGTCCGAGCGGCTCATCACCGTCGAGCGCGCCCTGGAACTCGGCCTCGACCAGTTTCCCGAGCTGCATCCCAACGTGGTCGCCTTCGAACAAAGGCTCCCCAACTCCGAGGGCCAGGGCGAGATCACCATGGCGGAACTGGTCCGCCGCTCCCTGCGCATGAACCCGTCCCGGGTGATCGTCGGCGAGGTCCTCGGCGACGAGATCGTCACCATGCTCAACGCGATGACCCAGGGCAACGACGGCTCGCTGTCGACCATCCACGCCAACTCCTCGATGGAGGTCTTCAACCGCATCGCCACCTACGCGCTCCAGGCCACCGAGCGCCTGCCGATCGAGGCCACCCACATGCTCATCGCGGGCGCGATCGACTTCGTGGTGTTCATCGAGAAGCGCAACGACTACGCGGTGGGCGGCAGGTTGCGCCGCTTCGTGTCGAGCGTGCGCGAGGTGGCCGGGGTCGACGGCCGGGTGCTCTCCTCGGAGGTGTTCGCCACCGCGCCCGACGGCAGGGTCCTCCCGCACGCGCCGCTGTCGTGCCGGGAGGAACTGGCCCACTTCGGCTACGACCCGGGAGGCTGGGCATGATCCCCCTCCCGCCGGGCCTGTTCGACCCGCTGGTGCTGCTCTCCGGCCTCGCGGTCGGCGCCGGGCTGTTCCTGCTCTTCCTCTCCCTGTACGGGGTGAGTCCCCGGCCCTCCACCCCCGGCAGGAGCGCGGGCAGGCGCGAGTTCCTGCGCGCCCTGTCCACCCGGACCGCGGTGGGGGCCATCGCCGGGGTGCTCGTCCTCGTGGTGACCGGCTGGCCCGTCATGGCGGTGGGAGCCGTGCTCCTCGCCATGGCCTGGCGGGGCCTGTCCGGCGGCGCCGCGGAGGAACGCACCGCGATGCGGCGGCTGGAGGCCCTCGCCGCCTGGACCGAGTCGCTCCGCGACACCATCGCCGGAGCGGCCGGGCTGGAGCAGGCGATCCCGTCCTCGATCCGGGCGGCCGCCCCCACGCTCCGCCCGCACCTGCGCTCCATGGTCGACCGCCTGCACACCAGGATGGCGCTGCCCGACGCGCTCAGGCTGTTCGCCGACGAGCTCGACGATCCCTCCGCCGACCTGGTGGTGGCCGCCCTCATCCTCAACTCCAAGCTGCGCGGCCCCGGCCTGCGCGACGTCCTCGGCGCGCTGGCGGTGTCGGCCCGCGAGGAGCTCGACATGCGCCGCCGGGTCGAGGCCGAACGCCGCTCCACCCGCCGCAGCGTGCAGATCGTGGTCGGTACCGCCGTCGCCTTCGCCGTCATGCTCGTCGTGTTCAACCCCTCCTACGTCGAGGAGTACGACAACACGCTCGGCCAGGCCGTGCTCGTGGTGGTCGCCGGGCTGTTCGGCGCCGGGTTCGCCTGGATGCGCCGCCTGGCCCGCTTCGACAAGCCCGCCCGCCTGCTCGGCCTGCCCTCCGGAGGTGAGGTACGCGATGACTGAGGCGCTGCCCGGCCCGCCCTCTGCCGGCCCGCCCTCTGGAGGTGTGCGATGACTGAGGCGCTGCTCGCCGGCTCGGTGCTCGGGATAGGCCTGTTCCTGCTGTTCAGGGCGCTGTTCCCGGCCCGCCCCGGGCTGGTGACGCGACTGCTCGCCCTCGACGCCGCCAGGGAGGGCACCGACGCGCCCAGGGCCCGGCTCATCCTGCCCGACGAGGAGGTCAGCGCGTTCCGGCGTGGCCTGGGCGAGCGGATGGCCCGCTTCTACGCCGCCAGGGGCTGGGAGGCTCACTCGGCCAGGGCCGACCTCGCGCTGCTCGGCAGGTCGTTCGAGGGGTTCCTGGCCACCAAGGTGCTGCTGGCGGTCTCCGGGCTGCTGGCGTTCCCGCTGCTGGTCGGCTGGCTGGTGCTGATGGACTGGGGGATCTCCCTCACCGTCCCGCTGTGGGCGGCGCTCGCGGTCGCCGGGGTCTTCTTCGTCCTGCCCGACCTCCAGGTCAAACGGGACGCCGCGCGGATGCGCCGCGACTTCCGGCACGTCGTCGGCTCCTTCCTCGACCTCGTCGCGATGAACCTGGCGGGCGGGCGAGGGGTGCCGGAGGCGCTGATGATGGCCGTCTCCGTGGGCAGTCCCGGTCCCGACGACGAGGGTGCCAACTGGGCGATGTCCCGCATCCGCGAGGCGCTCGGCAACGCCAGGATCGTCGGCATCACCCCCTGGCAGGCCCTGGGCCAGCTCGGCGACGAGATCAACGTCGACGAGCTGCGCGACCTGTCCGCCGCGCTGGGGCTGGTCGCCGACGACGGCGCCAAGGTCCGCTCCTCCCTCACCGCCCGCGCCGCGACCATGCGGCGAAGGGAGCTCGCCGAGATCGAGGGGCAGGCGGGCGAGCGTTCCCAGTCGATGCTCGTCGCCCAGCTCCTGCTCTGCGCGGGCTTCGTGATCTTTCTGAGTTTCCCGGCCGCTATGAAGATGTTGGGGTCCTGACCATGCTGAGCCATCCGTGGATCGTGTACGCGACCGCCGTCCTGAGCGTCCGGATCGAGAAGGCGCGCAGCGCCCCCACCCGGGGAGCCTCCGCCGTCGAATGGGTCATCATCACGGCCATCATCGCCGGGGTGGCGCTCGGACTCGCCACCCTCATCAAGACCCTCGTCGAGGGGAAGCAGGCCGAGATCTCCAACCAGTTCGGCGGAGGCGGGGGCGGCGGGGGCGGGGGCGGCGAACTTGGAGACCCGTGATCGCTCGCGGCACCGCGCCCGGGAGAGCCGGGAGAACCCGGAGAACCGGGGCGACCGCGAGATCCGGGGCACCCGGGAGAACCGGGGCGATCGGGCGAGGGACGGCGAGCGCGACCGGGTGAGGAGGCCTCGGCGTCGTGAGCGCCCGGGTACCGAGGGCCGTGGCGGCGAGCGCGGCGCCACGGTCGTGGAGCTGGCGATCATCATGCCGGTGCTGCTGGTCGTCGTCCTGCTCATCGTGCAGTTCGCCCTCTGGTTCCACGGACGCCAGATCGCCGACGCCGCCGCCAGGGAGGGGGCGCGGCTCGCCCGGGTCGACACCGAGTCCTGGCAGCAGGACGCCGAGTCCCGCGCCCAGGAGCTGATCCGCACCGTCGGCCCGAAACTCCTCGAAGGCGCCACGGTCACCGCCTGGGAGGAGGGCGACCGGCGGGGTGTCGAGGTGACCGCCTCGGCGGTCCAGGTCGTCCCGCTGCTGCCGTCCACCACGTTCACCGTCACCGCGCGCTTCGGCGGTCCCATCGAGTGCTTCCGGCCCGACGACGGGAGCGAAGGGTGCGAGTGATCCCCTTGATCCCCAAGGCCGGCTTGATCCCCAAGACCGGCGGCGACCGCGGGTCCCTCAGCACCGAGACGGTGCTGCTGGCCCCGGTCTTCCTGCTGTTCCTGCTGTTCCTGGTGGGCGCGGGCAGGGTGGTGGAGGCACAGGGCGAGGTCAACGGAGCCGCCAGGGACGCCGCCAGGGCCGCCTCCGTCGAGCGCACCCTGTCCGACGCCGAGGCCGCCGCGGACGAGGCGGCCCGCGGCGCCCTGTCGGGCGAGTGCGAGCCGGAGGTCAGCCTGTCCGGTACGACCTGGAAGGAGGGCGGCCACGTCCACGCCGAGGTGACCTGCTCCCTGAACCTGGACTTCCTGGGCTTCGGCGCGGCCAAGGAGATGAAGGGCGACTCGGTGGTCCCGCTGGAGCAGTTCCGGAGGGTCGAGGAATGAGTCTCACCGGAGCACGTACGGAGGGCCGGGCGGTGAGCCCCGCCGAAGTCGTTCCGGAGGGCCGAGGAGCGAACCCGGTGAATCCCGCGGGCCCTGTGGACCTGATGGGCCCTGAGGGCCCGGCGAGCCCGGTGGATCCCGTGGACTTGGTGGGCCCGGTGGACCCCGTGAGCCCGGCCAACCCCGTGACCCCGTCCCTCTTCAGGAGCCGGGCGCAGCGGGGGTCGATGTCGATATTCACGGTGATCTTCTCCGTGGTGGTGTTCCTGCTGGCCGGGCTGCTCGTCGACGGCGGGGCCGCGATCAACGCCCGGCTGCGCGCGGCCGACGTCGCCGAGCAGGCCGCCAGGGCCGCCGCCGACCGGATCGACGTCGAGCACCTGCGCGCCACCGGCCAGGCCCGGCTGCTGGGGGAGGGGGAGAGCTGCGCGGAGGCCGAGGAGATCGTCTCCGCCCACGGCGGCGGCGACGTACAACTCACGGAGTGCACGCTCGGCGGCGGCCAGGCCGAGGTCAGCGTGGGCGTCTCCGTCACCTGGAAGGCGTTCTTCCTGGCCGCCTTCGGCTTCCCCGGCTCGGACATGGAGGCCCAGGCCACGGCCGGGCCGGACATCGGGGAAGACCAATTGCCGTGAATCGCTGGCCCACCGGTTGACCGAGGACGAATCTGGACGGGGAGGGAGACGAATGCCCACGCGACAGCCCGCGCGCATCAAGGCCAGGCGCACACCGGGGGACCTGCTGGCGGGCCTCGGCGCGCTGGCCGTCCTGGTCGCGCTCATCGCGGGGGTGCCCTACGCCCTGTTCCGGCTGGCCGGGCCGCCGCTCCCGCCCGAGCTGCTCAACCTCGACCTGCTGACCAGCCAGGTCGGTACGAGCACGATCGTCGCGATCCTCGTGCTGCTGGTCTGGCTCGCCTGGCTGCAGCTGGTGATCTGCGTGCTGGTCGAGATCTACGCCGGGCTGCGCCGGGTCGGCATGCCGGCCCGGGTGCCGCTCTCCGGCGGCACCCAGATGTTCGCCAACAAGCTGGTCTCGGCGGCCATGCTGCTGTTCACCGTCTCGGCGGTGGCCCTGCCGATCGCGAAGCTGACCAGCCTGCCGCCCGCGACTCCCGGCGTCGTCTCCACCGGACTCTCCGCGATGTCCGGCCCGGCCGCCGACGAGCGGGCCGAGCTGGAGCCGGTGCGGAAGGCCAAGAAGGTCTACGTGGTGCAGCCGCCGCACGGGCGCCACCACGAGAGCCTGTGGGAGATCGCCGAGAAGTGCCTGGGCGACGGGCGCCGGTATCCGGAGATCTACCGGCTCAACCAGCACAAGGAGCAGCCCGACGGCAGCCGCCTCCACATGGCCGACCTGATCAGGCCCGGCTGGGTCCTGGACATGCCGGACGACGCGCGCAACATCCACCTCGTCCCGGCCTCCCAGCCGCGCGACGACACCCTCAAGGAGCACCGGGACAAGCCGGTGGAGCTGGACGGCCGCACCCAGACCTTCACCCCCGGCCAGGCCGACCTCCCCGCGGAACCCGCACCCGAGGTCTCCGACCCCCGCGACGGCTCCCGCGACGATGCCCGTGACAGGGCCGCAGACAGGACCGGCGACAGGACCGCAGACAGGGCCGGTGAGAAGGCCGGTGCCGACGGGGCGCGGGAGACCGGCCCCGGGCAGGCGCGTCCCGAGGTGACCGAGCGCCCTTCGCACACCGTGCCCGACGGCGGGCGCCAGGACCCCGGCCAGGTGGAGCGGCGCGACCCCGCGGCGGTGACCGAACCCCCGCGGAGCGGGCAGGAGGCCGGGCTGGGGACGCTCGACTACCTGGCCGGGGCCTCGCTCGCGGCGGCCGGACTGCTGGTGGCGCTGGGACGCAGGCGCAGGCAGCAGCTCTGGCACCGGGCGTTCGGGCACCGGATCACCCGGCCCAGGGACGACGCGGCCGAGGCCGAGCTCGCGCTCAGGCTCGGCGCCGACGCCCCCGGCAGCCGGATGCTCGACGTCGGACTCCGGCTCCTCGGCAGGTCCCTCGCCGCCCAGAACCGCGTCCCGCCCACCGTCTACGCCGCCCACCTGTCGCCGCAGACCCTCGACCTGTGGATCCACCCGCCCGACCCCGACGCGCCCGAGCCCTGGACCGCCCACGACGGAGGGCAGGTCTGGCGGCTTCCCGCGCACGAGGGCCGGATGCTCGACGAGCGGTCGCTCGCCGACGCGCCCGCCCCGTACCCCGGGCTGGTCTCGCTCGGTTCCAACGGTGAGGGCCGGGTGCTCGTCGACCTGGAGGCCGCTCACGGGCCGATCAGCATCCGCGGCCCGCAGACCACCGCGGCCCTGGCCGCGCTCGCCGTGGAGCTGGCCACCAACCGCTGGTCGGACCGGATGCGCGTCACCCTGGTCGGCTTCGGCGAGGAGCTGACCGTGATCGCCCCCGACCGGATCAGGTACGTGGGCGGCCTGGCGGAGATCCTGCCCGAGCTGGAGGCCGCGGCCGAGGGGCGCGCCCACGGCGGCGAGGTGCTCACCGGCCGGATCCACGGGCGGGTCGCGGACCCGGTCTGCGCCCCGCACTACCTGCTGTCCGCGATCGCCCCCACCCCCGAGGAGGGCCGCCGCCTGGCGCTGCTCGCCAGGAAGGGCGTCAGGACGGCCGCCGGGTACGTCGTCGCGGGTGACGTACCGCACGCCACCTGGAACTGGACGATCACCGAGGAGGGCCGTGCCGAGGTCGACGCGCTCGGCTTCGACGTGGCCGCGCAGCTGCTGCCCCGCCGCCAGTACCGGGCGCTGGTCGACCTGTTCCTGGCGACCGAACGGCTGGAGGGCGAGGCGCTTCCCGACGAGCCGGAGCCGGTCACGCACACGCCGTCGGTCGAGGTGCGCGTCCTCGGCCCCGCGGAGGTCGTCGGCCCCCCGCCCATGGAGGAGGGCCGGGCCGTGATCGCCGTGGAGATGGCCGTCTACCTGGCGACACACCCCGGCGGCGTCCACCCCGTGGTGCTCGGCGGCATCCTCTGGCCGAGGGGCGTGCAGCCGGTGGTCAGGGACGCCACGATCGCCAGGGTCGTCGCCTGGCTGGGCACCGACAGCCAGGGGCGCCCCAACCTCTACGCCGACGAGTCCGGGCGGCTCCGCTTCGGCCCCGAGGTGCGTACCGACTGGATGCTCTTCCGCGACCTCGTCCGCCGGTCGCACGCCGACCCCGGCGCGCGTCCCGAGCTCCTCGACAGGGCGCTGGGCCTGGTACGGGGCCCGCTGCTGAACGGCCGCCCGCGTGGCCGCTACGCCTGGCTGGCCGCCGACGACCTGGAGTACAACGTGACCGCGAGCGTCGCGGACGCCGCGCACCGGCTCTGCGAGGTGCGGCTGGCGCGCGGCGAGACCGACCAGGCCGTGGCGGCGGTGCGCGCCGGGCTGCTGCTGGCCGCGGACGACGAGGGGCTCTGGCGCGACCTGCTGCGGGCCACCCACCTCACCGCCGACCCCGTCCGCCTGCGCGCCGTGGTCGACGCCCTGCACCGGCGGGCCGCCTCCCACCCCTACGGCGGCGGGATGGCGCCCGAGACCGAGGCCCTCATCGACGAGCTGCTGCCCTCGTGGCGGATGCGCTCGGCCCCGACGGCATGACGGGCCCGGCGGACCGGGCCCACGGGCCGCACGTCACGCGGTGGCGGGCGGGTGCCGTGCCGGACGACCGTCGAGCGAGGGACGCGGGAGACCGTGGTGGGAGCGGTGGCGTGGCGGGACGTCGTACGGAGGCGGGGGAGAGAACCATGCCGAATCGTGCATGTCGGTGGTTTCGGCGGTTGGGCGCTCCTAACGTGATCGGTGTGCGTGTCGCGATCGTGCTGGTCGTGCTCCTGGCGGCGACGGCCTGTACCCCTTCGGAGGCCGAGCGGTTCACCCCCGCCGACCTTCCCGCCGACCTTTCCGCCGAGGGCTCCTCGCCAGGCCCCGCGCGGACGGAGCCGAAGGTGGAGACGGTCGAGGTCTCCCCTGACGTCCAGGTCGTGGTGGAGTGGCCGGCCGCGCCCGACCGGGACACCACCGCGATGATCGACTCTTTCCGCGACTACCGGGCCGGGTCCTTCCGGGCTGTCGTCACCGGGGGCCGGGACACCGCGTACCTCGGCACGGTCCAGGAGGGGGCGAGCACGGACGCGTACACCTGGGTCAAGGCGTTCCTGGACCAGCGCCGCTCGGTGCGGGGGACCTCCAGGCTGTACGCGCTGAACGTCGTCTCGGTCACCGGCCGGGGTGCCGAGTTGAACGCGTGCGTGGACGAGACCGGGATGCGGCTGCTGGACGCCGAGACCGGGAAGGCGGTCCGCAGGCAGCCCGACTGGGCCAGGCGTCCGTTCCTCCAGGTCGCCGGTCTCCGGCGGGGTGACGACGGGATCTGGCGGATCAAGCTGCTCCGGCACGCCAAACCTTTCAGTGAAGCCTCGAAGGGATGTCTTCGATGATCATGAATATGGTGGTCGCGGGGCTGCTCCTGCTCGCCCCGAACCCCGGCGGCGGCGGTGGTGGCCCCGATGTTCAGGTCCGAGGCGGCCAGGACGGGAACACGGCACGGATCAGCCTGAAGAACTCCCAGATCATCATCAGCGGGAACGGCCGCGGGGGAAGAAGCGACGGTTACCGGCTCAAGCGTCCCTGCTGGTACGAACCCGCTCAGAACGCCTCGGACATGCTGGACTTCCAGCAGAAGTCGACCCGGGTGGACCCGGGCGCGCCGCAGACCCGGCACGAGGCCCTGGAGCCGTTCGTGGAGAAGCTCGGCGAGGAGGGGCGCTGGTGGACGGTCGCCCACGACGCGTCCGACCCCAACGGGGTGAGCTGCCAGATGGCGCTGGACACCTACGTGTTCGTGCCGCCCAACACGACCCCGCCCGCCGGGATCACCATGGCCCAGCTGGCCGACATCGCCCGCGCCGCGCTGACCGTGCCCGAGCCGAAGGTCGAGCTCAACCCGGACGCCAAGAGCTACGTCAACCTGCCGACCTGGGTCTGGCTGGGCGACGTCGGCGAGACCACCCGGTCCGTGACCGCGACACTGCCCGGGATCATGAGCGCCACCGTGACCGCCACCCGCGGGAGGATCGAGATCGAGCCGGGCACCACCGATGACCGGGCGAAGGTCGAGGACAGCGGGTGCGAAACGGGCGGCACGCCGTACAAGGAGGGCGCCGGCGAGCCCACCTGCGGGGTGACCTACCTGCGGGCCTCGATCGACCAGCCGCGCGGCGTCTACGTGCTGGAGGTCACCGCGGTCTGGGACATCGAGGCCGCGGGTGTCGGGGGTGAGGTGCCCTTCGCGTACGACCCGGTCGAGGTGGGGGGCACCCGTGACGTCCCGGTGGGCGAGGTGCAGAGCACGGTCAGGAAGACCGGTTAGCGACCCCTCGGGGCCGGTCACGGCCGGGAAGACCGGGTAACGGCCCTCCCGGCGGCCGGTCCGCACCCGCGACCGGGCCGGTCCTCCCGGAGCGGGAGGACCGGCCGGCGGGCCCTCCTCCCGGCCCAGAACCCGTGGCCCAGAACCCTTGGCCCAGAACCTCTGGCCCAGAACTCCCGACCCAGAACCTCTGGCTCTCAGGACTCCCGGATCCTGAGCCGTTCGGCGGCCGGGGCCCCCTCGTGGGTGAGCAGCCACTGCTTGACCGGGGTGCCGTAGTAGTAGCCGCCGAACCCGCCGGTGGACGGCAGGATGCGGTGACAGGGGACGAACGGCGCGATCAGGTTCCGCGCGCACGCCGAACCGGCGGCCCTGGCCGCGGTCCTGGGCAGTCCCGCCCGCTCGGCGAGCTCGGCGTAGCTGATCGTGACGCCCGCGGGCACCTGGCGCAGGGCGGTGAGCAGCCGCTGCCGCGTGGGAGTGCCCGGCTGTTCCACCGGCACCGCGTCGAGGGCGGTCAGGTCGCCGTCCAGGTAGTCGCGTGCCGCCCGCGCCGGCCGGCCCAGGTCGTCGGTGAGGGTCAGCCCCTCGGCGCGCAGCTCCGGGGAGAGCCGGGCGAACATCTCCTCCGGGCCCGTGGTGGTGAAGCCCGCCGCCAGCAGCACGCCTTCGCGGGCGAGCAGGGCCAGCGGGCCGACCGGGGTGTCGAGAACCTGTGCCTCTATCATTCCGAACTCCAAAGGTGCAGCGCGGCGTACGCCCGCCAGGGGCGCCACCGCTCGATGTGGTCTTCGGGGATGCCCAGGCAGGCCATCGCCCGCCGCAGGCCGAGGTCTCCGCCGGGCCAGGCGTCCGGGTCGCGCAGCGCCCGCAGCGCGATGTAGCCGGAGGTCCACGGCCCGATCCCGGGGACCTCCAGCAGCCGGGACACCGCCTCCGCGGGCTCCTGCGCGCCGTCGAGGTCGATCTCGCCGCCCGCCACCCTCGTGGCGAGCGCCCTCAGCGTCGCCACCCGCCGCCCGGTCAGGCCCAGCCCGCCGAGATCGGCCTCGGCGAGCTCCTCCGCGGACGGGAACAGGTGGGTCAGCCCCTGCCCGCCGGTGGGGCGCCCGGCCCCGGCCGTGACGCGGCCGAGGATGGTGCGGGCGCCCGCGACGGAGATCTGCTGGCCGATCACGGCGCGTACGGCCATCTCGAAGCCGTCCCAGGCGCCGGGCACGCGCAGTCCGGGGCGGGCGGAGACGAGCGGTCCCAGCGAGGTCTCGCCGAGGGCCGCGGAGATGGCCTCGGGGTCCGCGTCGAGGTCGAGGAGGCGGCGGCAGCGGGCGACGATCCTGGCCAGGTGGCGGGTGTCGTCGACACTCACCTCCAGCCGCACGTGGTCCGGCCCGGGGGTGAGGGTGATCGTGCCGCCGGGGACGGCCCGGCTGTAGGAGGTGCCGTCGGCGTGCTCCAGCCCGGGGATCGCCCGCGCCGCCAGGAAGCGCATCAGGGTCGCGGCGTCGTACGGCTCCCTGCGGTGCAGTCGCAGGGTCAGGGCGTCGCCGCACATCCCGGGCCTGCCCCCCGTCGTCGCCCGCAGCTCGCCGGGGGTGAAGCCGTAGGTGTCCTTCATGGTCGCGTTGAACTGCCGGACGCTGCCGAAGCCCGACGCGAACGCCACGTCGACGATCGGCAGCCCGGTCTCGGTGAGCAGCTGCTTGGCCAGCAGCAGGCGCTTGGTCCTGGCCACGGCCAGCGGGCCCACGCCGATCTCCGCGGTGAACAGCCGGTGCAGGTGCCGTCCGGTGATGTGCAGCCGCCCGGCCAGCCGGGTCATCCCGCCGTCGTCCGCCACGCCCTCGTCGATCAGCCGGAGCGCCCGGCCGACCAGGTCGCCCCGGTGGTCCCAGCCGGGGTCGCCGGGACTCAGCTCCGGCCGGCAGCGCTTGCACGGCCGGAACCCGGCCGCCTCGGCGGAGGCCGCGTGCCGGTAGAACCGCACGTTGCGGGTGGCGGGGGTGCGTGCCGGGCAGATCGGCCGGCAGTAGATGCGGGTGGAGGTGACCGCCGTGTAGAACCGCCCGTCGAACCGGGCGTCCCTCGCGGCCACCGCGCGGTAGCAGGAGTCGAAGTCGAGCTCTTTGACGGACACATCGACGACGCTACTCGCGGCGCGGGGGGTACGGCTGGCGGGAATCGGACATGGCCGTGGCGGCCCTCACGGGAGGGACGTCGAGCGAGCGTACGTGACCGTGGGGCCGATCCCTCGGGACGCCGGTCCCCCAGGGGCCTCCCTACCGTGGGGCCGATCCCTCGGGACGCCGGTCCCCCAGGGGCCTCCCTCGCGGGGAGACGGCGGCCCTCACTTGGAGGAGACGCCGACCCCGATCTCGAACTCCCGGTAGACGCGGGCCCAGAACCCGTCGCGGAGCCAGACGCGTGCCTCGGGGTAGGGACGCAGGGAGTGGCCCAGCTCCTTCTCCGCCTCGATGAGCAGCTCGGTGTCGATCACCGTGGGCAGGATCGGCCCCGGCAGCAGGTCGCGGATGTTGTCGCGGCCACGGGTGAGGATCCACTTCTGGGCCACGTGCTCGCCGACCTCCTCGACGCGCGGGCGGCTCGGGCCCAGCTTGGTGACCTGGCCCGCCGGGACCTTGGGCTTGGCGGCGGTGCGCCCGGCGAAGACCTGGGCGGGGGAGGGGGCGATCGGCGGGACCGGCACCGGCACCGGCGCGGGGGCGCGGCTGAAGTAGGACCGCAGGAAGTCGGCGCTGATGATCTCGACGGTGTCGGACTCCCAGACCAGGCGCTCGGCCTGGTTGGTGCCGTAGGGGGGCTCCACGCCCCAGAGGTGGATCCGCACCCCGTAGGCCTGGGCGGCCTCCACGGCGGGGACCATGTCCTCGTCCCCGGCCAGCAGTATCGTGTCGCTCACCGCGTGATGCCTGGCCAGCGCCTCCAGGTCACTCCTTATCTGCGCGTCCACGCCCTTCTGCTGGCCCCGCGCGTTCAGGTTGCCCAGGCGCACCTTGACCCAGGGCAGCTGGGCGATGACCCGCTGGTCCACGGTCGGCACCCGGTCGCGGGCGGCGTCGTACCAGTAGATCCGGAGCAGCTCGCCGTGGATGCGCTCCTCCGCGTGCTTCTGCAACGCCTGGATCAGCTCGTCGGCCGCCACCCGATACTCCTTGCGCTCCTTGGCACTGAGGAGCACCTCTCCGGCCGCCGCGTACAGATAGCCGACGTCGACCAGGACGGCGTACTTCGCGGCGAGGGGACGGGACGTGAGGTCCAGGATGGTCATGTCGTCCTCCAGGCCTCGGAACTAGCTGATCGGCTGACTATATGCGCCCATTTCTTAGATGGTCCCAACTCTCGTGCAAGTTGACACCCCGTTCCCGGGATCTATCTCGGCAGTGCGCTGGATCGCCATGCGCCTTGTCCGGTGGGAAGTGCTTTTCGCATGCGATGTGAGTGATTGCTCCAGGATTTCGATGTCTGCGGGGCTTTTGGTGCCGGACTCGCCGGTGCGGCGCGCGTCGAGAGGGCGATCACCACCGCGGCGATCTCCTCGGGTGTCGCGTCCCCTTTAATGATCTTCAAATGTCTCATAGCGGGATGTTCCCGTGCTTCTTCGGGGGCAGGGTCGCGCGCTTGTTGCGCAGGGTCCGCAGCGCCTTGACGACCTGGACCCGGGTGTCGGAGGGGCGGATCACCGCGTCCACGTACCCGCGTTCGGCCGCGAGATACGGGTTGGCGAGAGTGTCCTCGTACTCGGCGACGAACCTGGCCCGCTGGGCGTCCGGATCCTCGGCCGCGGCGAGCTCGCGCCGGTAGAGGATGTTGACCGCGCCCTGCGCGCCCATCACCGCGATCTGCGCGGTCGGCCAGGCCAGGTTGACGTCGGCGCCCAGGTGCTTGGACCCCATGACGTCGTACGCCCCGCCGTAGGCCTTGCGGGTGATGACCGTGACCAGGGGCACGGTCGCCTCCGCGTAGGCGTAGAGCAGTTTGGCGCCGCGCCGGATGATCCCGTTCCATTCCTGGTCGGTGCCCGGCAGGAATCCCGGTACGTCGACGAATGTCAGAACGGGAATGTTGAAGGCGTCGCACGTACGGACGAATCGCGCGGCTTTCTCGGAGGCCGCGATGTCCAGCGTGCCGGCGAAACTCATCGGCTGGTTGGCGACGATCCCCACCGAGCGTCCCTCGACCCGGCCGAAACCCACGAGGATGTTGGGCGCGAATTGCGCGTGCACCTCCAGGAATTCGCCGTCGTCCAGGACGTGTTCGAGGACCGTGTGCATGTCGTAGGGCTGGTTCGCCGAGTCGGGGATCAGCGTGTCGAGTTCGAGGTCCTCGTCGGTGGTCTCCAGCGACGGGTCGGCGTCGAACGCCGGGGCGTCGTCCATGTTGTTGGACGGCAGGTACGACAGCAGCGCCCTGGCGAACTCCAGGCAGTCGGCCTCGTCGGAGGCCTCGTAGTGGGCCACGCCCGAGCGGGAGTTGTGCGTGTGCGCCCCGCCGAGCTCCTCGAACGTCACCTCCTCGCCGGTGACCGTCCTGATCACGTCGGGGCCGGTGATGAACATGTGCGACTTCTCCGACACCATCAGCACGAAGTCGGTGAGCGCGGGCGAGTAGACGGCGCCACCCGCGCAGGGGCCCATGACCAGCGAGATCTGCGGGATCACCCCGGAGGCGTGGACGTTCCGCTTGAAGATCTCCGCGTACAGGCCCAGCGAGACGACGCCCTCCTGGATGCGCGCGCCCCCGGAGTCGTTGATCCCGATCACCGGGCAGCCGGTCTTCAGCGCGTGGTCCATGACCTTGACGATCTTCTCTCCGAAGACCTCGCCCAGGGAGCCGCCGAAGACGGTGAAGTCCTGGGCGAACACCGCGACCGGGCGGCCGTCGACCGTGCCGTGGCCGGTCACGACCCCGTCGCCGTACGGCCGCTCGCGCTCCAGGCCGAAGCTCGTGGACCGGTGCCTGGCGAGCTTGTCGAACTCCACGAAGCTGCCCTCGTCGAGGAGGGCGAGCACCCGCTCCCTGGCGGTCATCTTCCCCGCGGCGTGTTGCCTCTCGACGGCGCGCGCCGAGCCGGCGCGGGCCGCCTCGCCCAGGCGGCGCTCCAGGTCGGCCAGCTTCCCGGCCGTGGTGTGGATGTCGGGTCCGGAATCCAGTGGTTCGGCGCTCAGGGACTCGCTCATCCCAGCAGAGTAACCGTCCCCTGACATCGCGAACTATCGGGGGCGATCGTTCGTTTCCCGTGCGAGGCGGCCGATCGCGCGGGCCGCGGGAGGGGAGGCGCCATGCCGGAGGTCACGGAGGCGGTAAGGACGCGGGGGCTGCTCAAGAGGTTCGGGCAGCAGGTGGCCGTGGGAGGTGTCGACCTGGTGGTGCCGCGGGGCGGTTTCGCCGGGCTGGTCGGCCCCAACGGCGCCGGGAAGACCACCACGCTCAGCATGGTCACGGGCCTCCTGCGCCCCGACGACGGCTCGGTCCACATCGGCGGCGCCGACGTCTGGCGCGACCAGGTCGCGGTCAAGGGCCGCATCGGCGTGCTCCCCGAGGGGCTGCGCCTGTTCGAGCGGCTGTCGGGCAGGGAGCTGCTCTCCTACAACGGCCAGCTCCGCGGCATCCCCAGGGCCGAGGTGGGGCGGCGGGCCGAGGAGCTGCTGAAGGTCATGGACCTGACCGAGTCGGCCGACAAGCTCGTCGTCGACTACTCCACCGGAATGCGCAAGAAGATCGGCCTGGCCGCGGCGCTGCTGCACAACCCCGAGGTGCTCTTCCTCGACGAGCCGTTCGAGGGCGTCGACCCGGTCAGCGCCAACACGCTCGTCGAGGTGCTTCGTCGCTACACCGCCTCCGGGTCGACGGTGGTCTTCTCCAGCCACGTCATGGAGCTCGTCGAGCGCCTGTGCGACTGGGTCTCGGTGATGGACCGCGGGCGGATCGTCGCCCAGGGGCCGCTGGACGAGGTCAGGGCGGGCCGCAGCCTCAACGAGGCCTTTCTCGGCCTGGTCGGCGCCCGCGACGGCGACGGCCCGCAGGGACGGGAGGGCCTGTCGTGGCTGGGCGCGACCCCCTCGTGAGCGCGCCGGACGGGACCGGACGGCAGGGGGACGGAAGGGACGACGGGGTGAGCGCGGGCGCGCGGGGAGAAGCCGCCCCTGCGGGTGCGGTGGGCGAGACAGGCACCGGAGGCGCGATAAGCGTGACAGGCGCGGCGGATGTGGCAGGCGCGGGAGGCGCGGCGGGCGCGGGTGCCGTGCGGGTGGGGCCCATGGTGTTCGTACGGCTCAAGCTGCGGCTCGTCGCCGGGAACCTGAGCGGCAGCACCGAGCGCCTGCTGGGGTTCGTCTTCACGGTGATCGCCGCGTTCCTCTTCGGCTCCATCGGTTTCCTGCTGACGGCCACGCTGCGCCTCGCGCCCGCCGACGTCGCGCTGGACGCCGCGATCGTGGTGTTCACCGTCTTCCTGGTGGGCTGGGCGGTCGTGCCGCTGCTGGCGTTCGGGCTGGACGACACGCTCGACCCGTCGCGCCTGGCCCTGTTCCCGCTGCGGACCGGCCAGCTGGCCGCCGGCATGTTCGCCGCCTCGGTCACCGGCGTGTGGCCGCTCGCCTCGCTGGCCGTGACGGCCGGGGCCGTCGTCGGCCTGGCCACCGGGATCGGCGGGGTGATCCTGGGCCTGGTCGCGGTGCTGCTCCACTTCGCGCTCTGCGTCGTGCTCTCCCGGCTGGTCACCACGTCGCTGTCGGGGATCCTGCGCACCCGCAGGGGCCGCGACGTGCTGGCCGTCTCGGTGATCTTCTTCATCCTGGCGGCCCAGCTGCCCAACCTGCTGCTCAACGGCGGCCTGGCGGCCGACCCGATGGCCGTGCTGCACGGTCTCGCCTCGGTGCTGAGCTGGACCCCCTCCGGGATCGCGGCCCGCTCCGTCGCCGACGGCGGCCTCATGGCGGTCGCGGGGGCGGCCCTGCTCGCCGCCCTGGTCGCCGGGGCCGGATGGCTGTGGATCGCCGCGCTGCGCCGCGCCCTGGTCTCCTCCGACGCCTCCACCCAGGGCGCGTCGGTGCGCAACTCCCAGGGCCTGCTGGACAGGATCCTGCCCGACGGCCCGCTCGCCGCGGTCGCGGGCAAGGAGCTCAAGTACGCCCGCCGTGACCCGCGCGGCAGGGTCGGCTGGTTCGCCGCCGTCGCGGTCACCGGCGTCATGGCCTTCTCGATGCACGGGAACGACGCGGGCGCGACCGGGAGCTTCCTCGCGATCCTCCCCGCCTGCATCGGCGCGCTGATGATCAGCATCCAGGGGTGCAACGCCTTCGGCATCGACGGCCGCTCCCTGTGGACGAACGCCGTCGCCTACGGCACCGACCGCGACTGGCGCACCGACATCGCCGGGCGGCACCTGGCCATGGCGACGATCGCGGTCCCGCTGCTGCTCGTGCTCGCCACGGTCGCGGCGCTGCTGGCCGGGAACGTCACCTGGGCGGTCCCGGCCACGCTCACCGCCTGGGGGGTCCTCGGGGCCGGGCTCGGCGTGGGCGCGCTGACCAGCGTGCTGACGCCGTACACCGTGCCCGAGCGGCTGAACGCCTTCACCGGCGCGGCCCCCGGGCAGGGCGGCATCGCCTTCGCGGCGTCGTTCGCCGCGCTGATCGGCACCGGCCTGCTCGCGCTGCCGATCGTCCTGCCGGTCCTGTTCGGCCTCACCTGGGTCGGCGTGCCGGCGGTGGCGTACGGGCTGCTGCTCTCCTGGGGCGGCCGCAGGGTGGCGGGGAAGATCGCCTTCGCCAGGTATCCGGACCTCCTGAAGGCGACCTCCGCGGCCACCTGAGACCCCGCCCGGCGGGCCGTCCGGACGGCCCGCCGGGGGAGGTCCGAACAGTCCGCCGGGGGTGGTCTGAACGGCCCGTGAACGGCCTCCCGAATGGCCCGTGAACGGCCTCCCGAATGGTCTAGTCCAATGGGTGAGACCGGTCTCCGCTCGACAAAACGGACTGGGTACGCTGGCGGGCATGCCCGCCACCGTGTCCCATCAGGCAGAGCGTTCCACCGCTGTCACCGAGATGCCCGACGAGCTGCGCGCGGACGTGCGACTGCTCGGTGAGCTCCTGGGGCAGGTCATCGCCGAGCATGGCGGCGATGACCTGCTCGCCGATGTCGAACGGCTGAGAAAGGCCGTCATCGGGGCCCGCAGAAAGCAGGTGTCGGTCGACGAGATCACCGCGATGGTGGCCGAGTGGCCGATCGACCGCGCGGTGCAGATCGCCCGCGCGTTCACCTGCTACTTCCATCTGGCGAACCTCGCCGAGGAGCACTTCAGGATCCGCACCCTGCGGGTTCGCGACACCGGCGAGGAGCCGCTGCCCGAGTCCCTGGCCCAGGCGGTCCAGGAGCTCGGCGACGGCAAGGTCGCCGACCTGGTCGAGGGGCTGCGCCTGCACCCCGTGCTGACCGCGCACCCCACCGAGGCCCGCAGGCGCGCCGTGGTCACCGCGATCCAGCGCATCAGCGGCCAGCTCTCCGCGTACAACAGCTCAGACAGGGGCGCGGCCGAGCGGGCGGAGACCCGGCGGCGGCTGCTGGAGGAGATCGACCTGCTGTGGCGGACCGCCCAGCTGCGGTCCACCAAGCTCGACCCGCTGGACGAGGTCCGCACCGCGATGGCGGCCTTCGACGAGACCCTCTTCCGGGTGGTCCCGCTGGTCTACCGCGCCCTGGACGCCGCGCTCGGCGGCGGGGCCGGCACCGGCAGGCCGCGGGCCCGCGCCTTCATCAGGTACGGCAGCTGGATCGGCGGCGACCGCGACGGCAACCCCAACGTCACCTCCAAGGTGACCAGGGACGCCGTGCTCATCCAGGCCGAGCACGTGCTGATCGCCCTGGAGAACGCCACGCTCAGGATCGGCCGCTCGCTGACCCTCACCGCCGACTACACCCCCGCCTCCGCCGAGCTGCGGACCGCGCTGTCGAGCGCGGTGAACGACCACCCCGACGTGGTCTCGGAGATGGCCACCCGCTCCCCGAGGGAGCCGCACCGGCAGTGGCTGATGTTCGTCGCCGCCCGCATCGCGGCCACCCGCCAGCGCGGCCTCGACCTGGCCTACCGCTCCCCGGAGCAGCTCCTGGCCGACCTGCGCACGGCCCAGGACTCGCTGGTCGGGGCGGGGGCGAACCGGCAGGCGTACGGGGAGCTGCAGCACCTCATCTGGCAGGTGGAGACGTTCGGCTTCCACCTGGCCGAGCTGGAGGTCCGTCAGCACTCGCAGGTCCACGCCGCCGCGCTGGAGGAGATCGCCGCCGGGCGCGCCTCCGAGCGGACCGAGGAGGTCCTGGCCACGATCCGCACGATCGCCTGGATCCAGGAGCGGTTCGGGGTGACCGCCTGCTCCCGCTACGTCGTCTCCTTCACCCGCTCGGCCGACGACATCGCCGCGGTCCACGCGCTGGCCGCGCACGCGATGGGCGACCGGGCGCCGCTGCTCGACGTGGTCCCGCTGTTCGAGTCGGGCGCCGACCTGGCCGCCGCGCCGGCCGTCCTGTCGGGGATGCTGGAGATCCCGGCCGTACAGGCCAGGCTCGCCGCCGACCGGCGCCTGGAGGTCATGCTCGGCTACTCCGACTCCGCCAAGGAGCTCGGCCCGGCCGCCGCGACCCTGAAGCTGTACGAGGCCCAGGAGGCGCTGGCCGCCTGGTCGGCCGAGCACGACGTGCCGCTCACGCTGTTCCACGGCCGGGGCGGCGCCCTGGGCCGGGGCGGCGGCCCGGCCAACCGGGCCGTGCTCGCGCAGGCCCCCGGCTCGGTCGGCGGCAGGTTCAAGGTCACCGAGCAGGGCGAGGTCATCTTCGCCCGCTACGGCCACGACGCCATCGCCCGCCGCCACATGGAGCAGGTCACCTCGGCGGTGCTGCTCGCCTCCACCCCCTCCATCGAAGCCCGTACGGCCGAGGCGGCGGGGCGCTTCCGCGGGGTGGCCGAGCGGGTCGCCTCCGCCTCGGAGAGGGCCTACCGGGGGCTGACCGAGGCGCCCGGCTTCCCCGAGTGGTTCTCCCTGGTCAGCCCGCTGGAGGAGATCGGCTCGCTCCGCCTGGGCTCACGCCCGGCCCGGCGTGGCCTCGGCGCGCCCCGCTCCCTGGACGACCTGCGGGCCATCCCGTGGGTGTTCGCCTGGGCCCAGACCCGGGTCAACCTGCCGGGCTGGTACGGCCTGGGCAGCGGCCTGGAGGCGGTCATCTCCGAGGCGGGCCTGGACGAGCTGCGCGCCGCCTACCGCGAGTGGCCGCTGTTCGCCTCGCTGCTGGACAACGTGGAGATGTCGCTGGCCAAGACCGACCGCGACATCGCCGCCCGTTACCTCGCGCTCGGCGCCAGGGACGACTTCGTCGAGCAGGTCCTGGCCGAGTACGACCTGACGCGCCGCCTGGTCCTGGAGATCACCGGCCATACCCGGCTGCTGGAGGACCGAAAGGTCCTGTCCCGCGCGGTGCAGCTCCGCGACCCGTACGTGGACGCGCTCTCCCACCTGCAGCTGCGCGCCCTGTCCACCCTGCGCGCCGACGAGGGGCTGTCGGAGGGCGAGCGCGAGCGCCTGTCCACGCTGCTGCTCCTGTCGGTCAACGGCGTCGCGGCGGGCCTGCAGAACACCGGATGACCCGCGAGCCCGCGGCCGGGACCTCCCCGGCCGCGGGCGGACGGCCCAGAAGCCGTTATGGGCGATTCGTGACAGGAGTGGACTTCCGCCACCTGGACGGACGCCCGGGGGCCTCAGCGGGCCGCTCAGGGGCCGGTACGGGGTGTTCCGGGATGGTCTGAGAGTTTCAGCGGCCGATGCGGTGCGCCCCGGCGTAGAGGTTGAAGCGCTCCTCGCGCAGGAAGCCGACCAGGGTCATCCCGAACTCCCTGGCCAGGTCGACGGCGAGCGAGGACGGCGCGGAGACCGCGCAGACGACCGGCAGGCCCGCGGTGAGGGCCTTCTGCATGATCTCGTAGCTGGTCCGCCCGCTGACCATGAGCACGTACCCGGCCAGCGGCAGCCTCCCGGTCATCATCGCCCAGCCGACCAGCTTGTCCAGGGCGTTGTGCCGCCCCACGTCCTCGCGGACCGCGAGCGGCTCGCCCCCGGCGGTGAACAGGCCGGCCGCGTGCAGCCCGCCGGTCTTGCCGAAGATCCCCTGGGCGCTTCTCAGCCTCTCGGGGAGGCCGTACAGGACCTCGGGGGAGACCAGCACGTCCTCCTGATCAGGCAGTGGTGAGCAGCGGCCGCGCAGGGCGTCGAGGCTCGCGGTGCCGCAGACGCCGCACGCGCTCGACGTCACGAAGTGCCGGTCGAGCGAGGGCAGGTCGGGCAGCCCGCCGCGCAGCCGTACGGTCACCGTGTTGTAGCGCGCCTCCGGTGGCACGTCCTCGTCGACGCAGTAGGCGATGGAGGCGATGTCCGCCGGGGCCGCGACGCCCTCGCCGTACAGGAACCCGGCGGCCAGCTCGAAGTCGTGGCCGGGGGTGCGCATGGTGATCGCGACCGTGCGGCGCTCCTCGCCCGCCTGGACGCGGATCTCCAGCGGCTCCTCGGTGGCCAGGTCGTCGCGGCGCTCGTGGATCGTCCCCGAGCGCATCTGCCCGACCCGCGCCCGGGTGGTCGGCCCCGGCCTCCGCACGGCCTCCACCACCTCGAAGCCCGGCTCCACCGCGGGTCCCGGCTCCACCGCGGGTCCCGGCTCCACCGAGAGTTCCGGGTGCGCCGTGAGCTCCGGCTCCGGCGCGAGCTCCGGCTCCACCGCGGGTTCCGAATTCGCCGTGAGCTCCGGCGCGAGGTCCGGCTCCTCCGCAGGGCGCGGGCCCGCCGCCGGGCCCGGAGCGTCCTCCACGTCGGCGCCGTCGCGTGCGGGGAGATGTCTGCTCATGCGCTCATCATTTCTTTTCGCGGCCGTCCGGACGGTTCACCACCCCGCCCGAAAGCCGTTCCTTGCCCGCCGCCCCGGACTTCGACAACAGTATTCCCTGGCCATTGGATTAATTCGGTAACAGGGGGTCGTTAGCGGAGGCAAGATGGCTAAGTGCTCGACTCGCCCTTCACTGATCTCGACCGCCCGCCGCTCTCCCAGGCGGCGCTCACCCGCGCGCTGGTCCGTCCCGGTGGACTCTGGTCCGGCATCTCCGTGGTCGACAGGACCGGCTCGACCAACGCCGATCTCGCGCACGCCGTCCGCGACGGCGCGCGGCAGGGCGCCGTCGTCGTCGCCGAGTCCCAGTTCGCCGGACGCGGCAGGCTCGGCCGTGTCTGGAGCGCTCCGCCGCGTTCGAGCCTGACGTTCTCGATCCTCCTGCGGCCCGACCCGCCCCTGTCCGAGCAGGGGTGGCTGCCCCTGCTCGTCGGCCTGGCGGTCGCCTCGGCCGTGCGGAAGGTCGCCGAGGTCGACGTACGGCTCAAGTGGCCCAACGACCTGCTGATCGGCGAGCGCAAGCTCGCCGGGGTGCTCGCCGAGCGGATCGACAGCGCGGTGATCGTGGGCGTCGGGCTCAACGTGAGCGTGCGCCCCGAGGAGCTGCCGGTGGAGACCGCCACCTCCCTGGTCATCGAGGAGGCCGCCTGCGTCGACCGCGACCCGATCCTGCGCGCGGTGCTGCGGGAGATCGAGACCCACTACCGCGAGTGGTCGGAGGCGAACGGCGACGTCGAGGCCTGCGGCCTGCGGGCCGCCTACCTCGCGAGCAGCGCCACGGTCGGGCGGGAGGTCAGGGTGGAGCTGCCCGGCGAGCGGGTGCTCACCGGCACCGCCACCGGTGTCGACCGCGTCGGGCGCCTGGTCGTCGACGCCAAGGGGGAGGAGCACACCCTCAGCGCGGGTGACGTCGTGCATGTTCGACCTCACAGTTCATGACGGGGGGCATGAAGGCGTGCCACGATTTGCCCCATGGGTCTACCCGATCACCACATGACGGAGGGGGAGCGACGGATCAGGTCGTTCCACCCTCACTGGAAGCGACTTATCGGCCCGTTCCTCGCGTTGATCCTGATCATCGTGGGCTCCGGTGCCGCTCTTTTCCTCATGCCCGACTTCGAGTACCGGTCCTACGCGCTCGTCGCGGTGGCCGTGGTCGCCGTCGGCCTGCTGACCGTGTGGTCGTTCATCCCGTACCTGCGCTGGAAGAACACCTCCTACGTCCTCACCTCGCACCGTTTCACCATCGGCACGGGGGTGCTGAACACGTCCGTCGACGACATCCCGATGGCCAAGGTGAACACGGTCAGCGCCGACCAGACCCTCGTGGAGAGGCTCTTCGGCTCAGGCACGCTGGTCGTCGAGTCGGCGGGCGACCACGGCCGGATCACGCTGCGGGACATCCCCCGGATCCAGGAGGTGCGGGCCGAGCTGTTCCGCGCGATCGACGACGCGGCCGACGGGGAGCCCTCGGAACCCGGCGGGCGGTGACCCATGGGACCTGATCTCCTGGGCCTGGGGGAGGGCGGGGACGAGGCGGAGGTCCCCGCCGGGCGCCCGACGGCCGCGCAGATCAAGCGTCTCTTCGTCGGCGCCCCGCCCCGCTACACCCGGATCCAGGTGGCGAGCCTCGCCCGGCTGCCGCAGGAGCTCACCGAGCGGATCTGGCGCGCGCTGGGCTTCGCCACGCTCCCCGACGACACCGTGGCCTTCACCGACGCGGACGTGGCCGTGCTGGAACGGGTCCGGGCGATGATGGAGGGCGGCCTGCTGGACGACCGGACCGTCATCCGGATGGCGAGGGCACTCGGCCAGACGACCGCGAGGCTCGCCCAGTGGCAGGCCGAGATCATGATCGGCGCCATGCTCGACCCCGGGCGCCGGCCCACCGACGAGGACCTGGCGGCGGTCATGGAGACCTCGGGCAGGCTGCTCCCCGACTTCGAGCAGATGCTGCTCCATGTCTGGCGCGCCCAGCTCGCCGCCGCCGGGACCCGCCTGCTGACGCTCGCCGACATCAGCGACGACCTCGCGCCGACCCGGATCACCCTCGCGGTGGGCTTCGCCGACATGGTCTCCTTCACCCGTGTCTCCCGCGAGCTGGACGAACGGGGCCTGGCCGAGCTGGTCGAGGGCTTCGAGTCGCGGGCCTCCGACGTCGTCGCCGAGCACGGGGGACGGATGGTCAAGACGCTCGGCGACGAGGTGTTCTTCACCGCGGCCGACCCGAGGACGGCCGCGACGATCGCCTTGGACCTGGTCGGCGCGATCCGCCGGTACGGACCCGACGTGCGGATCGGGCTGGCGTACGGCCCGGTGCTGCCGATCATGGGAGACGTCTTCGGCACCACGGTGAACCTGGCGGCCAGGCTCACCGCCATCGCCCGTCCGGGCACCGTCGTCGCCGACGACAGGCTGGCCGAGGCGCTGAAGGACGCGCCCGGCGTCGAGGTCGGCCGCATCCGCCAGCGCCCGGCCCGGGGCCTGGGGGTGGTGCAGCCGTACGTGTTGCGCCGGGCTGGTAATCATTGAGGCCGGGCGCCCAGGACCGCTCAACCGGTAAGCGGGCCCGCGAGGGCCGAAACCATGACAGATGAGGTGCAGGACATGCCGTACACCGTGCAAGGCGTGGTCGCGCGTGGCAAGGGCGAGCCCGTCTCGCTGGAGACCGTTATCGTGCCCGATCCGGGCCCCGGCGAGGCCGTGGTGACGGTCCAGGCCTGTGGTGTCTGCCACACGGACCTGCACTACCGCGAGGGCGGCATCAACGACGAGTTCCCGTTCCTGCTCGGGCACGAGGCCGCCGGGGTGGTCGAGGCCGTCGGTGAGGGCGTCACCGAGGTGGCGCCCGGCGACTTCGTGATCCTGAACTGGCGGGCCGTGTGCGGCGACTGCCGGGCGTGCCTGCGGGGCCGTCCCTGGTACTGCTTCAACACCCACAACGCCAAGCAGAAGATGACCCTGGAGGACGGCACGCCGCTCAGCCCGGCCCTGGGCATCGGCGCCTTCATCGAGAAGACCCTGGTCGCGGCCGGGCAGTGCACCAAGGTCGACCCGTCGGCCCCGGCGAAGGTGGCCGGGCTGCTGGGCTGCGGCGTGATGGCCGGCATCGGCGCCGCGATCAACACCGGCGGGGTGACCCGCGGCGACAGCGTGGCGGTCATCGGGTGCGGCGGCGTCGGCGACGCGGCCATCCTGGGGGCCCGGCTGGCGGGCGCCTCGAAGATCATCGCGGTGGACGTGGACGACCGCAAGCTCGGCTGGGCCAAGGACTTCGGCGCCACCCACACGGTCAACTCCCGCACCGCCGACGTGGTCGAGACGGTCAAGGAGCTCACCGGCGGCAACGGCGCCGACGTGGTCATCGAGGCGGTCGGCCGCCCCGAGACCTACGAGCAGGCCTTCTACGCCCGCGACCTGGCCGGGACCGTGGTCCTGGTCGGGGTGCCCACCCCGGACATGAAGCTGGAACTGCCGCTGCTGGACGTCTTCGGCCGGGGCGGCGCGCTGAAGTCCTCCTGGTACGGCGACTGCCTGCCCAGCCGCGACTTCCCGCTGCTCATCGACCTCTACCTGCAGGGACGGCTCGACCTCGACCGCTTCGTCTCCGAGACGATCGGCATCGGCGACGTCGAGGAGGCCTTCGCCAGGATGCACCGCGGCGAGGTCCTGCGCTCGGTGGTGATCCTGTGATCGACAAGGTCGTCACCTCAGGCACGTTCTCGCTGGACGGCGGGACGTGGGACGTCGACAACAACGTCTGGATCGTCGGCTCGGCCAGCGAGGTCCTCGTCGTCGACGCCGCGCACGACGCCGCCGCGATCGCCGAGCGGGTCGGTGACCGAGAGGTCAAGGCGATCGTCTGCACCCACGCGCACAACGACCACATCGACGCGGCGGCCGACCTCGCCGCGCGGACGGGCGCGCCGGTCCTGCTCCACCCGGCCGACCAGGTGCTGTGGGAGATGGTCTACACCGACCTGCCGTACACCCCGATCGAGGACGGGCAGGTGCTCTCGGCCGGGGGGATCGAGCTGACCGCGCTGCACACGCCCGGCCACGCCCCGGGCGCGGTCTGCCTGTACGGGGCCGACATCGGCGCGGTCTTCACCGGCGACACCCTGTTCAACGGCGGCCCCGGCGCGACGGGGCGGTCCTTCTCCTCCTTCGGCACGATCATCGAGTCGATCAAGGGGCGGCTGCTGACCCTGCCGCCGGGGACGGCCGTGCACACCGGTCACGGCGACTCCACCTCCATCGGCGCCGAGGCGGGCCACCTGGAGGAATGGCTGGCCAGAGGCCACTGAGTCGCGTCCCGTCACGCCTCACCCGATCATGCGCCCCGGCCCCGGCCGGGGCGTTTTCGTGTGTTCGAGAAGGAATTTCCTAGACGAGCGCTTCATGCTCGTGACGATGAAATTAAGGCTTTGTGTCTTAGTTCACATAGGCAAGCCTTACCAAATGAGCTAATTTAGGTGTGCCTAACCTATGGTAGTCTCCAGAGAGGTCACGCCCCCGTGTACGTATGCGTCTGCCGCGCGGTCACCGAGAACGAGGTGCACGACTGCATCTCGGCAGGTGCGAAGAGTGCGCGCCAGATCCGCGATGCCACGGGTGCCGGCGGCGACTGCGCTTCTTGCGTGCGAAAAATCTGTGCGATCCTAAAGCGGTCCGAAGATTTGATGCCGACCGCATAGCACGAGGAGCCCGCCATGCAGGGCGACAAGAAAATCATCGAACTGCTCAACGAGCAGCTGACCGCGGAGCTGACCGCGATCAACCAGTACTTCCTGCACGCCAAGATGCAGGAGAACTGGGGATATACCAGGCTGGCCAAATACACCCGCGAAGAGTCCATCGACGAGATGCGCCACGCGGAGAAGCTGACCGACCGCATCCTCTTCCTCGAGGGCCTGCCCAACTACCAGAAGCTGGGCACCCTGCACATCGGCCAGACCGTCGCCGAGCAGCTCCGCGCCGACCTGGACGTCGAGCTGGAGGTGGTCACCCGGCTGAAGCCGGCCATCACCCTGATGCGGGAGAAGGGCGACGCCACCTCGGCCCGCCTCTTCGAGGAGATCCTCGCCGACGAGGAGCACCACATCGACTACCTGGAGACCGAGCTGGGTCTCATCGGGAGCCTCGGGGAGCAGCTCTACCTCGCCCGCTACACCGAGCCGCCGTCGGCGTCTTGAGGTGAATCGAGCAGAACACGCCCGCCGGATCCCTTCCGGTAGGGCGTGTTCTGTTTTGTCGGTCCAACCTTTGGTGAGCCTGTGCTTTCCAGGGACTTCCAATGCGGGAGACCTACTCCGTGGCCCCCGGCCGTTGCGGGATGACTATCCGGGATTTATCAGTGTTTGCCCAGGTCAATGGATAGGTCAACGACGAGTCAAACCGCGCGCTGTACCGGGGAAACGATCCCCTAAGGTCCTACGATCGCAACATGACCTGTGTACTACTCGCCGAGGATGACACCTCGATTTCCGAGCCACTGGCGCGAGCCCTGCGCCGAGAGGGTTATCAAGTAGAGGTGAGCCCTGACGGCCCGCAGGCTCTGGAGCGGGCTCTGTCAGGTGGCATCGACCTGATCGTTCTCGACCTGGGCCTGCCCGAGATGGACGGCCTGGAGGTGGCCCGGCGCATCCGCGCCGAGGGCCACGGAACTCCCGTGCTGATCCTCACCGCCCGCGTCGACGAGGTCGACACGGTGGTGGGCCTCGACGCGGGGGCCGACGACTACGTCACCAAGCCGTTCCGCCTTGCCGAGCTGCTGGCGCGCGTCCGCGCGCTGCTGCGGCGCGGCACGTCCGAGACGCCCGTGGTCCAGGGCGTGCGCATCGACGCCGACTCCCGCCGCGCGTGGATGGGAGACAAGGAGCTGCATCTGACCACGAAGGAATTCGACCTGCTCAGGGTCCTGGTCCGCGACGCCGGAAAGGTGGTCACCCGGGAGCAGATCATGCGCGAGGTGTGGGACACCAACTGGTGGGGGTCGACCAAGACCCTGGACATGCACATCTCGTGGCTACGCCGCAAACTCGGTGACGACGCCGCCAAGCCCCGATACATCACAACCGTTCGAGGAGTCGGCTTCAGGTTCGAGCGCGAGTAGGAGATGCGCCGCCGCCTGCTCTCCTCAACTCTCCTCGTCGCGGTCATCGGGGTGTTGCTGCTCGGTATTCCTCTCGGTGTGGCGGTCAACCGGCTCATCGAGGAGGAGGCGACCCAGGAACTCTCCTCCCATGCCAAAAGCCTGCTGGGGGAGGTCGAGTACGCCCGGATCCAGGACCAGCCCGTCGACGAGCAACAGCTGGAACGCAAGTATTCCGATCTCTACATCCAGATCTATGCGAAGGGGACGCCCCCCCAGGTGATCACGGTGGGCACCGAGCCCCCCGAGAGCCAGAAGATGACCGAGGACGCGCAGTCGGAGAACGGCGTGTACGTCGCGGTCAGCCGGGACAAGACGGGAGTGGAGCGTGAGGTCCGCGCGTGGTTGTTCCTCATCCTGGGACTCGCCGCGGCTGCCCTCGCGGTCGCGGTCGGGCTCGCCATAGTGCAGTCGCGCCGCCTGACGTTACCGCTCAGCGACCTTGCGATGATCGCTGAGCGGCTCGGGTCCGGTGACGCCAGACCGAGCAAGCACCGTTACGGCATCCAGGAGCTCGATCGGGTGGCCGAGGTGCTCGACCGCAGCGCGACCCGCATCTCCGACCTCCTGGCCAGGGAGCGGGAGTTCGCGACCGACGCCTCCCACCAGCTCCGTACCCCGCTCACCGGCCTGACCATGAGACTTGAGGAGATCGTCGCCGCCGCCGACGAGCCGGGGATCGTCAAGGAGGAGGGCGAGGCCGCCATCGTGCAGGCCGAGCGGCTCACCGCCGTGATCGACGAGCTGCTGGCCACCGCCAGACGGCAGCGTCAGGCGCAGTCCGAGATCGTCGAGCTCGACGTGCTGCTCGATCAGCAGTTCATCGAGTGGGGCCCGGCGTTCCGCAGGGCCGGGCGGCGGCTGAGCCTGGTCGGCACGCGCGGCCTCCAGGCGCTGGGCACCGGCGGCGGCATCGGCCAGGTGATCTCCACCCTGCTGGAGAACTCGCTGGAGCACGGCGGCGGCACGGTGACGGTCACCACCAGTGCCAGGGACAGGTCCATCGTGATCGAGGTCGCGGACCAGGGGAGCGGCATCCCCGACGAGCTGGCCCCCAGGGTCTTCGAGCGGAACGTGAGCGGGCGCGGCAGCACGGGTCTCGGCCTGCCCCTCGCCAGGGCGCTGGCCGCCGCCGACGGGGGGCGCCTGGAGCTCGTACGGTCGCGCCCGGCGGCGTTCGCGTTCTTCCTGCGGCAGGTGGGCGAGCCTGGCAGGAACCGCGTCGTGCGCGGGCCCGCCTGAGCGGCGCCTTCGCCGGGGCTCCGGGAGCGCGTGGCCCCCGGTCGCGAGCGGGGGAGGGTCAGCGCGGGCCGGGGGGCGGCGCGTTCTCCTCCGAGGTCTTGTTCAGGAGATACATGTGGCCGTTGACCTGGCTGTTCGGTGCCGCCGGCCGGCTCGGCGGGGTGTCGGGGACGGCCTCGGGCGGCGCGCCGGGCAGGAAGACCCACTTCTTGTACGACCAGAACCTGAACAGGGTCCCGAGGGCGGTGCCGGTGAGCAGGGCGATGTTGTAACTCAGCGCGTCCTGCAGGCCCAGGGTGTAGGTCACGAAACCGATCACCAACAGCGAGATCAGTAGGCCGATGCCGTTGAGGACGAAGAACAGGAAGTATTCGCGGGCCAGGCCGCTCTGCTCGCGGTGCCTGAAGGTCCAGTAGCGGTTGCCGAGGTAGGCGAAGGTGGCCGCGACGATCGTGGCGATGACCTTGGAGGTGAGCGGTCCCCAGTCGAGGCCGAACCGGAGCAGGTTGGTGCCACCGGTGTCGATCACGAAGGCGACCGCGCCGATCGTCCCGAACTTCGCCAGCTCTCGGGCCAGCTCGGCGAGCCGCCGGTAGGCGTGTCGGAGAAACTCCACGTTTCCTGCCCGGTCCTTTCGGGGGTCGGCTGCGCGATCCGCCACGTCGGAGGACCTCGAACACTCTTCGGGCCAGGCTACCGGTGAGGAGACGTGATCCGTGCGAGGTTGACTCGCCGACGTCCATAGCAGTCAGCAGGTACTTTTTCTGCAAATGTCGTATAACCCCGGATAAATAGGGGTGCTGGCGTTACGCTGAGCCCGTAGACCACGGGAAGCCCCGGCAACCTCCGCCTCCCGTGATCGGTCCAGACGGACTGCCGCACGCGACGGCCACTACCCCGGGGATCAACCCTTGCGCCGCCGACTCCTCGCCCTGATCCTCTGTCTGTCGATGACGACCGGCTGCGGCGCGCGGAGCGGCACGCCTGACACCGTCCCCGAGACCGGCCCGTCGCGAGAGGCGTCCGCCGGGGTGGAGCTCGCCGAGGCGTCAAAGGCCTTCGAGCTGCTGGGAAGGCTCGACGACGCCTGGCGCGACCGGGACTGCGCGACCGTCGAGAAGCTCACCACCTGGGCGGAGAGAGCGCTGGGCGGTCGTGCCTGTGAGGCGACCCGGAACGGCCGCCCGGCCCCCGCCAGGAAGTCCTACACCGACGTGGAGATGTACCTGCCCGGCGTCGCCGGCCAGGACCGCTGGTTCGTCGCCCTGGCCCGCGAGCCCGACCCGGCCTACTTCCTGTTCCTCCAGGAGGAGGGCGAGTGGCGGCTCGGCGCCGGTCCCATCCCGGTCCGGGGCGAGCCCCGCGAGCCGACCGAGGGCGCGGTCCCCACCGACGACCCCGTGGCGGGGGTCAAGGCCCGGCTCGTGCCGCAGCGCTACCTGGCCTACCTGACCGACCCCGTCGGGGTGAGCGGGGTGACCTTCCCCAAGGGTGACCCGGTCCGGGGTCTCTTCGACGACCTGTTCGAACGTCCGTCGCGCGTACGGCCCGACCGCCTCACCGCCGACGTCCGCCTGCTCGTCGGCCCGCAGCGCGCGTTGATGCTGCCCACCGGGGGCGCCCTGGTCATCCACGCCCTGGAGATCGAGTACCGGCAGAGGGCCCGTCCGGGCCGCTCCTCGCTGGCCCGTCCCATCTACGGCAGGACCGACCTGCGTGGCTTCACCGGCAGGACCAGGACCGCGAAACTGACCGGGACCGAGGTCGTGCTCGTCGCCACCGAGACCATCGGCAGCGGCTCCAAACTCGCCACGGCGGGCATGCGCCGCGGCCTCGCCACCCTCACGGCGGACTGAGCGTCCCCGGACGGCCGTTCTCGGATTCCCTGCCGGTGTTTCGGTCGTCCCTCGCTCCCGGTCGCCTCCGGGCCGGTTCCGCGTGGCTCGGGTCGCTCCTGGGCCGGTCTCCGGCCGGTCTCGGTCGCCGGTCGTTCATCGGCAGGCTCCCGTGGGCCCTGTTCGCTCCTCAGGTCCCAATCGGCCTCGGCCGGTCCCCGGTACGGCGCCTTCCGACGGCCCGCAGACCGCTCGCGGACCGCCTGCGGACGGCCCGCAGACCGCCCGCGGTCGCCCGTCATCCGCCCACCGCCTGGTCCCGTACCGCGTGACAGTAAACTTGACCCCTGTGAGCAGCCCTTCTTTGGCCGGTCCCATCGGCCCCGTCGTCGGCATGATCGGAGCGGGCCAGCTGGCCCGGATGACCCAGCAGGCGGCCATCGCCCTCGGTGTCGAGCTGAGAGTCCTGGCCAACTCGCCCGACGAGAGCGCCGCCCGCGTGATCGCCGACGTGCGTCTGGGCGACTACCGTTCCCTGGCCGACCTGCGCGACCTCGCCAAGGGATGTGACGCGGTCACCTTCGACCACGAGCACGTGCCCACCGAGCACGTCCGCGCCCTGGCCGAGGACGGCTTCGCCGTGCACCCCGGGGCCGACGCGCTCGTCCACGCCCAGGACAAGGCGGTGATGCGCGAACGGCTGACCGCGATCGGCGTTCCCTGCCCGCCCTGGCGGCGGATCGAGACGGCCGCCGACGTCGAGGAGTTCGCCGCGGAGAACGGCTGGCCGGTCGTGCTCAAGGCGGTCCGGGGCGGCTACGACGGGCGCGGGGTCTGGGTCTGCCGCTCCGCGGACGACGCGACCGAGGTCCTGGCCTCAGGCGTTCCGCTGATGGCCGAGGGGTTCGTGCCGTTCGAGCGGGAGCTCGCCGTGCTGGTCGCCAGGTCGCCGCACGGGCAGGGGGTCAGCTACCCGGTGGTGGAGACCGTCCAGCGCGACGGCATCTGCGTCGAGGTGCTCGCCCCGGCCCCCGGCCTCGACCCCGAATGGGCCGCGGTGGCCCAGCGGATCGCCCTGACCATCGCCAAGGAGCTGGGCGTGACCGGGCTGCTGGCCGTGGAGATGTTCGCCACCTCCTCGGGGCTGGTGGTGAACGAGCTGGCCATGCGCCCGCACAACAGCGGCCACTGGACGATCGACGGGGCCCGCACCTCCCAGTACGAGCAGCACCTGCGCGCGATCCTCGACCTCCCGCTCGGGTCGCCCGCGCCGACCGCCCCCGTGGTGGTGATGGCCAACCTCCTGGGCGGCGACGACCCCGACATCTTCTCCCGGTACGAGCACGTGATGGCCCACGACCCGGGCATCAAGGTCCACTTCTACGGCAAGGAGGTGCGGCCGGGCCGCAAGATCGGTCACGTCACCGCGATGGGCACCGACCTGGACGAGGTCCGCGAGCGCGCCCGGCACGCCGCCGTCTACCTCACCGAGGGAAGATACACCTGAGCCGACGGCTCGACTTTCCGGCCCGCCGAGGCGCCGGGACCACCCAAAGTCCGTAAGTCGCCATGCCCCCGAAAGGGCACCGGGCCGTCCGGAGTCCCCGGAGTCCCCGGAGTCCCCGGAGTCCCCGGAGTCCCCGGAGTCCCCTCCGGGGCCCCGTACCACCGAGAGCGCCGCACCGGCGTGACCACGGCACCACCGCGAACGCGCGCGGCCCCCGGGCCGCGAGGCAAAGGAGACGCAATGACCACCGTCGGCATCGTCATGGGCAGCGACTCCGACTGGCCGGTGATGAAACTCGCCGCCGAGGCGCTGGCCGAGTTCGGGGTGGCGTTCGAGGCCGACGTGGTCTCCGCGCACCGCATGCCCGAGGAGATGATCGCGTACGGCGCGGGGGCGGCCGGGCGCGGGCTGAAGGTGATCATCGCGGGTGCCGGGGGAGCCGCCCACCTGCCGGGCATGCTCGCGTCGGTGACCCCGCTGCCGGTGATCGGTGTCCCCGTCCCGCTGAAGTATCTCGACGGTCTCGACTCGCTCCTGTCGATCGTCCAGATGCCCGCGGGGGTCCCCGTCGCGACCGTCGCCGTCGGGGGCGCCCGCAACGCGGGACTGCTGGCCGTGCGGATCCTCGCCGCCGCCGACGAGGGCCTGCGGGCGAGGATGGAGGCGTTCCAGCTCGCTCTCAAGGATCAAGCCCACGCCAAGGGCGAGAAACTTCGGGCCGAGGCCGCCCAGCTCGGCGCCTGATATCACCACTTTTGACCGATAGCTCGACAGCATCGCGGATAGAAGAGGGCACGGCGGGAAGGGGAAGATCTCCAAATAGCTTGGAGGTCGAGAACCATGAGGAACGCTATCCGCGCCATCCTCGGACTCACGATGGCTGTGCTGGCGGTGTGGGGAAGCGTGGGCGCGGGCGAGAGCCCGAAGCCCGTCGACTCCGCGGTGAGCTCCGTGTCGACGCGCTAGCCCTGTCACCCTCGCCCGGAAGTTGCCGGGAAAGCCGGTGATTGCCGGGGAACGGGTCATTCGGGCCGGGCGAAATTTTCGACGACGTCGACGAAGTCGCGGTCTTTGTCGTTGCGGACGTCGCGAGCGGTCCGGATACTGTGTTCGTGGAGCCCGCCGCCGTTCGTGGAGCCGCCGCCGTCCATGAAGCCGGCACCGTCCATGAAGCCGAAGCCGCTCGTGAAGCCGCCGTTGCCTCTCTGGGGCCCGGTGCCGCTCGTGGGGGCACGGCAGGGGTGGTCACGCCCGGGACGTGGCGCGGGCGTGCCGGTGTCGCGGGACGATCCGCTCGAAGACCCCGCCCGTGGGGCGACCGCCGACATAGCGAAGGTGAGACGACGTGGAAGCAGACCTCAGCAAGGCCGTCTGGCGCAGGGCGGCCCCGGAGGGGGACGAGGGCGGTAACTACGTCGAGGTGGCCGTGATCGAGGCCCCCGAAGAGGGACACAAGGCCGGGTCAGGCTCTCTTTACGTATTGCGCGATTCCAAGAATCCCGACGGGCCGAAGCTGTTCTTCACCCGCTCGGAGTGGGACGCCTTCGTCGGGGGCGTGAAGCTCGGCGAGTTCGACAACTGACCGGCCGGACCGGGACCGACAGGGGGGCCTTCGCCGGTGGCGGGGGCCTTCTCGTCGTGGGTCTCCCGAGGGTTCCCCGGACGGCCGCGATCGGGTCGCGTGCCAGGTCAACCCGCTGGAAGGCGCGGGGTTCGCCCTCACGGCCGCCCGCTCCCCGTCGGGGTGAAAGACCTTTGTCGGACGTGCGGGAAGAAGCGGTTTCGCGGGCTGCCCGCATTTGCCACAACGGTAATGCTCTCACCGTAATAACCATCAAAAACGTTCTATAGCCAACCTAGAAGCGCCCAGCCCGCTTTGTGGCGGTATGTCCCATATCGTAGTAATTGTCATATCCGGGAGATTACTGCGAAAGGGGGCGTCCTCATGGGTAACACGATGTTCCCGGGAGGGGGCTGGCCCGCCCACGATCCGTACTGGCGCCGTCGTCGTCGCCGTCGTCGCCGCTGGCGTCGCTGGTACCGCTGGGACTACTGGTGATGTTCGGAACCGGTGACGCGAGAAGGTCGTGGTGACCGATGTGATTCTGAGAAGTCGACGCTTACCTGACGGGTTCCCGGTGTCAACCGGGAACCCGTCGTCATGTCCGGGGTCGTACGCGAAGGGCACGAAGGGCGCGGTGGGCGTACCGGAGAAGCACGGCGGGTGTACGCGGAGGGCCCGGCGCGGCGGGGCGGACCCGGGCTGAGGGGGCGGCCCAAGGTGCGACGGGTCGGGCTCAGGGCCAAGGTGCGGCGGAGCGGGCAAGGCTCAGGGACGTCCCAGGGCAGGGCGGGCTGGGCTCAGGGACGTCCCCGGGGGCCGCGGGTCGGGCTCAGGGGCGGCCCAGGGCGCGGTAGTGCCAGCCGGAGGCCCGCCACGTCTCGGCGTCGAGGGCGTTGCGACCGTCGACGATCTTGCGGGAGGCCACCACGGAACCCAGCTCCTCGGGGTCCATGGTGATGAACTCCTGCCACTCGGTGAGCAGCAGCACGACGTGGGCGTCCTTGGCCGCGTCGAGGGCGGAGGCGCCGTAGGAGAGCCCGGGATGGGCCTTGCGGGCGTTCTCCTGGGCGACGGGGTCGTAGACGGTGACCCGGCCACCCTGCTCGCTGATCTTGACGGCGACGTCCAGGGCGGGCGAGTCGCGGATGTCGTCGGAGTTGGGCTTGAACGCGGCGCCGAGCACCGCGACCGTGCAGCCGCGGAAGGAACCCCCGGCCAGCTCGCGGGCCAGGTCGACCATGCGGGCCCGGCGGCGCATGTTGATCGCGTCGACCTCCCGCAGGAAGGTCAGCGCCTGGTCGGCGCCGAGCTCGCCCGCCCGGGCCATGAAGGCGCGGATGTCCTTGGGCAGGCAGCCGCCGCCGAAGCCGAGACCGGGGTTGAGGAACTTGCCGCCGATGCGGTCGTCGAAGGACAGCGCCAGCGACAGCTGCTTGACGTCGGCGTGGGCGGCCTCGCAGACCTCGGCCATCGCGTTGATGAAGGAGATCTTCGTGGCGAGGAAGGCGTTGGCGGCCACCTTGACCAGCTCGGCCGTGGGGTAGTCGGTGATGACCATCGGGGTGCCCATCTCCAGCATGGAGGCGTACACCTCCCGCATGATCTTCTCGGCCCTGTCGGAGGCGGAGGCGACGCCGAGCACGATCCGGTCGGGGTGCAGGGTGTCCTTCACCGCGAAGCCCTCCCGGAGGAACTCCGGGTTCCAGGCCAGCTCGGCGCCCGCGCCGATGGGGGCCAGCCGGGCGAGCTTGTCGGCGAGGCGCTGCGCGGTGCCGACCGGGACGGTCGACTTGCCGACGATCAGGCACTCGCGGTCCAGGTGGGGGGCGAGCGACTCGATCGCGGCGTCCAGGTAGGAGACGTCCGCCGCGTACTCTCCCGGCTTCTGGGGGGTGCCCAGGCACAGGAAGTGCACGTCACCGAAGGCCGCGGCCTCCTCGTACGAGGTGGTGAAGCGCAGCCGGCCGTTGGCCAGGTTGCGCCGCAGGATCTCCTGCAGGCCGGGCTCGTAGATGGGCAGATCGCCGGCCCGAAGGCGGTCGATCTTCTCCGCGTCCACGTCGAGGCTGAGGACTTCGAAGCCCAGCTCGGCCATGCATGCGGACGTCGTCGCACCGAGGTATCCGGTTCCCACGATCGTGAGGCGGTAGGCCACTGGTGCTCCTTTCGGTTCTGCCCAATTCTTTGCCGACAGGGTACCGGCATCCGACGCATCCACTTTGCCACCAGGGCAAACGCCGGGGGACATATCACATGGGGTGGAGCGCTCCACGTTTTGTTGGACGTCCTAGTATTTGCCCATGAGCTACCCTCTCTACGCGCTGCCCGAAGAGCACGAGATGCTCCGCGAGACGGTCCGAGCCCTCGCCGACGAGAAGATCGCCCCCCGCGCCGCCGAGGCCGACGAGAACGCGGAGTTCCCGGCGGACAGCTACAAGGCGCTCGTCGCGGCGGACCTGCACGCCGTACACGTTCCCGAGGAGTACGGGGGCGCCGGTGCCGACGCCCTCGCGACGGTGATCGTCATCGAGGAGGTGGCGCGGGCCTGCGCCTCGTCCTCGCTGATCCCCGCCGTCAACAAGCTCGGCACCGTCCCGCTGCTGCTCTCGGCCTCCGAGGAGCTCAAGCGGAGGTATCTCACGCCGGTCGCGGCGGGTGACGCGATGTTCTCGTACGCCCTCTCGGAGGCCGAGGCGGGCAGCGACGCCGCCGCGATGAAGACCCGCGCGGTCCTCGACGGCGACCACTACGTGCTCGACGGCGCCAAGATGTGGATCACCAACGCCGGGGTGTCGGAGTACTACACGGTGATGGCCGTCACCGAGCCGGGTGCCGGGGCCAGGGGCATCTCCGCGTTCGTCGTGGAGAAGGGCGACGAGGGCGTCAGCTTCGGGGCCAAGGAGCGCAAGCTCGGCATCAAGGGCTCCCCGACCCGTCAGGTCATCCTGGAGAACGTGCGGATCCCCGCGTCCCGGATGATCGGCGAGCCCGGCACCGGTTTCAAGACCGCCCTGGCCACCCTCGACCACACCCGCATCACCATCGCCGCCCAGGCCCTCGGCATCGCCCAGGGCGCGCTGGACTACGCGATCGGCTACGTCAAGGAGCGCAAGCAGTTCGGCAAGGCCGTCGCCGACTTCCAGGGCGTCCAGTTCATGGTCGCCGACATGGCCATGAAGCTGGAGGCCGCCCGCCAGCTCACCTACGCCGCCGCGGCCAGGTCCGAGCTGGCCATGCACGGCGAGCCGCAGAAGGACCTCACCTTCCTCTCCAGCGCCGCCAAGTGCGCCGCCTCCGACGCCGCCATGGAGATCACCACCGACGCCGTCCAGCTCCTGGGCGGGTACGGCTACACCAGCGACTACCCGGTCGAGCGCATGATGCGCGACGCGAAGATCACCCAGATCTACGAGGGCACCAACCAGATCCAGCGCATGGTGATGGCCAGGCAGCTGCTGAAGTAGGTCGTCGGCCGGCGCAGACCCCGCAGCGGCGCGAACGCGTGCGGGGTTCGTCCTGCTTGCCGCCGTGTTCACGTTGAACAGCGCTGGTACGCCACGCTGTCGCCGACATCGTGCGGGTCCTCGTGTGCTCTGGACCGGTCGGGGGACACGGCTTGGACACGGGCGAGAGACGGATCACATTGTTACGGGCGTGCTCCAGGTTATGGAGGCCCCGAACGGCGAGTGCTGACGAGAGACGCGCCGCGGCGTGTTCGTGCTCTTTCTCTGCCGTACTCCTGCCGGAATTCCGCTCCCGAACGTCACCTGGGAGCGGAACCCCGTTGTCCGTTTTGGAGCGTAGGAGAGGAGGGCCAGGCTCGCCGAGTGCAGGAGGAAAACGGCGGTTCCCGTGATCGATGTCGTGGGCCGGGGCCGGCAGGGTGTCTCGATCCCAGTGGCCGCGTAATTGTGGAACGGGCTTGTGTCGCCGTGGTGCAGGAAGAACTCCAAAGACCACCATGGACGGCCTCTGTATGATCTTCGACGTGACAGGGCCGACCCGGCGTTCCTCCTTCAACGGGTCACCCTGAGATGATTTCCCGCCCTGTCCCGCCGCTACTCCGCAGATCAGGAGGCGTTGCTGTCGCGAGCTAGGGGGTGAGGCTGAGAGAGGTGACGTCGTCCACGATCGGGGAGTCGACGCAAAGTGCCCTCTCGCCGATGAGAGATTCGGTAATGAGGACTGGGGCTTCGAGGGCGTGGCGGAGACGGCCTATAGGCTTACCCGTGCGGCTCGCTGTCTCGATGTTTCCTGAGAGGTTCACTTACGGGTTGTGGACGCCGGTCTTCGGCGGAACAGACGATTATCGGAGCTCTGCCGGCCGACGTCACGGGCGCCGAACGCTCACCGCGGAGGGCGCGCCGGAAAATCGGACGGCGTAACCTGCGGATCGAACGCTGTGTATCGGCTCGCCTTCTCAAGCATCGTTGGCCGACGTGGTGTCTCCAGGCGAGTGCCTCGCTAGGAACTCTCTCAGGTGGGATTCGCCGTCCAATTGATCGCGCGTCAGGGTGATCTCCTGCCCGTCTTCCGTGTTGATGGTGATGACGACCTCGTCCTCGCCTTCGCGCTGCATTTTTTTCCGCAATCTCGCAATGATTGCGGCAGTCAGGTTGATCATGCTTGCGCCGGCCAGTACGGAAACTATTAGCTCGGCAGGTTCCATGGATACCTCCTGCTAGAATTCCGATAGGATCGCGCACGAAGCGCTGGTTATCATCGCTCCAAGCAGCATGTATATGGAAAGATCCATATATCGTTCCGCTTCGGAAGGTGGCGGGGCGCCCCCGTATGACCCTGCGCAAATAATCGCAAGCAAAACCGATATTGAGACCGCGACGGATTTTGATATCTGGATTCCCGGGCTGTCGGGCACCCTGGCCATGGTCTTCAGTTCAAAGAATAACTCACCAATGCCTGCGGCAATGATTCCCGTTGACACTAGGTAGAGTTCGCCTGTCCCGAAAACCGCAACTTCGAATCCGGTGCTGGGCTTTCCATTTGTGTAAAACCGAGACGCGTTTATTATTACCGGGCTAAGGCCTACCATTATGCTGACGATTAACCATTTTGTCATTCTGGCCCAGATCCTGTGGCCCAGGGAATGTGGTGAGCCTGACGCTCCGCCGGGGGTATGGGGGGTCATATTGATCTCCTGTCAACCTCAACCTATGTACATGGTGCCGCTTCTGAATGTTGATGTCTACTGATCGCTCATTGAGTGTCGCTTTGGTCATGAATTGTCCTTTGATGGATCGCTGTTGCGGTAGATGGAGGTGAATATCGATCTACGGTGGACTGCCTGTTTCGGGATCATGTCTGTGACCTGCTGAATCTCGGGTTGCCTCTCGATAAGATCAACGGATCATGATTATGCTTCGTGTCTGCTCTGGGAGAGCTGGTTTTCCTCCGCTCGCAGGACAAAGGGGCATTGCCGTGAGGAGTGCCTCCCTCCTTTTGGAAAGATCGCCGCGGGTGTGATCACAACTCTGACGGAAGTGCTCTTCGGGCGCACTCGCCCTGGACGGAACCGGCGGTCGCCAACGGCGTGCTGAGTGATATGGGGCGGCACGCGGAGGGCCGGCTCACGATGGCCGTGCCGCGATGTTCGGACGATGATCAGGCACAGGAGTTCGCCGACGTGCTGGACGTGCGCGTACCGGGCCGCGGGAGAGGCCACCCGCGAGGCTGGGGCCCGCTCTCGGACGGACCGGAGATCGGTGAAGCGGCGCTTCCGCGGGTGCCACCGGAGTGAGCCGGAAAGAGCGATGACCTCTCCCCGTCGACAAGTGGGTGGCGGGCCCGGGGCTCGGACGAATGTGACCGCCGATCGTACGACTCACGTTGCGGATAAGTCACGATGTCGACTCTCCAGAGTCACGGCGACGGCCTTTCCGGGTTTCAACGCATCCAAGTGGATGAGTGATGCCATGAAGGGGAACTTTATGCACACAAAAGGATTATCGATGGCGACCGGAACACTCGGGTTGGTGTTACTCGCCCCGGTCGCCGGTTGCGTCACGCCGCCGACCCCGTCCTCAGCCCCTGTCACGGCTTCGGCCACACCCGCCGCGGCCGGTACGGCGCCACCGATCGTATTAGGAGGTGGGCGGGTGAGCTTCGAACTTCCTGCCGGGTGGACCTGGAAACGCTGCCAATTCCCGCCCGCCGATTGTGTCGGGTTGGCTCATCCCGGTCTGCCCGAATACAGCGCACCGATCATGGTCGACATCATCACTCCGGTGGAAGGCATGCCGGCCGACCCCTACCTCACGCGGAAACCTCCGGACATTCCCGGGAGGATGCGCACGTCCTGGCGGCAGACGAAGATCGACGGCCTGCCGGCGCTCAGATTCGAGGACACCGGTGGCGTCGACGGCAGCATCTCGGTATACGGCTACACCCGCGCCGGTGACAGGGTGAACCTGAGCTGCTTCCTGCCCAAGCGTGAGGCGAGAACCCGGCAGGCCTGTAACCACGTCGCCGCCACCCTCAAGATTGAGAACTGACCACGGGCGTCCGCGGATCCCGTCGTGCGCGTTGTCTGTCTGGATTAAGCCCTCATGGTGGAATTCGGCTTCGTCGCCGGACCGGCACTCGTCGCAGCCTGGCCGTTGTTCGGCCTGGCGGCCTCCGCCTTCGTCCTAACGACGGGCATCGTTGCGGTACGTAGCCGATGGCGAGGCGGCACGGCGTCGTGGGGTCCCGTGTTCCGGCGTGGGCTCGCGGCCGGGTCGGCTTGCGCCGCATGGGCGACGATCGCTTACGGGCTTGACTCGGCTGCCGTGTCGCAGGGCCGGGGCGGGCGCTGGAAACGGGCCTGGTGGAGGGCGCGGGCATACTGGGGGACGTGCCACGACGTGATCCACGACCCCGAGTCCGTTCCGCGCTCGCGCCCGACGCCTCGTGCCCGTGCGGGCTGCCTGCGACGTACGGGGACTGCTGCGGGCGGCTGCACCGCGGCGAAGCGTCCGCGACGACGGCCGAGGTGCTGATGCGGTCGCGGTTCAGCGCCTTCGGCGTCGGTGACGGCGAGTACCTCCTGCGCACCTGGCATGCGTCGACGCGTCCATCGGTCGTCGAGCTCGATGACTCGGTCCGGTGGACGCGCCTGGAGGTGCTGGAGACAACCGGCGGCAGTTCCTTCCACACCGAGGGCACCGTCCGCTTCCGCGCCCACTACGTCGAGCGCGGCGAGGAGGGCCACATGGAGGAACACAGCCGCTTCGCCCGGCACGGGGGCGACTGGGTGTACGTCGGAGCGATCTAGGAATCGCGTCCCGCGACGCCGGAGCGCTTTGAGCACCGCTCTGAGAAACGGTGTCTCACCACGTCATGGCCGCGGCGGTCGCGCCCGGCCTGCGGAAACACGCGGTCTCCTCGCCACTTTCAACGTATAGCGGACAGGGGGGCTTGCGGCAAGGCCCCGGTGACGGTCCAGAATTCGGGGCCGTGAGCCGAACCGGCGCGTGGCGAGCGGAGACGGACGCGTGTGCGGGCTCACGCCGACCATGGCCCGGCCGACCGTGGCCGCGGCTGTCGCGAGGAGCGAGAAGCGAAAAAAGGGGGAGTTTCGATGCGTGTTCTGCTGTCGACGATCGGGTCGCGCGGTGACGTCCAGCCGGTGGTGGCGCTGGCGGTGCGGTTGAGGGAGCTCGGCGAGGAGGTCCGGGTGTGCGCGCCCCCCGACTTCCGTAACTGGATCGGCGGCCTCGGGATCCCGTTCACGCCCCTCGGCCCCGAGCTGCGCTCGACCGGGAAGGCCGACCCGGCGGCGGCCCCGCCCTCGCCCGAGCAGCGGCGCCGGATGGTGGAGGCCTCGGTCGCCGACCAGTTCGAGACGCTGCTGGTGGCGGCCGAGGGCTGCGACGTCATCGTGGCGGGCGGGTACCTGGTGGTGGCCGCCCGCTCGGTGGCCGAGCGGATGGGGATCCGCTACGTCTTCGCCGCCTACTGCCCGACGGCCCTGCCCTCCCCGCACCACGCGCCGCCGCCGCTGCCGACGGGAGGCGCGCCGGTGGACGGTACGGCCGACAACCGCGAGCTCTGGGAGCAGGACGCGCGGCGCTGGAACGCCGTCTTCGGCGCCGCCCTCAACTCCCACCGGGCGTCGGCCGGCCTGGCCCCGGTCGACGACGTGCGGAGCCACATGTTCACCGGCAGGCCCTGGCTGGCCGCCGATCCGGTGCTGGGACCCTGGCCCGGGCCAGGGGATCCGGACGTGGTCCGGACGGGCGCCTGGATCCTGCCGGACGAGCGTCCGCTGCCCGTGGAGCTGGAGGCGTTCCTCGACGCCGGTGAGCCGCCCGTCTACTTCGGCTTCGGCAGCATCCGCGCCCCGCACGACCTCGGCAGGACGATGATCGAGACGGCCCGTGCGCTCGGCCGGCGCGCGGTCGTGCTGCGTGGATGGGCCGGCCTGGCACCGCCGGCCGACGAGCCCGACTGCCTGTCCGTAGGGGAGGTCAACCAGCAGGCGCTCTTCCGGCGGGTCGCCGCCGTCGTGCACCACGGTGGCGCGGGCACCACCACCGCGGCCGCGCGGGCCGGGGCGCCCCAGGTCGTCATCCCCCAGAACTTCGACCAGCACTACTGGGCGCGGCGGGTCGACGACCTCGGGGCCGGGGTCGCGCACCCGCCCGGCACGCCGGCCGTCGGCTCGCTGACCGAGGCTCTCGGCCGCGCGCTCCGGCCGGACGTGGCGGCCCGTGCCCGCTCCCTCGCCGGCGAGGTACGCGCCGACGGGGCGGACGTCGCCGCGCGGCTGCTGGTGGCCGTGGACGCTCGCGGCTCGTCCTGAGGCGCTCCTACAGGGGCGCCGACCAGGTAGAAGGCGCGGAGACCCGGCCCGGGAGCAGGTTCCGGGACCGGGTCTCCGCGCGTCTCTGAAAGACCGCGCGTCTTGGGAAGGCCGCGCGTCTTGGGAAGGCCGCGCGTCTTGGGAAGGCCGCGCGTCTTGGGAAGGCCGCGCGTCCCGGAAAGGCCGCGCCCCCGTGGGCAGGAGGCCCCCGCCCCCTGCCCGCGGACGCGCCGCCGTGCTCGAAACGCGCCTGGCCGACGCGCCGCCGTGCTCGAAGACGTACCGGAACGCGCCTAGCTGTAGACCCCGAACTCCCAGAGCGAGTAGCCGTACGCCGTGCCGCGCTGGGTGAGGTTCACCCGGACGTACCTGGCCGACGCGGTGAGGTCGACGGAGTCGAACCCGCCGTCGCCGGTCGTGGTCGAGTGGACGGTGGTCCAGGTCGAGCCGTTGGCGGAGGTCTGGATCTGGTACGACCTGCCGTAGGCGGCCTCCCAGCCGAGCTGGACGTGCCTGATCGCGGTGGTCGCGCCGAGGTCCACCTGGATCCACTGCGGGTCGGCCCACTCACTGGCCCAGCGGGAGGCGAAGCTGCCGTCGGTGGCCCGGCCGGGGTTGAACGGGCCGCCGTCGCCGGTCGCCTGGTAGGTGGAGGCGGTGGTCGGCTTGCCGAGCGCCACGTTGGTCCCGGCGACCGTCGGCGGGACGACGCGGAACGACCGCTGCTCGATGCCCGCGTTGCCGTGCCCGTCGAAGGCGTACACGTACACCTTCCAGACGCCCATCTGCTCCGGCGCGGTCACCGTGAACCTTCCGGGGCCGGTCTGGACGAACCTGACGTGGTCGAAGCCACGGTTGCCGTTGACGTGCTTGTTGCTGAACATCAGGTTGTAGCGGATCAGGTCGCTGTTCGGGTCGGTCGCGGCGACCTCGACGGTGAAGGTCTTCCCGGCCTGGACGGCGGTCTGCGAGCCGACCGTCATCGAGGTGATCTCCGGGGGAGTGTTCGCCGAGGGCTGCCCGGTGTAGGCCGCCTTGAGCGAGTGGTAGCCGTGCCTGCGCCAGCCTCCGGTGGTGGTGTTGAGCCACACCCCGCCGAAGTCGTTCTCCAGGCCGTAGTGGAACTCGGTCGCGCCGAGCGCGACGCCCGGGTGGCCCTTGATCGCGTTCCAGCTGGCGGTGTACTGGTCCCGCTTCTGCAGGTCGGTCGGCTCGTCGGGCACGCCGTTGACGTCGTTGGGGACCTCCCACTCACCGTCGGGCCCGGCCTCGGTGACGATGTAGGGCTTGGTGTACCCGCCGCTGATCCAGTCCGGCTTGACGGTGTGGATGGCGCCGTAGGAATTGACCGCCAGCAGGTCGAGGGCGGGGGAGTGCGCCTTGTAGTAGGTCCAGGCGTGGGTGTAGGCGTCGGTCGAGGTGACCGGGTGGTTGGGGTCGGCGGCGTGGATCGCCTGCGCCACCTCGTTGACGAACTTCGCGTACGCCACCCGCCGCTGCTCGACCACGTCGGCCGGAAGGCCGTGGTCCTGCATGGTGAGGATGACCTCGTTGCCGACGTCCCACATCAGCACGCCCTGGTGGTTCTTGAGGGCGTTGACGCGGGCGACGATCTCGTTCTTCACGCTGTTCTTGTACGCGGTGTCGTTGACGTAGTCGGCGCCCTGGTTGAGCCAGTGCCCGACGACGACCTTGATGCCCTGCTGGGCCGCCCTGTTGAGCAGCGTCGGGGTGTGGGTGTCGTCGACGCCCCAGGTGCGGATCGTGTTGACGCCCATGTTCTTGAGGTCGCGCATGTAGCCGTCGGCCGCGGCCTGCGGCGGGCCGTAGGTCAGGCCCTTGACCACGTACGGGGAGCCGTTCACCTGGAGCTGCCAGTTGCCCTGCGAGCCGGTCACCCTGACGACGCTCGGCCCGGCCGGGGTCGCCGGGTCGGTCATCGCGGCCGGGACGGTTCCGGCCTGCCGGGCGACCGAGATCCGGTCCACGCTCAGCACGCCGCCGGAGGTGGTGGCGGCGGTCGGCGTCGTGGTCCCCGCGAGCGCGTTGGGCAGCGAGCCGCCGATGGCGAGGTCGAGGCGGAGGTAGAAGCCGTGGTGCACGGCCGCCCGCCACGCGGTGACGCCGACCTGGCTCTGGCGCACGACCCAGGTCTGCCGGCCGTCGAGGTAGAAGCGGATCTCCTCGTCGGTCTTGGTGCGGTCGATGACCTGCGTGTACTCGTGGTAGCCGGTCTGGCAGCCGTCACAGGTGGCGAAACCGCTGGTGCGGCCGTTGTACTCGTTGCACACGCCCTCGGGCGCGGTGCCGCAGTGCAGGGTGTTGGCCAGCTGGTTGCGGCCGTTGACGCCGGTCATGATGTCGGTCTCGCCCACGGACGGCCAGTTGTTGTAGTTGCCCCGGTAGGCGGCGCCGGTCGCCCGGAAGCCCGGCCAGTAGCCCAGGGCGTTCGCGACGTTGGGCTGCTTGAGCCGGGCGCTGAACCTGAGCAGCTCGCCCGGCTGCGGCGCGAAGTCGGTGCGCTGGGTCTCGATCCGTCCGGAGGTCCAGTTGCCCGCGCCGTCCTTTATCGCCCTGATGTTCAGGTTGCCGGTGCCGTCGAGGGAGACGTTGGCGGTCGAGGCGCTCATGGTCTCGACCTCGCCGGTGCCCCAGTTCGCGGCGCCGCCGGGGTAGGAGGTGCCGGTGCGCAGGATCCAGTCGGCGGCCGAGGGGGAGGTTCCGGCCGAGCCGTTGAAGTCGTCCTTCCACACCTCGGTCCAGGTTCCGGGCTCCTCGGGCTCCTCCGGCTCCTGGCCGCCGGTGCTGCCGTAGACCTGGAACTCCCACAGCGAGTAGCCGTAGCCGGTGCCCCGGGCGGTGCCGTGCATCCGGACGTAGCGGCCCGAGCCCGAGACGTTGAGGGTCTGGGTGCCGCCGGTGCCGGTGGTGGTGGAGTAGACGTCGGTCCAGGAGGAGCCGTTCGCCGAGGTCTGGATCTTGAAGGCCCTGCCGTACGCGGCCTCCCAGGTCAGCACCACCCGGCTGATCGTGGCCGTCTCGCCGAGGTCGACCTGGAGCCACTGCGGGTCGCTGAACGCGCTGGCCCAGCGGGTGCCCGTCAGGTTCCCGTCGACCGCGAGCGACGCGACGTAACCGGCGCCCTCGGACGACGAGGCCGTCGCCGTCTTACCCTGCGACAGCAGGCCGTCGGCCGCCGCCGCGGGGCCGGTGAACGCCAGGCCGGACAGGACCAGTGCCGCCAGGGCGGCGATGACCACGCCCAACCGGAAGCGGCCCGAACTACGAGCTGGATACACGATCTCTCCTCGAAAGGGGGATGCCCGCCAGGGAACGGCGAGGGGGGAGAGCGCTCTCCGTAACCGAGGGTGCTCCCGGTGGTCGAGCGGTGTCAAGGCCCTACTTCTCGCCAGGTCGAAACGCGCTGCTCACGCACCGGAAACTTCTTCCCAATGGACATATGCCGTCAAAGGTCACCTTCTCGCACGTCCGCTGACGCGCCGGCAACGGGAAAGCGGGCGCGCCCCCGTGTCGGTGATATGAACGGCGAGTTTCGGATTGGGTTGTCCGGTGTCTTGACAACTCGCAACAGGGAGGATCAACCTCGTAGGAGAGCGCTCTCCCTGTGCCGTCCCCGACGGCCACCCCCCACTGAAGGAGAGGCAATGCGCCCATCCCGAAGTCCCGTCAGATTCCGCCTGGGACTGGTCGCCGCCACCCTCACCGCGCTGGTCGCGGCCGGTCTGGCGATCATCTCCCCCGCCAGCGCGGCGGACGGCCTGATCTCCCAGAGCAGGCCCGCGACCGCCTCCTCCTCGGAAGGAGGCGGCTACGGCGCCGGCGCCGCCTTCGACGGCAACAACGGGACCCGCTGGTCCAGCGCCGCCGCCGACCCGCAGTGGCTCCAGGTCGACCTGGGCGCCACCGCGACGATCTCGCAGGTCGTCCTCAACTGGGAGGGCGCGTACGGCAGGTCGTTCAAGATCCAGACCTCGGCCAACGGCTCCTCCTGGACCGACGTCTACTCCACCACCACCGGCACCGGCGGCAACCAGACCCTCAACGTCTCGGGCTCGGGCCGCTACGTCCGGATGCACGGCACCGCCCGGGGCACCGGCTACGGCTACTCGCTGTGGGAGTTCCAGGTCTACGGCACCGGCGGCTCCCCGGTCACCCCGAGGCCGAAGCCGACGTTCACCGACGAGGTGACGCACCACGAGTTCCAGGCCAACTGCTCCCCGACGGCGAACCGGCCGGACGACCCGATCATCTATCCCGGCCTGCCCGGCGCCTCGCACATGCACACCTTCGTCGGCAACAGGACGACCAACGCCAACAGCACGCAGTCCTCGCTCCTCGGCGGCGCCACCTCGTGCACCAACCCGCACGACAGGTCGGCCTACTGGTTCCCGAGCTTCTACAAGGGCAACCAGCTGATCGAGCCGACCGGCAACCAGGTCATCTACTACAAGTCCGGCATCCTCAACTACTGGGAGGTCCAGCCCTTCCCGCAGGGGCTGCGCTTCGTCGTCGGCAGCCCGACCGCGACGCTGGCCGAGTTCCGCGACTCCCCCGGCGCGGTCGAGGGCTTCGAGTGCGGCGACATCTCCAAGAGCTGGGACATCCCGACGTCCTGCGTGGCGGGCAGCCAGGTGAACGTCCGCTACCAGGCGCCGAGCTGCTGGGACGGCGTCAACCTCGACAGCGCCAACCACAAGAGCCACATGTCCTACCCCGCCGCGGGCTACTGCCCGCCCAGCCACCCGGTGGCGGTGCCGATGCTGGAGTTCAAGATCGCATTCCCCGCCAGCGGTGACCTGTCGCAGGCGCGACTGGCCAGCGGGCGCGGTTACACCTGGCACTACGACTTCTTCAACGCCTGGGACAACCCCGCCATCCTCGACGCCCTGGTGACCCACTGCATCAACGGCGGCCTCCAGTGCAACCCGCGCGGCTACGACCTGTACAAGCCGCACCGCGGCGCCGCCCTCACGGAGAACTTCGAACTTCCCTGACCCGCCCTGATCCTCTTTGACCGCATGTGCCCGGCTTCGGCCTCGGGTGCCCCGGACTCCGGCACCCGCGGGCCGGGGCCGGGCACGTGCTTTTCCCGCCTTTTCTCGCCTTTTCTCGACACGGGGCTTTTCCGGTAGGGGAAGTGTCCGCTCCCGGACATTTCCCGAACGACTCCCGCACATTGACAGCGCGGGGCCGCCGTGACGTACTGGAGAGCGCTCTCCGACAGCGAAGGGAAACATACGTGAGCATCGACGAGCTCGACCGGCTGGTTGAGAAGCTGGACCTGGAACGCAAGGTGCGGCTGCTCACCGGGGCGACCGTGTGGTCCACCCGCGCGGAGCCGGGCATCGGGCTGCGGGCCATGGTCACCTCCGACGGCCCGGTCGGCGTGCGCGGGCAGGGCTGGGACGAGCGGAGCACCTCCCTCACCCTGCCCTCCGCGACCGCGCTGGCCGCCACCTGGGACGACGAGCTGGTGGAGCTGCTGGGCGGGCTGCTCGCCGGCGAGGCGCGGCGCAAGGGCGTGGACGTCCTGCTCGCCCCGACGCTCAACCTGCACCGCTCGCCGCTCGGCGGGCGCCACTTCGAGTGCTACTCCGAGGACCCCCTGCTCACCGGCAGGATCGGCGCCGCCTGCGTCCGGGGCGTCCAGGCGGGCGGGGTGGCGGCCACCGCCAAGCACTACGTCGCCAACGACTCCGAGACCGAACGGCTCACCCTGGACGCCCGCGTCGACGAGCGGACCCTGCGCGAGCTGTACCTGGCGCCGTTCGAGGCCGCGGTGGAGGCGGGCGTCTGGGTCGTCATGTCCGCCTACAACGGGGTGAACGGGACCACGATGTCGGAGAGCCCTCTGCTGACCGACCCGCTCAAGGAGGCGTGGGGGTTCGACGGGGTGGTCGTGTCCGACTGGGGAGGCGTCCGCTCCACCGCTCCCGCCGCCCGCGCCGCGCAGGACCTCGCGATGCCGGGGCCGGAGAGCGCCTGGGGAGAGGCGCTGGTCGCCGCGGTGCGCGCGGGCGAGGTGCCCGAGGCCGCGATCGACGACAAGGTCCGGCGCCTGCTCCGGCTGGCCTCCCGCGTCGGCGCCCTGAACCTCGCCACCGGCGCCGAGCGGGGAGAACAAGCTGAGCAGGAGGAAGGGCGCGAGGCCGCCCGCGCGCTGCTGCGCCGGGCCGTCGCCGCGAGCACCGTCCTGCTGCGCAACGAGGACTCGCTGCTCCCCCTCGACCCCGCGCGCCTGCGCAGGGTCGCCGTGCTCGGGCCGAACGCCGCCGTCCCCCGGATCCAGGGAGGCGGCAGCGCGGGCGTGTACCCCGTGTCCGTCGTCTCCCCCCTCGACGGCATCCGCGAGGCGCTGTCCGGTACGGCCGAGGTGCTCCACCGCCCCGGCCCGCACCTCGACGACCGGCCGACCCCGCTGGGCACGGGCAACGCCCGCGACCCCCTGACCGGCGAGCCCGGAGTCCTGGTCAGGCTGCTGGACGCCGCCGGAGCCGAGATCCACGCCGAGCACCGGCTCACCGGCCGCATCCTGGAGCCCGCGCGGATCGACGCCGCCGTCACCGTCGAGATCCGCGCGCTGCTGAGCCCGGAGGTGGACGGCCTCTGGGAGCTGGCCGTCGCCGGATGGGGCCACGTGCTGCTGGAGGCGGACGGCCACGTCCTGGTCGACGAGGAGGTGGAGCGTGACACCGACGACCCCGCCGTCGTGCACCTGTCCCCGCCGTACCGGCGCGCCCGGTTCCCCGTGACGGCGGGCCGGGACGTGGAGCTCGTCTCCCGGCGGCGGCTCGACCCCGGCAGCGGGATCGCCTCGGTCCTGGCCGCGGACCCGCCCCGGCGCGCGGACGAGGAGGAACTGGCCGCCGCGGTCGAGCTCGCCCGTACCTGCGACGCCGTCGTCGTGGTGGTCGGCTCCAGTGAGGAGATCGAGAACGAGGGCGCCGACCGTACGCACCTGGAGCTGCCCGGACGCCAGGACGAGCTGGTCCGCGCGGTGGCGGCGGCCAACCCGGCGACCGTCGTGGTCGTCAACTCCGGCGGCCCGATGATCCTGCCGTGGCGCGAGGAGGTGCCGGCCGTGCTCCTGAGCTGGTTCCCCGGGCAGGAGATGGGGCACGGGCTCGCCGACGTCCTGTTCGGCCGGGCCGAGCCCGGCGGCAGGCTGCCCACGACCTGGGCCGACAGGGCGCTCGTCTCCACCGTCCCCGAGGACGGGACGCTCGCCTACGCCGAGGGCCTCGACATCGGGTACCGCGCCTGGCTGCGCAGCCCCGCGCCGCCCGCGTACTGGTTCGGGCACGGCCTCGGATACACCTCCTGGTCCTACGAGGAGGTCTCCGTGTCCTGGGACCTCTCTCCGGAGAGCCCGCTGCCCGTCCGGGTACGGCTGCGCAACACCGGCGGGCGCGCCGGTCGCGAGGTGGTCCAGGTCTACCTGTCCCGGCCGGAGACGGCCGTGGCCCGTCCCGCGCGCTGGCTGGCCGGCTACGCCCTCGCCGACGCGGGGCCGGGCGAGGTCGTCGAGGTCACGGTGGACGTCCCGGCGCGGGCGTTCCGGCACTGGTCGGCCGAGCACCAGGCCTGGCGGGCCGAGGAGGGGGCCTTCACGGTGCTCGCCGGACGCTCGGCCGCCGACCTGCCGCTGAGCGCCGAGGTGCTCCTCGGCACGGAGCCGCCACCCCGGCAGGAGACCTCGGGAGAGCGCTCTCTCGCTGTGCTATAAAAGCCCTATGAGCGAAGGCCTACCGCGAGTGTCGGCACCCCCCACCTTGGAGGATGTGGCGCGGGCGGCGGGAGTCTCCCGCGCCACGGTCTCTCGCGTGATCAACGGGATCCGCAACGTCGACCTCGCGATCCAGGAGAAGGTCAAGCAGGCGATCGCCCTCACCGGCTACGTCCCCAACCAGGCCGCGCGCTCGCTGGTCACCCGGCGTACGGGGACGATCGCCCTGATCGTCTCCGGGGCGGGCAGCAGCGAGGAGAGCCCGTTTCCCGGCCACGTCTTCGCCGACCCGTTCTTCGGGCGCGTGGCCGGGGGGGTCGTCGGTTTCCTGCGCCCGCTGGGCATCTACCCGATCCTGATGTTCGCCGACACCCCGGAGACCCGCGACCAGGTCATCGCCTACCTTCGCCGGGGCAACGTCGACGGGGCCATCCTGGTCTCCATCAGCGCCGAGGACACGTTGCCCAAGCTGCTCGCCGACGCCTCGCTGCCCGCGGTGCTCTTCGCCAGGCCGGCCAGGCCGGTCCCGATCAGCTACGTCGACGTCGGGCACCGGGCCGGGGGCAAGCTGGCCGCCGACCATCTCGTCGCCCGGGGCTGCCGCAGGCTGGCCACCATCTCGGGCCCGCTCGACGTCCCGGCCAGCCAGGACCGCCTGGCGGGCTTCCAGGAGGCGATGGCCGTCCACGGCCATCCCTACATCCCCTGCGCCGAGGGCAACTTCACCCTCCACAGCGGCGAGGTGGCGATGGAACGGCTGCTCGCCGAGCACCCCGACATCGACGGCGTCTTCGCGGCCAACGACCTGATGGCCCAGGGCGCCCTGCTGGTGCTGCGCCAGCACGGCCGCGTCGTGCCGGACGACGTGGCCATGGTGGGCTTCGACGACAGCAGCGCGGCCCTGGCCTGCCGCCCGCTGCTCACCACCGTCCGCCACCCCGTCGAGGACATGGCCGCCGAGATGGGACGGCTGCTGCTGACCCACATCGAGCGGCCCGGCCACCCGGTGACCTCACGGATCTTCGAGCCGACCCTGGTGATCAGGGAGTCGGCCTGACAGGGGCGGACCGCCCGCGTACGGTCCTTGGCGTGTTCGGCCCTTCGTGGGAGCCGATGGGCGGCGGGAGCGGCCCGTGCGGCCGCTCCGGTGGGTGCGGGGCCGGACGCCTAACGGTCGGCGAGGGGGAAGGTCGCCTGGGCGGGGGAGGCGGCCTCGGAACAGCCCGGGGGAGGGGGCATCGCCCCCGTGCGGGAGATCACGGTGAAGGACGCGTCGAGGTTGGTCAGCTTCAGGAGTTTCAGGACCACCGGCGGGGCTCCGGCCAGGAGCAGGGGAGTGTCGTGCTCGCGCGCGTAGCGCTTGACGGCGATCAGCGCGCTCAGGCCGCAGGCGTCGATGAAGGTGACGCCGGCCAGATCGATGATGACCGTTCCGGGGCGGACGTCGATGACGTGCTGGGTGAAGGCCGACAGGTCCGGCCTGGTGGCGAGGTCGAGTTCGCCGGCCACCGTGATGACCACGAAGCCGTGCGCGTGCTCGCTCGTGAGTTGAAGTGCGTTCATCGCCCACTTCCCTGCAGGCTCACGTGAATGTACGTATCCGGCCAGGGGGTGTCGCTCGGATGCCTGGCCTCAGATCGCCGCCTTCCCGGTCGCGTCGTGCGGGCGCGAAGGAGGTTGACGACCTGAAGCCACGATACTCCCTAACGGTGCGAATCATCGCTTTCCGTGATCGTGTAGCTTCGAAGCGAAGTGTAGATGCCAACCTGTATATGTGCCAGCTATTCGAGGAAACAGCTTTGTGGCCTCGCCTGCACAGGGGGCGGACGTGTGGGAGAGCCGGTTCCCGAGTGACGCCGGAGGGACATGATCCGGCTGGGAAAACCGGTCTGAACTGGGAGGAATCAGCCTGAGGAGTGGCTCGGGGCCATGGTGTCAAGCGCCTCACGCAGGTTGTCCCGCGTCTCGAAGTGCCGGTCGAGATTGGTGATCGTCAGCAGATGGGTGATCATTCCGGGGCTCACCACCAGGATGAGGCGGCCGTGGGCCTCCTTGAGGCGGGTGAGCGTGCCCACGAGCACTCCCAGCCCCACCGAGTCGCAGAACGGCACTCCTGTCAGGTCCATCACCAGGTTCGGGGTTCCCTCTTCCTGAAGGACGCGGTCGATCTCCGCGCGGAGCCGGGGAGCCACGGCCATGTCGAGCTCGCCGGTCGCCTGCACGACCACACAGGTGCCGCTACGCCGTGTCTGAACATCGAATGTCGAAATCACGATCATCACCTCCGTGTCCCTTTTGCTGCCCAGACGGAAGGTTGTTATGCGCATAACTCACTTTTTGCAGATGTTGTCCGTTGCTGTTCTTGCCGTCGGGGTTGCGGTGGGGGTGGCGACCGGGGTAGGCGACGCGGGCGCCTCCTTCACGGTGACCTTCTTCGCCGGGGCGTGTTTCCGGCCGACGACCACCTCGATCTTGTCGCCGAGGCTCTCCAGCGGGCGCAGCTCCGCCCCGGGCAGCGCGGCGGCCACGGTGCGCGCCGAGTCCTCGCGGTCGGGGCCGTAGCGGATGACGGTCTTCTCGAAGTCCTTCTGCGGGGTGTTGCCCGGGACCTCCGGCACCTGGAAGCCGACCCTCTGCAGATCGGCCCTGGTCTGCGCGCCCAGGCCCGTGATCGTGGTGCCGTTGAGCACCGTGAGGGCGATCCGCGAGGGCGCGACGGTCAGCGCGGGAGCCGAGGGGGAGGCCGCCGGGGTGGGCGTGGACGCGCCGGGCTTGGCGGACTTGGCGGGCTTGACCAGCGTCTCGTCGGCGGCGATCCTGCGGAACAGCTCCTTGGCCGCCTCCTTGTCCCACAGGACGGCGGACTCGCCGGTCGGCGTCTTGTAGTCGACGTCCGCGAGCGGGACCGTGGCGAAGGCCACGTCGTCGGTGGAGACGTCCTTGAGCTGGTCGGCGAGGCCGAGCAGGTCCCCGCGGAGCGCGTCGTCCACCCGGATCGTGTCGAGGGTGGTGTCGACGAACGAGGCGAGCCTGACCGGGTTGGTCAGCGTCTCGCCGCTGAGCGCCTGGTTCAGCAGCGAGGAGATCACCTGCTGCTGGCGGTCGATGCGGTCGAGGTCGGAGCGGGCGGTGGCGCGGGTGCGGGCGTAGGCGAGGGCCTTGACGCCGTCGAAGGAGTAGGTGCCCGGCTCCAGGTCGAGCGCGGTCTTGGGGTCCCGGATCGGGACCGGGGTGCAGACCGAGATGCCGCCGAGGGCGTCGACCACCTCGATGAAGCCCAGCACGTTGACCTCGACGTAGTGGTGGAGGGTGAGGCCCGTCGCGGTCTGCACCGTGCGCGTCGCGAGTTTCGGGCCGCCGAGCTGGTAGGCGGCGTTGATCTTGTGCAGGCCCTTGCCGGGGACCGTCGTCCAGGTGTCGCGGGGGAGGCTCACCACGGTGACCTTGCGGTGGTCCTCCGACACGTGGATCACCATCATGGTGTCGGTGCGCTCGCCGGTCTCGCGGCCCAGCTTGAGCTGGTTCTGCTGCTTGCGGGTGAGGTTGTCGCGCTTGTCGACACCGACCACCAGGATGTTCATGGCACCGGTGCTCGACCTCGACCCCGGAACCCCCGCGTCGACCGCCTCGATCTTCGTCGTGGCGTAGTTGGTCAGCGCCCACGTCACCCCGGAGCTGCCCAGGACCAGGCACGAGAGCGCGCCGGCGATCACGAGACCGCGCCGCCTGGTGCGGGCGCCCCTCGCCGACCTGCGATCACGCCTCGGGGTCACCCGAACGCTTCCGTAGGCGTCGCCGCCTACGTGCACACCCGAATCCTCCTCCGGGTCGCGCATGCATGGCCCCCTAGGTTCCAGCTGGGTCGATGAGGTACCCGTTCGTACAGTAGCGTGAGCGACGCCATGAAGCAGTTCCCCGACTCGCCCGCGCCGGCGTCGTCTTCCGAGACACGTGTCTGGCCCCCCATCTCCATCGTCATCCCGGTGCTGAACGAGGAGCGCCATCTGCGGGAGGCGGTGCGTCAGGTGCTCTCGCAGCGGTACGCGGGACCGATCGAGGTCGTGCTCGCGATCGGCCCCTCCCGCGACCGTACCCAGGAGGTCGCCGACGAAATCGCCGCCGACGACCCCCGCGTGGTCGTCGTGCCCAACCCGACCGGCCGCACCCCCAACGCGCTCAACGCCGCCATCGCCGCGTCCGGCAACGCGATCATCGCCAGGGTGGACGGCCACGCGATGCTCCCCGACGACTACCTCCAGGTCGCGGTGGAGACCCTTGAGGAGACCGGCGCCGACAACGTGGGCGGCGTCATGGCGGCCGAGGGCGTCACGCCGTTCGAGCAGGCCGTGGCCCGCGCGATGACATCCAAGATCGGCGTCGGCGGCGCCCGGTTCCACACCGGCGGCACCGCGGGCCCGGCCGACACGGTCTACCTCGGCGTGTTCCGCCGCTCCGCGCTGGAGCGGGTCGGCGGCTACGACGAGCACTTCCAGCGGGCCCAGGACTGGGAGATGAACCACCGCATCCGCGAGACGGGCGGCCTGGTCTGGTTCCAGCCCCGGATGCGCGTCTCCTACCGGCCGAGGCCCGATCTCAAGGCGCTCGCCAAGCAGTACTTCCACTACGGCCGCTGGCGCAGGGTGGTCGCCCGCACTCACGAGGGCACGATCAACCTGCGCTACCTGGCGCCGCCCCTGGCCGTGCTGGCCATCCTCGCGGGCCTGCTGGTCTCCCCGTTCTTCTGGCCGGGCCTGCTGATCCCGGGCGGCTACCTGGCGGCGATCCTGGCCGGTTCCGCGGTCACCGGCAGCGGCCTGCCCGCCCCGGCGCTCGCCCGGCTGCCGCTGGTCTACGTCACCATGCACATGTCATGGGGCTGGGGCTTCCTCACCAGCCCGAGAAAGCTCGGCAAGCCCGGCCACACGGGCGGCTGACCCCCCGCCTGAGGCCGGGCGCCCGACGGGCGGGCGACGGCCAGGGACGGGTGACGGTCAGGTCAGGGACGGGCGCGGAAGGCGCGCACCGCCCCGGTACAGGTTCACAGGTCATGGGCGGGCGTCGACCACCTGGCCGGTGACGCCGGAGGCGAGCACGTCCAGCGAGGTGCGGGCGACGGCGCGCGGGGCGGGCGGGCCCGACGGGTCCGACGGTGCCGGGGCCTCGGTCCGCCCGGGAGCCACGCAGTTGACACGCACCCCGTACCCGGCCCACTCCTCCGCGAGCGCCCGGGTGAGGCCGGACACGGCGGCTCCCGCGAAGGCGCGCAGGCCGTCTCCCTCCCCGTCCCCGGCGCGGCAGGGGACGTGGAACAGCAGCTGCCCCCGCGTCTCGCGCAGATGGGGGAGGGCCGCCCTGGCGACGGTGACGGGGCCCAGATGGTTCAGGCTCACGGTCTCGGCGATCGCGGTGTCGTCCGCCGCGTCGATCCTTCCTGAGGGGGCACCCCCGGCGCCGACCACGTAGTCGATCCCGCCCGTCTCCTTGACCACCCGGGCGAGCGCGTCGGCCACCGCCCGGAAGTCGTCGACCCGGACCACCTCGGGCGTACCGGGGAGAGCCTGAGCCTTTGAGGAATCCGCCGGCCCGGGGGAGACCGGTGAGGTGAGGAGGGGGAACACGCGGGCGCCGTGGTGCCCGGCCAGTTTCGCGACCTCGGCGCCGGCGGCGTCGTCCGCGCCGAGGACCACCACGGTCCTTCCCTCCAGCGCCTCGCGCAGGGCGGCGCCGGATCGGGCGGGCACGTCGCTCTCGGCGAGCCGGAGGAGCCTGTCGGCGACGAAGAGGTCCACCGGATGCGTGACCTTCATGTTCCGCTCGCTGCCCGGCACCACGTGGATCGGCACGTCGGGCAGGTAGCGCAGCACCACCCCGCAGTCGTCGGTGGGCGGCCGGTCGCCGAAGCCGGGATCGGCGAAGGCGCGCTCGTACGCCTCGCGGATCACCGGGAGCCGGAAGCACTGCGGGGTCTGGACGCGGCGCAGGCCGGCGCGGTCGGGGACGTCGCTGACGATCTCCCCGTGCGGTCCCTGGGAGGTCACCACGATCGTGTCGGAACTCGGGATCGCCACCTCGACCGCCGAGAAGGTCCTCAGCGCCTCGACGCAGTCGGTGATGATCCTGGGCTCCGCCAGCGGGCGTACGGCGTCGTGCAGCAGCACGAGGCAGTCCCGCGTGCCCAGGGCCCGCAGCGCCCGCCAGGTGGTCTCCGGGCGGCTCGCGCCGCCCTCCAGGATCCTGCCGACCTTCGTGAAGCCGTTGCGCTCGACGATCCGCTCCACCTCCCCGGTGAAGCCGGGCGCCATCAGGACCATGATCTCGTCGATCTCCGGTGCCCCTTGGAAGAGGGCGAGGGTGTGTTCGAGGATCGTCCTGCCCGCTATCTCCAGCAGCTGCTTGGGGGTGTCGTGGCCGACGCGCCGGCCGACGCCGCCTGCCAGGACCACACCGACGGTTCGGGGACGCGGTTCACGTTCGGCCACGATCAGATTCCTTTGACAGTTCGGATATGGCGAGCGTAACGGGTGCGTACCCGATCGTCCGGCGTGCTCCCGTGCTATCCCGTCAAGATCTAGCTACGCTGAGTGCGCACTCCCCGATTCGTACGGTTATCCCGTCGGATACGAAGGAGCCCGGATTGCCTGACTCTCACGCCATCGCCTCGTCCGGCGCCTCACAGGCGGTCGCGGTCGTGCTCGCCACCACCGAGGCGTCCGGCCTGCGGTGTCCCGGCGGGACCCTCCTCGACAGGCTGACCGGCCAGCTCGCCACGCTTCCCGTACGGGACGTGCACGTGGTGGCCCGTTCCAGCGACATCATCCACGCGCCCGGCGGTACCCACATGATCGGGACCGAGGGGTCGAGGGGGCTCGCCGACGACCTGCGCAGGATCGCCAAGGTGGCCCGCTCGTCCATCGGCCCGGTGCTGGTGGTCGCCGGCGACCTGGTGGCGCACACCGAGGCGCTGGCCACGCTCGTGGAGCACCCGGCCCGCGACACCGGCGCGCTGGTGGGAGAAACAGGTGAGGCCCCCGGGCCGGCGCGCCCGCCGGTCAGGATCGACGGCAGGGCCGTGGTGGCCGCGGGCACCTCCTTCCACGAGGCCGGCGAGACCAACGGCACCTTCAGGGGCGCGCTGCAGGTCGGCGTACCCGACCTCGTGAGCTTCGCCGACACCGCCGAGGCGCTCGCCGAGCTCGCCGAGACGGGCGCGTTCGGCCCGATGGACGGCGGCGAGGCCCCCGGCCTGCTCCTGGTCGGACTGGTCCGCTCCGGCGTCCGGGTGCGCGCGGCCAGGCTCGGCCGCCTGCACGCCGACCGGATGGCCGGGCAGGCGGACGCCGACGTGGCCGTGTCCCGGCTGGCCGAGGTCGACGAGGGCGAGGCCCGGCTGGACGCCGCGGTCAAGACCGGCGACGGCTTCTTCGCCACGTACGGGGTGAGCTCCTGGTCCAGATACCTCATCCGGCCGATCGCCGCGTTCGGCCTGACGCCGAACGCGGTCACCGGCATCTCCGTCGGCCTCGCCGCGCTCGCCGCGGTCTGGTTCTCCGTGGGCACCCGGCCCGGCCTGATCGCCGGGGCGGTCCTGCTCTACCTGTCGTTCGTGCTCGACTGCCTCGACGGCCAGCTCGCCCGCTACACCCGCACCTTCTCGCCGCTCGGCGCGTGGCTGGACGCCACCTTCGACCGGGTCAAGGAGTACGCCGTCTACCTGGGCCTCGCCATCGGGTACGCGGCCGGGCTGGACGTCGCGGGCGGCGGCCCGGACGGCATCTGGGCGCTGGCGGTGTCGGCGATGATCCTGCAGATGCTCCGTCACATGATCGATTTCTCGTACGCGGGGGCGCGGGCCGACGCGAGCCGGGTGGGCGCGGCCTGGGCCGGCACGGCGGGCTCGCTGGCCGACCCGGCGGGCGAGGCGGGGCGGCGGGCGTCGCCGCACCGGCCGGAGCGGCGGGCCGCGTTCGCGGGCGCGGGCGAGAGCGGGGGAGGCGGGGCCGGCGCACCGGTCGTCGACGCCGGGGACGAGCCTTCCGGGACCGGTTCTTCCGGGGACGAGCCTTCCGGGGCAGGGAACGCCGGGAACGAGTGGGTGACGGGTGCGGGAGCCGGGCGGGAGGGCTTCTCGCGACGGGCGGCCGCCGAGGACGGCGCCGGACCCGGGGCGGGCAACGCGATCGTGCGGTTCTCGCGGACCATGGAGAAGGCGTCGCCCACCCGCTGGTTCAAGAAGATCATCGTGTTGCCCATCGGGGAGCGGATGGCCCTGATCGCGGTGACCGCCGCCCTCTTCAACGCCCGGGTGACCTTCGTCGCGCTGCTGACCTGGGGCGGGATCGCCGTCCTCTACATCCTCTTCGGCCGGATGGGCAGGTCGCTCAGCCGGTGACCCGCGACGGGGGCCGTGACCGGCGGGGCGAACGACCGGGGACGGCGGGTTCGTGACCGAGGGGCGAACGACCGGGGACGGCGGAGTCGACTTGGGACGGCGAGATCCATGATCGGCGAGACGGGCGACACGAGGCGGCGGGGCTCACGGCCGGTAGGACGCGGGACCCGGGACGGCGGGGTCCGTGACCGGCGGGACGGATCTCCCGCCGGGCGAGTGGGAGAACAGGTGTGAACATGATTTCTGTGCACATGGCGCCGGTGCCGCGGAGCGCCGTGGTCGCCTACCGCGACGACGGGGTGCTGTCGAGGGGCATGGGCGCCCTGGTGGCCGGACAGCTCCCGCCGCTGCCGCCCGTGATCGTCGGGATGTTCGTGACCGGGGTGCTGCTGCTGGTCGGCGTGGCCGGCGCCGACGGGCCGGCGGTGTTCGCCCCCGCGGTGGCGCTGCTGCTGGCCGGTCTGGGGAGCTCCCACCCGCACGACGGCCGCCTCGACTGGCTGGTGCCGCCGATCCTGCGCCTCACCGAGTACGGCTTCGTGGCCTCGGTGGGCTTCGCGCACGACGTGCCGCCCTGGTTGATCTTCATGCTGCTCGGCGCGATGGCCTTCCACCACTACGACGTCGTCTACCGGCTGAGGCAGCGGGTCTACCCGCCGTCCTGGCTGGCCACCTCCGGCCTCGGCTGGGACGGCCGGATGCTGCTGATCGCCCTCGGCGGGCTCGCCGGGCAGGTCACGCTGGTGTTCGCCCTGCTCGCGCTCTACCTGTGGTGCCTTTTCTCCTGGGAGAGCGTCACCTGCTGGCTCGCCGCCCCGCGGGTGGGGGTGGACGCGGCCGACCTCGGAGCACACGATTGAGAACGCCCGGCGAACCCTCGATTACACGATCAGGGCCCGAAGGCAACTAATCTTTGGGGCCTAGGAGTGCCCGCCGGGAGGCTCTCACCCGAATGAGGAGTGCACGTTGCTGGGAATGGTGCTGGCCGCCGGGGCCGGACGACGTCTGCGGCCATACACGGACACACTGCCCAAGGCGCTCGTGCCGGTCGACGGCGAGACCACGATCATGGACATCTCGCTGCGCAACCTCGCGGCGGCCGATCTCCGTGACGTCGTGGTCATCGTCGGCTACCAGGCGCAGGCGGTCCACGAGCGCAAGGCCGAGCTGGAGCGGCGGCACGGCGTGAAGCTCACCCTCGTGCACAACGACAAGGCGGAGGAGTGGAACAACGCCTACTCCCTGTGGTGCGCGCGCGACTACTTCGACCAGGGCGTGCTCCTGGTCAACGGTGACACGGTGCACCCCGTCTCGGTGGAGGAGACGCTGCTCTCCGCCCCGGCGACCACCGACATCCTGCTCGCGGTCGACGACGTCAAGAAGCTCGCCGACGAGGAGATGAAGGTCACCCTCGACGGCGACCGCCACCTGCGGCTGATCACCAAGCTGATGGACCCGGCCGACGCCGCCGGTGAGTACATCGGCGCCACGCTCATCCGCCCCGGCATCGGCGACCGCCTCGCCGACGCCCTCCAGGCCACCTTCGAGCGCGACCCGCAGCTCTACTACGAGGACGGCTACCAGGAGCTCGTCGCCCGCGGCGAGAAGATCGCCGTCGCCCCGATCGGTGACGTCCCGTGGGTCGAGGTAGACAACCACGACGACCTCGCCAAGGCGCGGGAGATCGCGTGCCGATACTAGCCAGGATGCTCCCGGCCCCCCTGTCGATGGAGGTGCGCCGGGGCGCCGTCGCCCAGCTGGGCTCGTTGCTGGCCGACAGCAGGGTGGCGACCTCGGGGCGGGTGGCCGTGGCCGTGGGCGCGGGCCAGGGAGACAGGATCGCCTCGGTGATCACGGCCTCGCTCGGCGAGGCCCAGGTCTTCCGGGTGCCCGACGGCTCGGTCGACGCGGCGATCTCGCTCGGCGCCGACCTGCGCAAGGGCGCGTACGAGGCCGTCGTGGGCATCGGCGGCGGCAAGACCATCGACGTGACCAAGTACGCCGCGTCGCTGGCCGGGATCCCGATGGTGGCGGTGGCCACCAACCTGTCGCACGACGGGATCTGCTCGCCGGTGGCCTCGCTGACGCACGACGGCGGCAAGGGCTCCTTCGGCGTGCCCATGCCGCTGGCCATCATGGTGGATCTCGATTTCGTGCACGACGCGCCCCCCTCGCTGGTCCGTTCCGGGGCGGGAGACGTGGTCAGCAACCTCTCGGCGATCGAGGACTGGCAGCTCGGCGCGAGCGAGCGCGGGGAGCCGATCGACGGCCTGGCCTGCGCGATGGCCCGGACCGCGGCGGAGGCGGTGGTCGGCAGGTCCGACTCGATCGAGTCCGACGCGTTCCTGACCGTGCTGGCCGAGGCGCTCATCCTGTCGGGCATGGCGATGGTGGTCGCCGGCTCCTCCCGTCCTTCGAGCGGCGGAGACCATGAGATCCTTCATGCCGTGGATCAGCTCTTTCCCGGCACCTCCAACCACGGCGAGCTCGCCGGGATAGGTGCCGCATTCTGTTTCTTCCTCCGCGAGGACTCGCGGAGGCTCGACCAGGTCGTCGGCTTCCTGCGCGGGCACGAGCTGCCGGTCACCCCCACCGACGTGGGGCTGTCGCCGGCCCAGTTCACCGAGGCGGTCATGCTGGCCCCGGCCACGCGCCCCGGCCGCTACACGATCCTTGAGCACCTGCGCCTGTCAGAGCCGGAGATTCGCGATCGGGTGGAGGATTATGTCCGGGCCGTCGGTCGCTGAGCTCCGTGCGGTGGCCCAGCCGCACTCGACCATGGACCGCAACAGCGGCGAGCACTGGGCCGGCGCTCTCTACATGCGCAAGCTGTCGATCTACGTCACCTGGTTCCTCGCCAAGACGCCGATCACGCCCAACCAGACCACCTGGCTGATGATCCTCACCGGCCTGCTGGCCGGGGCGGTGCTCGCGCTGCCCGGCCTCTGGGCGGCCGTCCTGGCGGCACTGCTGGTCCAGCTCTACCTGCTGCTCGACTGCTCCGACGGCGAGCTGGCCCGCTGGACCGGCCGCACCTCCATCACCGGCGTCTACCTCGACCGGGTGGGCCACTACTTCGCCGAGGCCGCGATCCTCATCGGGCTGGGGTTCCGGGCGTCGGAGATCCTGCCCGACTGGTACACCGTGATCGGTTTCGCCGCCGCGCTCGGCGCCATCCTGATCAAGGCGGAGACCGACCTGGTCGACGTGGCACGGGCCCGCTCCGGGCTGGTCGCGGCGACCGAGGCCTCGGCCGAGCACTTCCGGTCGCGCGGCCTGGGCCTGGCGCGCAAGGCGGCCGCCGCACTGAAGTTCCACCGGATCGTGCAGGCGGTCGAGCTGTCCCTGCTCATCGTGGTCGCCGCGATCTGGGACGCGATCAACGGGGGGCTGGCGGCGACGAGGATCCTCGTGGTGGCCTGCGTGATCGTCGCCGTGCTGCAGATGATCCTGCATCTGATCAGCATTCTGGCGTCCAGGCGGCTCTCATGAGGAACCGGATGGCGTCCGGGCGCGTCGTAAGTGCGAACACCTCGCTGTTTGGCAGGTGTTCGCCAGCGGTTCCGATACGCTTGTCCCCCGGTATACCAGGAAACTCCGGTACACCAGGAAACTCCAGCCCCGCCAGAATTCCCGGCCCAGCAGACTCGGTGGTCATGAAAGTATGCTCCGTACGTGCTCTCGACGCGTCAGGACGATGACCCGTTGAAGATCTCGTGCGTCATCCTCACCATGGGCAACCGGGTCCCCGAGCTGGACCGGGCGGTCGAGTCCGCGCTGAACCAGCTCGACGGTGACGTCGAGGTGGTCATCGTCGGCAACGGCACGGACGTCCCCGAGCTGTCGGCCACCGTGCCGCCGGGGTCCTCGGCCTCGATCAGGAGCGTGCGGCTGAACCACAACGTGGGCATCCCCGCGGGCCGCAACCGCGGCGTCGAGGAGTGCTCGGGCGACGTCGTCCTCTTCCTCGACGACGACGGCTGGTACGCCGACATGGGGCTCGTCTCCCACCTGCGCGAGCGCTTCTCCACCGAGCACGACCTCGCGGTCGTCTCCTTCAGGGTGAAGGACCCCGACGGCGGCATCGGCCAGCGCCGCCACGTCCCCCGCCTGCGCGCGGGTGACCCCGAGCGGTCCTCCCCGGTCACCACCTTCCTGGGCGGCGCGTGCGCCATCCGCCGCTCGGCCTTCCTCCAGGTCGGCGGTCTCCCCGAGCGTTTCTTCTACGCCCACGAGGAGACCGACCTGGCGTGGAGGCTCCTCGGCGAGGGCTACCGCATCGAGTACGACGCCCAGACGGTCATGTACCACCCGCAGGTCCCCCCGACCCGCCACACCGACTTCTACCGCCTCAACGCCCGCAACCGGGTCTGGCTCGCCCGCCGCAACCTGCCCTGGGTGCTGGCCGGGCTCTACCTCCTCAACTGGATCGTGCTCACCCTGCTCCGCGAGCGCTCCAAGCCGGCCCTGCGCGCCTGGTTCAAGGGCTTCACCGAGGGGCTCCGCGAGCCCGCGGGCGAGCGCCGTCCCATGGGCTGGAAGACCGCCTGGCGCATGCTCCGCCTCGGCCGCCCGCCGATCGTCTGACCCCCGATCCGCGGTGGACGTTTACACTCTCGGCGAGGCGTTCGGCGTCGTCACCAGCGGCCGGATCCGCCACGAGCACGAGGCCAGATTGGACGTCGCCGGGGCCGAGTTCACCGTCGCGGTCGGGCTGTCCCGCCTCGGCCACCGGGTGGGCTGGCTGGGCAAGGTCGGCGGCGACGAGCTGGGGGCCAGGATCCTCACGGCGCTGCGCGGCGAGGGCGTGGACGTCTCCGACGCCCGGGTAGACGAGGGGTCCCCGACCGGGATCCTCCTGAAGGAGTCGAGGCTCGGCCAGGCCTCCAGGGTCACGTACTACCGCACCGGCGTCCGGCTCGCGCAGGGGAACGTCCCGGTGGACCGGATCGCGGCCTCGCGGGTCCTGCACGTCAGCGGGATCACCGCCGCGCTGAGCGCGCGCGACGCCATGCACGCCGCCGTACGCGCCGCGCGGACCGCCGGGGTCGTGGTCTCGGTGGCGATCGACTACCACGACCAGCTCTGGCCCGACCTGCGCGAGGCCGAGGAGATCCTCAGCGTGCTGGCCTGCTCGGCCGACGTGCTGTTCGTCCGGCAGACCGAGCTCGACCTGGTCAAGCCCGCGCTCACCGGGGATCGCGAGGTCATCGTGACCCGCGGGGCCCGGGGGGCGAGCGTGCGGGTCGACGGGGTCCGCCACGACGCCGCCAGTCTCTCCGCGCCCGTGGTCGACCCCAATGGTTCCGGGGACGCCTTCGTCGCGGGCTATCTCAGCGCGCTGCTCGAAGGTCTCCACCCGGCCGACCGGCTGCGCAGGGGCGGCCTGCTCGCCGCCTTCGCCTCCTCGGGGCCCAGCGACTGGCAGGGCCTGCCGACGAGGGCCGAGCTGCCCCTCCTGGAGCTCGACGGCTGATCCCGCACGTGGCTCCGCGCCGGAGGGGGGCGAGGCTCGCGGGACAGGGCCGGTGGGGGTCTTCTCGAGCCCGGGGCTCCAGGAGCTTCCGAGGCCGTCAGGGCTGCCCGGAACCCATGCTTGTCGAGGGCTCCCGGGGCTCCCGGGAAACTCAGGGCTCCTTGGCCTCGCCGAGGGTCATGGACAGGTGGGAGATCGTGCTCGTCACCAGGGCGCGCTTGGGCAGGCCGAGCTCGCTCAGCTCCTTGGCGATCGGATGGTTGCCCAGGCGGATGAGAGCGCCGCCGGGACGCGTGCGGACCCCCCTGGGGGAGAGCGACCAGGGGATGCGGCGGGTGACGCCGTCCCGGTGGGTGTAGACGTCGAGGGAGGTCGTCATGCCGCTGCTCGGCACCGGGACGCCGGACTTGATCAGCAGGTCCAGCACCAAGCGGCCGTCCTTGCGGACGATGCACCGTTTGTACGGGGAGGACATGCGCAGGTCGATGTCGGCCAGCTCCTTGGGGAAGCCCCAGATGGCGCGGCCCGCCTCCAGGGTGAAGCCCTGGTCGACCGGGAGCCAGTGGACGAACGCCCCGGCACCGGTGCGGTGCAGCTCGGACAGGCTCGCGCGCAACCCCCCGCCGGGGACGTGGCCCGAACCGGGGGGCCTGGTCAGGAAGGCGACGCCGAACTCGTGGTAGCGGCCGAGGTCGCCGTCGAGATAGTCGGCGAACACCAGCGTGCACAGGGCCTTGCGGGGCAGCACCTCGGCGACGTCCAGACGCGAGTAGGCGATCACCGCCCGCGCGGCGTCCGCCCGGACCAGGTAGGACGCGCTGCAGACCATGACGTCGCGGACGCGGACCGGCATGGTGACCTCGCGCCCCTGGATCAGATGGCGTGCCATGCCTCCAGTACACCAATCTCCAGGCCGGACGTCACTGGTTTGCCCGCCCATTCCTCCAGCCGCCCGACGAACGCGCCCGCGTGGTCGGGCCAGTTGTGACGGGCCAGGGCCTCGGCGTGGCCGCGCGCGCCCATCCCGGCCGCCCCTTCGGGGTCCTCCCGTAGCCCCAGCACCGCGCGTACCACCGCGGGGGCGTCCCCGAAGGGGACGACGACGCCGCACGCGGCCCCCTCGACCATGGACGCCGCGGCGGGCAGGGGGGTGGTGACCACCGGGACCCCCCGGGACATGTAATCGATGATCTTGGCCGGTACGGGCCGGGGACCGGGCGCGTCGCGCGGGAGCGACAGGCCGGCGATCGCCCCCTCGGCCATCCGCAGCGCGTGCCGGTTGGGCACGTAGCCGTACCAGTCGAGCAGGCCCTCCCGCTGCGCGTCCCGCAGCAGCGGCCTGATCCGGACGTCGGCGGAACCGATCAGGTCGAGCCTGATGCCGTACGGGAGCAGCAGCCGGGCCGTCTCGATCAGCTCGGCCACGCCTCCGGCCTCGGAGAGGTGGCCCACGTGGACCACCCGGTTCCGGCCGGGCGGCACGGGCGGCGCCGAGGGCACGTAGGCGGCGTTGGGCACGACCGGGTGGGGGCCGGAGAACCGCTCCCGGTAGGAGTCCTCGGCCAGGATCAGGTGCAGGCGGTGCTCCGCGCGGGCCTCGACCCGGCGTACCAGCGCGGGCAGGGCCCGGCGCAGGTGGCCGGGGAGGCCGAGGTCGGCGCCCCAGGCGGCCCCGATGTCTCCGCGTACGTCCCAGACCGTGGCGGGGCGGCGCCTGGGCAGGCGGAGCAGCAGTTCCAGGTCGTGCACGACCAGCAGGTCGGCGCCCTCCACCCCGCGCTTGAGAGCCCCCCTGGCGGCCTTCAGCGCCCGCCTGCGGCGCCCGGCGGTCGCCCGGGGCACGTCGACCGCCCTGATTCCGGGATCCGGGGTGACGTTGCAGTCGGTGAAGGGGGCGACGTAGGTGATCTCATGCCCGGCGTCGAGGAGCGACCGGATCTGCCGATGCATGATCCGGGCGTCCTCTGGGTGATGAGCGATTGTCGCGACGCATACCCGCATATCCAGATGCTGAGTGTTCGTTCCGTCATCACCGGATGTGTGGGGTTAATTACCGGGTAACTGACGCTGAACTCTCTTTGGCGGCGGGCGCGGCGTCGGCCGGTGCGGTGGTAGCGGTGGTAGCGGCGGGCGCCGGGGACGGCCGGCGGTAGAGCCATACCAGGCGGGGTTCGAGCATCCACTTGAAGAGCCTGCGGGTCTCCGGCAGGCACAGCACGATGGCCAGGGCCAGCGAGCTGCACCCGATCGCCGCCACGCCCAGCGGGCCGTACAGCCAGGGGAAGCTCAGCCAGCCCTGGTCCTTGGCGATGACCACCACGACGCCGTGGAGCAGGTAGGCGTACAGGGTCCGGGTGCCGAGGTCGGAGAACCAGGTCTCGCCCCGGGGCACCAGCGCGAGCACCGCGACCGTCATGACCAGCGCCGCGACCAGCACGGCGCCGCGCACGCCGAAGCCCAGCCACCAGGACATGTCCATGGCCTTGAAGCTGTAGCGGAAGTAGATCGGGTCGAGCGGGACGCGGGGCGCGACGACGATCGCCACCCCGGCGGCGCCGACGAGGACGACCGCTGAGGTGATCTTCACCCAGAGGGGCTTGAGCAGGTCGAAGTGCTCCGGCTTGAGCAGCAGGCCGAGCACGTAGAACGGCAGCAGGCCGAAGAAGCGGTCGATGCTGAAGTCGCCGGAGATCTCCGAGAAGCCCGCGGCCATGTAGATGACCACCGCGACCAGCAGCGGCTGCCGCATCCGTGTCCAGATGGGCGTGGAGATCCGCCAGAGGACCAGGGCCAGCAAATACCAGTTCAGCCAGGCCGGATCAATTATCGTCAGCGTCCACTTCTGGCCAAGCCCGAAGCGGAGCAGCGCGTAGCCGATCTCCACGACCACGTACGGGATCAGCAGGGTGTCGACCAGCTTGTTGATCTTCGCGTTGGAGTTCCAGAAGTTGCGGCCCAGGTAGCCGCTGATCAGCACGAATGCCGGCATGTGGAACATGTAGATGAACAGGTACGCGGCCTCCGCCGAGTGCGCCTTGAGGGTGGGGACCAGCGAGTGGCCCATCACCACCAGGGCGATCAGGACGAACTTCACGTTGTCGAGGTAGGGCTCGCGCTTCTTCTTCACCGGAGGGGCCGGGGCCTCCTCCTCGGCGACCGGCTCGCGCTCGCGCTCCGCCCGCAGCTCCTGCTCGGCCTGCGGGCCCTGGCTCCAGAACGAGGGCTCGTTCTCCCGGTTGTTGTTCTCCCAGTAGGAGAAGGGACGCTCACCGGCCGGTCGCGGCTCCTGCCGGGGCCGGGGGGCGGACGGCGCGGTCGGCGGGGACGGCGGCCGTGCCGGGTCCGGGAACCGTACGGGAGCCTGGGGCTCTCCGGGCAGCCGGGGCCGTCCGGGAAGGTCGGAGTCTCCGGGGACCCCGGGCCGTACGGGGGCGGGAGCCTGGGGGCGTGCGGCTCCTCCCGGCGGGGGGACGCGCGGCGACGTGGGCGGCGGAGCCCAGTCGGGCCGGGGGACCGGCGCCTGGGGCGCGCCCTGCGGGGCGGGCGCCTGGGGGGCGCCCTGCGGGGGAGTGGGGCCGTCCTGCGCCCACGCCGGCATCGGCGAGGGGGAGCCCTGCCGCGCCCGCGTCGAAGGGGAGTCCTCGCGCGCCCTCGGCGGCGGGGAGTCTCCCCGGGCCCGCGAAGGCGCCTGCGGGGGGGAGTCGTCCCGTGCCCATGACGGCGCCTGCGGGGAGGAGTCGTCCTGCGTCCACGACGCCTGGGCCCACGAAGACTCCTGGGCCCACGCCGGCCCGTCCTGGGACCACGAGGGCTCCTCGCGCATCCACGAGGGCTCCTGGGGGACCGGCTCGGCCGCCAGGGGTTTGGACAGGTCGAGCGGGTCGTGGGAGTCGTGGGAGTCGCGGGCCCCGCCGGTGTGGGGGTCGCGGTACGCCGGGTAGGCCCCCCACTCGGTGACCTCGCCGGGGCTCTCCTCCCGGCCGTCCCCGGCGTCGCGCCGGGACGCCCTGCCGGAGGCGGCCGGGCCCGGGGGCGGCTCCGGCCACGAGGGCTGGGGCCCGCCGGGCGCCTGGGCGTGACCGGGCGCGGGCCACGGGGCGGATCTCCGGCCCTGTCCGCCGGTGGACCCACCGGAGCCGGGGTCGGAACCGCCGTCGTCCTGGGGGGCGGGCACCTGGAAGGGTCGGATGTCGCTCACGAGGGGAAGGCTCAGCTATCTGTCGGAGACCGGGGAGTAGTCGGGCAGACCGGCGGGGCGCCCGGGAAGGGGCCGGGAGTGCGGGCAGGCGTTCGCCTCGCCGCCTTGCCCAACCCTAAACCGACTGTGCGCCCTCTGTCGCACACGTGCCCGCTGATTCGGGCGGTTCTCGGGTAATCGTGACTGTTCACGGCCCGGTGAACGGCCGGTTCCCGCAGCCTCCCCCGGGGGCTGCCTTTCGCCACCCGGGCACTGTGTCCGGTTGGCCAGGTTTCGTAACCATGATCACCGCCGAAGCCGCCCTGACCGCCCTGACCGCCCTGACCGCCCTGACCGCCCTGACCGCTCTGATCGCTTTGACCGCGCTGACCGCCGTCGCCTCCGGCTCGCGCGTCCGGTTCCGCTCGGCCGCGCTGCCAGGTGTGGTCAGGCGCGGCCAGGTGTGGCCGGTCCGATGGCGGGGGGCGGCCGTCTCGCCGGGCCGGTCGGCCCGGCGAGGAGGGGCGTCAGGTGCAGGGGTTGGTCTTGCTGTCGACGACCTTGTCCGTGAGGGCGTCGGGGATCTTCGGCAGGGCGCGGACGCCCGGCCAGTCGGCGCCGATGATCAGCTGGACGACCGGCCCGGTCGGGGTCTTGCCCCCCGGGGTGGGCGGGGGCGCCACGGTCGGGACGTACTTCTCGACGGTGACCGGCTTGACCTTGCCGGCGACCGGGACGCGCTTGTCGCTGGAGAGCCTGGCGGCCAGCGCGTCGCCGTACGAGAGGCCGTCGGCGGCGTCCTTCTTGGCGTAGCGGATCGCGGTGGTGGGCACGTTGCCGCTCGCCGGGCGGGCGTTGCCGACGTGGGTGACCACGAAGCCCTGGTCGGCCAGCTCGGCGGCGACCTCCCTGGCCCTGTTCGGGGTGTCCGTGCCGTTGAACACCTGGACCCTGACCTGCTCGCGCTTGACGGCGGGCTTGGCCTTGGGGTCGGGGGGCGGGGTGACCTCGGTGTCGTTCTTGATCGCGGCGAACAGCTGGTTCGCGTACGGCTGCACCCAGGCGACCCGGTTGGGGTCGTCGGGGTGGGGCCCCCACGGGACGGTGATGAGCTTGACGCCGCCCGCGGTCAGCTTCTGGGCGCTCTTCCCGATCTCGATTAGGGTGCCGGTGTCCTTGGCCAGCTCCGAGTCCATCCGGACGGACTTGGCGGCGGTGTTGATGAAGCTCAGCATCTTGACGGGGTCGGTCAGCAGCTCGCTGCTGGTGGCCTTCTTCACCACCTGGCTGAGGAAGACCTGCTGGCGCTTGATGCGGCCGATGTCGCTGCCGTCGCCGTAGCCGCGCAGCCGGACGTAGCCCAGGGCCTTCTCGCCCGCCAGGAGGTGCCAGCCCGCCGCGAGCTTGAGCTTGGCCTTCTTGTCGTCGACCGGCTTGGTCAGGCAGACCCTGACGCCGCCGAGGGCGTCCACGATGTTCTTGAAGCCGGTGAAGTCGACCTCGACGAAGTGGTCGATGCGGATGTCGGTGAGCGCCTCGATCGTGGTGATCGTGCAGGTGATGCCGCCCTCGTTGTAGGCGGCGTTGATCATCTCGGTGCGGGCCGCCACCGGCGCGCCCGTCTCGGACTGGCAGGCGGGCATCTCGACCACCGAGTCGCGGGGGAAGCTGATGAACGTCGCCTTGTCGCGGTCGGGGGCGATGTGCATGAGGATGATCGTGTCGGTGCGCTTGCCCGCGTCGGCCATCTTCTGGCCGTACTTGAGGTTGTCGCCCTCGCGGGTGTCGGAGCCCACGATCAGCACGTTGAGGGCGCCCTTGACGGCCGCCGGCCGGTCGTTGCCGAGCTTGTTGCCGAGCTCGACGCCGTCGATGTTGCCGAACGCGTTGCGGTAGACCCCGTAGCCGCCCAGGGTGCCGAGCACCAGCAGGCCGGTCGCCGCGATGCCGGCCCAGGCGCCGCCGGTGATCCGCCGCTGCTTGGCGGGACCCTTGCCTCTCGGCGCCGCCTCCTTCGGCTGCGTCGGGAAGTCTCTCGGCGGGCTTTCGGGGGGAGGGCCGTCCCCTCCCGCGCGCCGCGCGCCCCGGCGGCCGTGGGAGGCGGGCTCGCTCCGGCGGTCCCTGACGGACGCCTGCCGGTGGTCGCTCATGCGATCCTCCCGCTGAGCGGCGTCGTCCGGTGCTCGTGCTCGATCATCGAGCCCAAAGAGTAGATCACGAGGTGCGCGCCAGGAGTCGTGATGATGCGAACTTGGCCAAGACCGCCCCCTGACACCGCCATGATGGATCCGGCGGCCAGCATACTCAAATCCGGACATTCGTAGGAATGTTACTGAAATTAGGTTTACGCGCCGCGAGAGCCGCCGCGAGGCAGGCTGCGGGCACGGCCGGCAGGACGTACCGGTAGTCGAACTCCGCCACCGCCGCCGGCATCACCAGCAGCACCACCGCCACCGACCAGGGCAGCGCCCACGCCGTGGAGGCCGGCCGGAAGCGCCGGACACACGCCGCCGCGGGCGGTAGCAGCAGAATCACCAGGACCGCCGCGCCAGGCAGTCCGGCGACTCCCTGGTAGGTACGGATCCAGCCCGCGTACGGTTCGACGATCCGGGTGGAGATCGGGCCCCGCTCGTAGCGCTTGGCGGCCTCGGCGCCGACCGTCGCCGGATAGCGCCCCGGTGGCGGGGGTGGCGTCGCGGGGAACTGGTAGTAGTCGTAGATCTCCTGGTCCGGGTAGACCGGGCGGCCCACGGTGAACGAGCGGGCCAGCTCCGAGGCGACCGAGCCGAGATAGTCCAGCGGCTGGCTCAGGATCGCCAGTGACGCGAACCGCCCGGCCAGCGTGTCGTTCGTCCGGGTGAAGGTGATGCCGGGCAGTTTGACCAGCGGCGAGTCCTGCGCCCAGACGTACTCCTGCGCGGGAGGCCGCCGCGCCGCCGGGCGGGGGTCGCACAGCACGGCCAGGTCGGGCGGCGGGCGCATCACGCCGCAGTCGGCGAAGGTCATCGTCTTGCCGTACAGGAAGACGCCGTTCGCGCCCACGATGCCGATCCGCTGGTACGTCGCGTAGAACCAGGCCCCGTACCCGAGGACGGGCACCGCCGCGGCGGCGATCATCACCCCGGCCATGAGCACCCGGCCCCGCTCCCTGAAGATCAGCCAGCCCGCGAAGAGGGCCACCAGCGGCAGTCCGACGGTCCTGGTCAGCGTCGCCGCCGCGAGCAGCAGCCCGATCCCGCACGCCGTACGCCATCCGACGGACTCGCGCACGGCCAGGCAGGCCGCCGACACGATCAGGACCGCGAACAGGGTGTCGGAGACCAGCAGGTGCTCCAGCTCGATCTGGTAGGCGTCCAGGAGGGAGGGGACGGACGCGAGCGTGGCGGCCCAGCCGGGCGCCCGCAGCCGCCGCGCGGTGAGATAGACCAGCACGCCGATCAGCAGTCCGAGCAGGTGCTGGGCCAGCGTGACGACGGCGAACTCGTGGAACGGTTCGAGCAGCCGCATGAACATCGAATACCCGGCGGGGCGGACCAGGTCGGGCCGGGGTTTCAGGGCGGTGACGACGTACGTGTAGGAGTCGGGGAACCACAGCGCGGGCCGGTAGCCGAGCATGGTGATCACCCGCAGCGCGATCCCCACGGCCAGCACGCCCAGGAACCAGCGATGCTCCATGATCCGGTGACGGTTCATGATCCGGCGACGGCCCGGGATCCGGCGGCGCCCCCGGGGCCCACGGTCATCCCGGGGTTCGCGGTCGCTCAGGGGTTCGCGGTCGCTTAGAAGTTCGCGGTCGCCTCGGGACTCGCGGTCACTCAGGGACTCGGGGTCACTCAGGGGCTCGCGGTCGCCTCGGGGTTCGCGGTCAGCCCGGGGCCCGGGGCGGTCGGGAAACCCGCGGTCGCGCCGAAACCCGCGATACCGCCGCACCCACCCGGTCACTCGTCCCCCTCCTCGCACGCTGCGCGTACGCTACCGGCTCCCGCCGGGCCCCGCGCTTCCGCCGGACCTCGTGCCCGTCCGGGCACGGCGTGCCGGGTACGGGCCGGAAGTGGCACTACGCTCGGTTCGCATCATGACCACCGGCTGGTTGGACCGTACGCGCAGGCCCTCGGCGGGCAGGGTGCTCGCCGTGGTCTCCGTCGCGCCCGCGCTCGTCCTGGCGGGCTGGCTGCTGGCCGGGCTGCCGCTGCTGCTGCTCGGCTGGTTCCGGCCGCTCGTCGCGGTCCCGCTGGGGCTGGCGGCCGTGGCGCTGCTGTGGCGGTACGGCCCGCGCCGCCTGCCGGAGACCGTCGAGGCGACCGCCTGGCAGGTCGCCGGGGTGGTCGCCGCCGCCCTGGCCTCAGGGATCTTCAACGGCCTGCTCCACGGCGAGCAGCTGATCGTCCGCCGCGACCCCGCCACCTACGCGCAGTACGGCGTCTGGCTGGCCCGGCACGGCTCGCTGCCGATCCCCTTCCAGGAGGGGGCCTTCGGCGGCGCCGACCCGGCGCTCCACTTCGACAGCGTGGGCTTCTACGCCTCCGGCGGCGCGGTCGTGCCGCAGTTCATGCCGGGGGCGCCGATGCTCCACGTGGTGGGCGCCTGGCTGGGGGACGTCGCGGGACTGCTGCTGGTGCCGCCGGTGCTGGGGGCGGCGGCCGTGCTGGTCGTCGCGGGGGTCGTCGCCCGGCTCGCCGGGGCCCGCTGGGCGCCCCTCGCCGCGCTCGCCCTCGCCGTCTGCCTCCCGATCCTCTACACCTCGCGGACGACCTTCAGCGAGATCCCGTCCCTGGTCCTGCTCTTCGGCGGTCTCGCCCTGCTGCACGACGCCGAGACCGGGCTCCGCCTCCGTGTCACCGGCACCGGTGGGGAGGACCCGGTGCGGGTCCGCGCCGCGCGGGCGGGGGCCGCCCTGGCGGGACTGGTGTTCGGGCTCGCCGTCCTGGTCAGGATCGACGGGCTGCGCGACGTGCTCCCCGTGCTCGTCTACGCCGGGCTGCTCATCGCGCTGGGCCGGGTGGGGAACCGCGACGGGGGGCGGCTGGGCGTGCCGCTGCTCGGCGGGCTGGTGGCGGGAGCCGGTCTGGGGCTGGCCGCCGCCTACCTGCTGTCCAGGCCGTACCTGGACTACCTGTCGGACTCGGTCGTCCCGCTGCTGGCCATCTGCGGCGCGGTCGGGGTCCTCACCGTGCTGGCGGCGGCGCTCGCCCCGCGTCTCGCGGCCCCGCTGCGGCGGGTGGCCCGTGTCCCGAGGCTGCCCGAGATCGCCGCGGGCCTGGTCGCGCTGGTCGCGGCGGCCTTCGCCGCCCGGCCTTGGCTGGAGACCGTGGTCCGGCCGCCCGTCACGCCGGACGACCGGGTGACCGCGCAGTTCATCGAGGGCGTCCAGCGGATCAACCGCCTGCCGCTCGACGGCTCCCGGCTCTACTACGAGAACTCGGCGCACTGGGTGATCTGGTACATCGGGCTGCCCGCGGCGCTCCTGGCCACCCTCGCCGCGGTCGTACTCGCGCGCAGGCTGGTCAGGGGGACGGCTCCCGGCTGGCTGCTCCCGCTGGCCGTCATCGGCTGGACCACGGTCACCACGCTCTACCGGCCCGGCATCACCCCCGACCACCCGTGGGCCGCCCGGCGGCTGGTCCCCGTCGTCATCCCCGGCCTGATCCTGCTCGCCGTCTGGGGCCTGCGCTGGACGCGCGACAGGGCACGGAGGTCGGGGTACCGCCAGGGCGCGCGCAGGGGTCTCGTCGCGGCCGGCGCGGTCCTCCTCCTCGTCCCCCCAGTGATCACCTCGGGGGGGACGGCGTTCAGCCCGGTGGACCGGGGCGAACTCGCCGCGGTCGAGGACATGTGCGAGGCCCTGCCGCCGCGCGCCTCGGTGCTCGTGGTCGAGCGCGTCACCGCCGCCCGCTTCACCCAGGTCGTCCGGGGCGTCTGCGGCCTCCCGGCCGCCCGGCTCACCATCTACCGCTCCGACATTCCCCGGGCCGCCGACGTCGCCCGCCTGGCCGCCCGCGTCCGCGCCGCCGGGCGCACCCCTGTCCTGCTCGCCGCCGAGTCCCGCCAGCTCTCCGGGTACGGCACCCCCGTCCACATCATGAACCTCCGCACCCGCCAGGACGACCGCTCCCTCGTCGCCCCCCCCAACGGCACCTGGTCCCTGGCCGCCGACGTCTGGATGACCGTCCCGCGAGCGAACACGAACACATGAGGGCCGGAGTTCGTCGGGTGCTACGGGCCGGAGATGTCCGAATGACCGTTTTGGCGGTTCGCTGACACCGGTTGGAGAGGGATTTCCCCGCTGACGCGGCCACTTCGAATTTACGATCGCCGCGTGAGTGAGTCGCTTCTCAAGGACGGGTGCGACGACCACGACCTCCTTCGCGAGTCCGGGAGGATCATGCCCGCGGTGGGCTACGCCGCCGGTGGAGATCCCACCTGGGCGTCTCGTGCCGACGAGAATCTCGACGGATTCGGAGGGTGATCGTCACGGATGGCCGAGGTGATCCCGGCCCTGGTCGCGCCGGTTGTTCGGTAAAGGCCGGCTTCTTTATTAGTGATCAATAAAGGTGCGTCTATGTCAGGATATTGAGCCTTATGCCGGGCCGATACGGTGGAGGACAGATTGAACGCGACGGATCCGGCGGCCGGTTCGGGTGACAGGAGCGTCATGGTCCGCCGTGGGCTGCTGGCCGGGGTGGTGGCCGCCGCCGTGATGCTCGGGGCGGGGGGAAGCGTCGGCTCGCCTCTCGCGGAGGGCGTCGCCTGGGCCGCCACGTCTCCCGGCGGGCCGTCGCCGGGGAACAAGAAGGTGTCCCCGCCGCCGGACGACTGGCCCCAGGCCGTCACGTTCAGCGTCTACCTCTGCCGTGATCAGGACGTTTTCAAGCAGTGTCGCAAGCGGGGGATCACCGCGAAGCAGAGGCGCGCGCTGGAGGCGAGGCTGCGGGCGATGCCCGAGGTGGCGGAGGTGGCGTTCGAGTCCCAGGAGGAGGCGTACGCGAACTTCACGGAGCAGAACGCCGACAACGAGACGCTGCTCTCCGCCATCCAACAGGAGGACATGCCGGAGTCGTTCACGGGCACGCTCCACCGGTGGCGCGACATCACGCGGTTCAGAGCCGCGATGCACAGGGCGCCGGGCGTCTCCAACGTCTTCGCCTTCGGAGGGTCCTTCTGGCAGGGCAAGGCGGACGTCGTCGTCTCGCTGTGCGGGCGCAAGGGGACGATCTTCGCCTGTAAGGGACGGGGGCCGGCCACGGCCGGGGAGAGGAAGGCCGTCGGGGACAGGCTGCTCGCCCTCGAAGAGAGCGAGAGCGTCTACTTCGAGGACGTCGCCCACGCCCGGCGGGTGTACGCATACGTCTGGGGGGAGAAGTCCAGCAAGTCTCCCCTTCCCGAGAGTTACTACGTCAGGCTCGCGGACCCGGGGACCGCCCCACGGGTCGTCGGCGCCGTCAAGGGGATGACGGGGGTCGGATCGGCCGGACGCCTGGACGAGGAGTGTCTGTGGATGGGAGTGGCTCAAAAGTGCTAGCGGAAGCCGTCCAGAGAAGGTGATGTGCGCTCGGGGTCCGTCCGGGCAGAGTATCCTCGCCCGTCGAGAGCATGCCCGAGAGCCCGAGAGTGGATCAGCCGTGGACGCAACGCCGTACGTGACCATCGTCCTGCCGTGTTACAACGAGCAGGACCACGTCATCGCCGAGGTCGAGCGCATCTGCGAGGCAATGGACCACAGCGGCTACACCTACGAGCTCGTGGCCGTCGACGACTTCTCCACCGACGGGACGCTGGCCAGGCTGCAGGAGGCCGCGCCCAGGTTCCCGAACATGCGGATCAGGGCCTTCCACCGCAACGGCGGCTCCGGCACGGTGCGCAGGATCGGCACCCAGGAGGCGCGCGGCGAGATCGTCGTGTGGACCGACGCCGACATGACGTACCCGAACGAGCGCATCCCCGAGCTCATCCAGATCCTGGAGAAGGACCCGACGATCGACCAGGTCGTGGGCGCGCGGACCAGCGAGGAGGGCTCGCACAAGTTCCTGCGGGTCCCGGCCAAGTGGTTCATCCGCAAGGTGGCCGAGCGGCTGGCCGGGCAGAAGATCCCCGACCTCAACAGCGGGCTGCGGGCGTTCCGCAAGTCGGTCGCCAAGCCCTACCTGAGGCTGCTGCCCCCCGGCTTCTCCTGCGTCACGACGATCACGCTGTCGTTCCTGTCGAACCAGCACGACGTCTACTACCTGCCGATCGGCTACAGCAAGCGGGCGGGCAAGTCCAAGTTCAGCTTCGTCTCCGACGCCTACCGCTACATCCTGCAGGTGCTGCGGATGGTCATGTACTTCAACCCGCTCAAGGTCCTCATGCCGCCCGCGCTCTGGCTGGTCGGCATCGGCCTGGTCAAGGGCGTCGTCGACATCGTCCGCTACGGGTTCTACCTGACCAGCAACACCATCGTGATCTTCCTGTCCGGCCTGCTCATCGGCTCGCTGGCGCTGCTGGCCGACCTCATCGTGCGCTCCAGGAGCGAGTAGTGCGGATCGCCGTCGTCGGGCCGACGTACCCCTACAAGGGCGGCGGCGCCGCGCACACCACCGAGCTCGCCCACCGGCTGCGGGCCGCCGGGCACGACGTGGTGATCGAGTCGTGGCGGGCGCAGTACCCCGCCTTCCTGTACCCGGGCAGGCAGACCGCCGACACGCCCGACGGCGAGCCGTTCCCGCACGTCCTGCGCGACCTCGACTGGCGCCGCCCGGACGGCTGGGTCCGCGCCGGGAGGCGGCTGCGGAGCGCCGACCTGGTCGTCCTCGTCGTCCTCAGCCCGGTGCAGGTCCCGCCCTACCTGGGCATCCTGTACGGCCTGCGCCGCCGGACCCGGGTCGTGGCGCTCTGCCACAACGTCCTGCCGCACGAGCGCAAGCCGTACGACACGCCGCTGATGAAGGCGCTGCTGCGCCGGGTGGACACCGTGCTCGTCCACTCCGAGGGGCAGGCCGAGAAGGCCCGCGCCCTGGCGGCCACGCCCGTGCGGGTGGCCGAGATGGCCCCGCACCTCCCGTCGGGGGCCGATCGCCGCGGGCCGGGGGCGGGGGTGCACGACAGGCTGCTGTTCTTCGGCCTCGTCCGGCCGTACAAAGGCCTGGACCTGCTGCTGCGCGCGCTGCCCGAGGGGGTGTCGCTGCGGGTCGCCGGGGAGTTCTGGGGCGGTCTGGAGGAGAGGACCAGGGCGCTCGTCGCCGAGCTGGGGCTGGGCGGGCGGGTGGAGCTGCGGCCGGGGTACGTGGCCTCGGCCGACCTGCCGGGGCTGTTCGCGGACGTGGACGCGCTGGTGCTGCCCTACCGGAGCGGGACGGCCAGCCAGCAGGTGTGGCTCGGCCACGAGCACGGGGTGCCGGTCGTCGCGAGCCGGACGGGCACGCTCGGCGACCACGTCACCGACGGGGTGGACGGGCTGCTGGTCGAACCCGGCTCGGTGGAGGGGCTGCGCGCCGCGCTGGCCGCCTTCTACCGTCCCGGCGAGCCCGAGCGGCTCCGCGCCGGGGTGAAGGCCGTCGACCCCGCGCCCTACTGGGCCTCCTACGTCGAGGCGCTGGTCTCGGGCTCCTCGGGTTCCGTGCGCTGACCCGCGGGGTTCCTACGTCGAGGCGCTGGCCTCGGGTTCCCCGGGTTCCGTGCGCTGACCCGCGTGCCTTCTACGTCGAGACGCTGGCCTCAGGCTCCTCGCGCCGACCCGCGGCGCCGGAGACGCGGCCCCACAGGAAGCCGATCCCGGCCCAGCTCAGGTCGGCCAGGGTGAACATCACCCTCGACACCACCGCGGCCACCAGCGCCCTGGGGGAGTCGAGGACCGGCGCCAGGGCGAGCACCAGGGCCCCCTCGCGGACGCCGATCCCGGCGGGGACGATCACCGTGACGATGCCCGTCGCCCAGGCCAGCGCGTAGGCGCCGACCGCCACGAGATAGAGGGAGTCGCCGGAGGCGCCCAGGTCGGCCATGGGGAGCAGCAGGTGGGGGCCGTACACCAGCCAGCCGGTGACCGTCAGGGCGACCGCGGCGAGCACGGCCCTGCCGCCGATCAGCCTGCCCTGGCCGAGGGGCTCCTGGCGGGCGATCCGCAGGGCCAGGTTGAGCCCGAAGGTGAGCACGGCCGGGTGCAGGCAGACGGCGATGACGGGGATCAGCGCCAGCAGGTACCAGGCCTGGGTCAGGGTCTCGCGCAGGGTCAGCGCCGCGACGAGCAGGGCGCAGCCCAGGGAGACCAGCAGGGCGAGGGAGACGGAGCCGAACATGCGCCGGGGCGGGACGTCGTGGTCGCGGCCGAGCTCCATCATCGCGGCGTACGCCCAGACGCTGCCCGGCACGTACTTGCCGAGCTGGCCGACGAAGAACACCCTCGCGGCGCTCCCGAGCGGGAGCGGCGAGCCCATCCCGGACAGCACCGCCCGCCAGGCCAGCACCATGACGCCGATCCCGGCCATCACCGAGAGGTAGGAGCCGCCGAGCGACCACCACGAGAGCTGCGAGATCGCGGCCACCGTCTCGTCGCGGTTCCTGGCCAGGCCGTAGCCCAGGAAACCCACCGCGACCAGCGCGAGCAGCACCCGGAGGAGGCGGCTTGACCGCAGTCGGCTGAGCATCCGCCCAGGGTACGACGGTCTGCTTACCCGACGGTAGGGTCGCGGGTCACCGGTACTCTTGGGCGGCGTGCTCTTGGACGGCGTGTTCCCGGGCAGCGTGTTCCGGAGCGGCGTGCTCCTGGCGGCGGACCGCGTCACCCGGAGGGGACCGCGTCACCCGGAGGGGACCGTGTCACGCGGAGGGAAGAAGAGGAACGGTGAGCGAGTGATGAGCGCCGAGCGGGTCGCGCAGCTTGAGTACTCCGAGTTCCAGGCGGCGATGCTGGACGAGGAGAAGCGCCGCAGGAAGGCCGCGAAGATCGTCGCGGTGCTCGGGCACTTCCTCGGCCGGGACAAGGACGTCCTCGCCGGTCTGACGGTCGCCGACATCGGCTGCTCGGCGGGCTTCATCGCCGACGAGCTGGCCGCGGCGGGCGCGAGCCGCACGTTCGGCGTCGACATCGACGTGCCGGGCCTGCGCAAGGCGTCCCAGAGGTTCGGCGAGCGGGTCGAGTTCGTGTGCGCCGACGGCACCGCGCTCCCCTTCCCCGACGGCTCGGTCGACGTGCTGGTCTTCAACCACATCTACGAGCACGTGGTCGACCCGGACGCGATCATGGCCGAGATGCGCCGGGTGCTCTCCGACGACGGCGTCCTGTACCTGGGGCTGGGCAACCGGCTCGGGGTGATGGAGCCGCACTACAAGCTGCCGTTCCTGTCCTACCTGCCTCCCTCGCTGGCCGACCGCTACGTGCGGCTCTCCGGCCGGGCCGACAGCTACTACGAGCGCTACCGGACCCGCAGGGGCCTGCGGAAGATGGCTCGCGGCCTGCGGGTGTGGGACTACACCTTCCCCGTCCTCGCCACCCCCGCCGCGTTCGCCGGGAACGAGCTCTTCCCCGGCCTGGTGGGGCGGGTGGCGGGCGGGGTGCTGTCGAGGCTGCCCCGCCCGGTGCTGCGGGCCCTGCTGCCGGTGGTGCCCACCTACCTGTGGGTGGCGACCAAGGGCGACCGCCGCCCGGCCGGTCCCTCCCTGCCCCGGCCGCCGGAGCCGGTGCGTCCCCTGTGAGCTCTCCACGGGCCTCCCACCTGCCCTTCCTCGCTCGCGGTACGACTCCGGCCGGTCCTTCGTGACCGCGGGAACCGGGTCCGGCACGTCCCCCCTGAGGCGCGTGGTCCGCGTCGCCTTCCTGCTCGTGGCGCTCGGGTTCGGCGCGTGGGTGGTGGTGGGCCAGTGGGAGGAGATCCGCGCGGGGTTCGCCCGATTGTCGTGGACGTCGCTCGCGCTGTCGCTGGTCGCGGTGCTCGCCGCGCTGTGCGGCGGGATGATGACGTGGCGGGCGCTGCTGGCCGACCTGGGCTCGCCGCTGCCCCTGCGCGCGGGGGCGAAGGTCTTCTTCGTGGGCCAGCTGGGCAAGTACATCCCCGGCTCGCTGTGGCCGGTGCTCGCCCAGATGGAGATGGGCCGGGAGCTGGGCGTGCCCCGGTCGCGCAGCGCGGCGGCGTTCTTCCTGACGCTGCCGGTGCAGCTCGGCAGCGGGCTGGTGGTCTCGGGGGTGACCCTGCTGGCGGCGCTGCCGGGGTCGGTGGCGCCGTACGCGTGGGTGTTCCTGCTGATCCCGGTGCTCGCGGTGGCCTTCGAGCCGAAGGTGATCAACGCGGTCCTCGGGTTCGGGCTGCGAAAGCTCGGGCGCGAGCCGCTGGAGCGCCCGCTCACCCGCAGGGGCATGCTCACCGCGCTGGGCTGGGCACTGCTCGGCTGGATCGCGTACGGGCTGCACCTGGCGGCGATCGTCCACGACCTCGGGTCCTCCGGGCCGTCCGCGGTCCTGTTCTCGATCGGCGCGTTCGCGCTGTCGTGGTGCCTGGGGATCATGACCTTCGTCGTCCCGGCCGGAGCGGGGGTGCGCGAGGTGGCGATGGTGGCCGTCCTGGCGCCGGTCCTGGACCAGGGAACGGCCATAGCGGCGGCGCTCTGCTCCCGGATCGTGATCGTTCTCGGCGACCTCCTCTGTGCCGGTCTCGCGGGTCTGGTCGCGCGCCGCGCCGAGGGGTCCCGGAAGGACCACGCTTCGGGAAAAGCAGTGTGATTTCCCCCACGATTCGGGAAGCTCTGGCAATAGAGTAAACAGGGAAAGGGGACGATCGTCCCGTTGTGGATCTTGAGGGGAGCGATCCTTCTTGGCGCCGAGAGTGCTCGTGGACGCGGCCGCGGTTCCGGCCGATCGCGGTGCGCTGATCAGGTACGTCGACGGACTCGTCGCCGCCCTGGACAGGGCGGGCGCTGACCTCGCGGTCGTCTGCCAGCGCGCCGACGCCGCCAGATACGCCGGTCTCGCGCCCTCCGCGCGGATCGTGCCGGGACCTCACGGGATCACCAACCGGGCCGCCCGCCTGACGTGGGAGCAGACGGGCCTGCCGTTCCTCGCCAAGCAGGTCGGCGCCGAGGTCATCCACGCCCCTTATTACTCGATACCGCTGAGCTCGGGCCTGCCGACCGTGGCGACCGTCCACGACCTCACCTGCTTCACCGAGCCGCTGCAGCACGACGCGGTCAAGGCGGCGTTCTTCCGCGCCGCGACCCGCACCGCGGTCCGGCACGCCGCCCGGGTGATCGTGCCCTCCAAGGCGACCAGGGACGAGCTGATCAGGATCCTCTCGGCCGACCCGACCCGCATCGACGTCGCCTACCACGGTGTCGACCCGGCGCTGTTCCACCCGCCGTCGGAGCGCGAGATCACGCACGCCTCCGACCGGCTCGGCCTGCACGGCACCCCGTATGTCGCCTTCCTGGGCCCGCTGGAGCCGCGTAAGAACGTGCCAAACCTGATCCGCGGCTTCGTCCGCGCCGTCGGGAACCTCCCGGACCCGCCCGCCCTGGTGCTCGCCGGAGGGATCCGCGACGTCGAGGTGGACGCCGCGGTGGAGGAGGTCCCCTCGACCGTGCGGGTGCTGCGTCCGGGCTTCCTGTCGTTCGCCGACCTGTGCGGTTTCCTCGGCGGGGCGGTGGTCGCGGCCTTCCCCTCGCGGGGCGAGGGTTTCGGGCTGCCGGTGCTGGAGGCGATGGCCTGCGGCGCGCCGGTGCTCACCACCCACCGCACCTCGCTGCCGGAGGTGGGCGGCGACGCCGTCGCCTACACCGAGCCGGACGCCGAGAGCATCGCCGAGGCGCTGCGCACGCTGCTCTCGTCGCCCGAGCGAAGGGAGGCGCTGTCCGTGGCCGGAATCGCCCGCGCCAAGGAGTTCACCTGGGACGCCTCGGCCGAGGCGCACCTGCTCTCCTACCAGCGCGCGGCCGAGTAGTGAGCTAACCTCGCGGAATGATGGAGACCCCCTTGCCCGATCTAGAGGCGATCCTCCTTGTCGGCGGACGAGGGACGCGCCTGCGTCCGTTGACGCTCGGCACCCCGAAACCACTGCTGCCCACGGCAGGGGTTCCCTTCCTCGCCCACCAGCTCGCCAGGGCGAGGGCCTTCGGCGTGCGGCGCATCGTGTTCGCCACCTCCTACCGGGCGGAGATGTTCTCCGAGGCCTTCGGGGACGGCGAGGCGTTCGGCCTCTCGCTCGAATACATGACGGAGGAGGTCCCGCTCGGCACCGGCGGGGCCATCCGCAACGCGGCCAGGGCGCTGACCTGCGGCCCCGACGACCCGGTGCTGGTGCTCAACGGCGACATCCTGTCCGGCCACGACATCGGCGAGCAGGTCGCGACGCACGTCGCCAGGAAGGCGGCCCTGACCCTGCACCTGACCGAGGTGGAGGATCCCTCGCGGTTCGGGTGCGTGCCGACCGACGAGGACGGGCGGGTGACCGCCTTCCTGGAGAAGACCCCCAACCCGGTCACCAACCGGATCAACGCCGGATGTTACGTCTTCACCCGCTCGGTGATCGACACGATCCCGGCGGGCGAGGTCGTCTCGGTCGAGCGCGAGACCTTCCCCGGCCTGATCGAGGACGGCGCCCTGGTGCTCGGCTACGCCGAGGCCTCCTACTGGCTCGACGTGGGCACGCCCGCCGCCTTCGTGAAGGGCTCCCGCGACCTGGTCCTCGGCCGTCTCGCCTCGCCCGCCCTGCCGGGGCCCACCGGTGACTTCCTCGCCCTGCCCGGCGCCATGATCTCGCCCGAGGCCAAGGTCTCCGGCGGTTCCGTGATCGGGGCCCGCGCGATCGTGGAGTCGGGAGCGCAGATCAGCGGCAGCGTGCTCGGGGACGACTGCGTCGTGCACTCGGGCGCGGTCGTGGTCGACTCGGTGGTCGGCATCGGCGCGCGCGTCAACTCTGGAGCGGTCCTGCGGGACGTGGTCCTCGGCGACGGCGCCGTGGTCGGGTCGGGGAACGAGCTGCTCGCGGGCAGCCGGGTCTGGCCGGGGGTCGTGCTCCCCGAGTTCGCGATCCGCTTCTCCAGCGACATCTGACCGTTCGAGGCGCGGGCACCTTCGTGAGGGAACGTGAGTGGTGCCCGCCGCGGCCGGTCGACCTGGCGCTGGCGCTCGACCCGCACCGGCGCGGGACCGGCGACCCCACCCTGAGGCCGGCGCCCGGCGGGGCCTTCTGGCGGACCTCGCGCACGCCCGACGGGCCGGGGACGCTGCGGGTGGCCCCGCTGAACGGCGGGGCGGCCGCCACGGCGTGGGGGCCGGGGGCGGAGTGGATGCTGGAGACGCTTCCCGAGCTGCTCGGCGCGGGGGACGACGTGTCGGGGTTCGTTCCCGGGCACGAGGTCCTAAGGAACGCGGCGAGACGCTATCCGGGGCTCAGGATCGGCAGGACCTCGCGGGTGTTCGAGGCGCTGGTCCCGGCCGTGCTGGAGCAGAAGGTGGTCTCCACCGAGGCGTGGCGGGCGTGGCGGTGGCTGCTGGGCCGCTACGGCGAGCCCGCGCCGGGTCCCGCGCCCGAGGGGATGAGGGTCTTCCCCGAGCCCGGGGTGTGGCGGTCCATCCCGTCGTGGGACTGGCACCGCGCGGGGGCGGAGGCGGTCCGGGCCCGTACGATCGCGAACGCCGCCCTGCACGCGGGGAAGCTGGAGGCGATCGGGGGCAGCGCCGACGCGGACCGGCTGTTGAGGGCGCTGCCCGGGATCGGGGTGTGGACGTCGGCCGAGGTGCGCCAGCGCTCGCACGGCGACGCCGACGCCGTCTCGGTGGGCGACTTCCACCTGCCGTCGCTGGTCGGCTGGTCGCTCAGCGGCGAGCGGGTGGACGACGCCCGGATGTTGCGGCTGCTCGCTCCCTACCGGGGGCACCGGCACCGGGTCAGCCGGCTGCTGGGGTTGGGCGGTGTGCGGCCACCCGCTCGCGGGCCGAGAATGCCCGTGCGCGACTACCGGTCGTTCTGAGCGCCCCCTCGTCGGGGGACGGTTCGTCGCGATGCCAGTCGAGGCTGTCGCGCGTGTCGGCGCCGATCAGCGGGGCGAGGACGGCGACGGCGACGAGGGCGGCGAGGGCGATGAGAAATCCGATCATTTTCGGCTCCTGGAGGGTGGGGTCCGAGGGGTTTCCTCGGGGGATCCGGGTGGGTTCCCCGCGAGTGCGGGGGTTCCGGCTGACCTCTCTAATTTATGCATCTGCAAGCATTTACGTCTATCGAGACTTGCTTGAGTGCATCCTTTAGAAGATCTGAAGTATCGGGTTCCGGGGCCGGCGCTCGCCCCTCGGTGCGGGTCCCGGGGCCGGTGATCGTTGTCCGGCGCGGGGACGGGGCCGTGATCGGGCACCCGCCGCCCCGCAGGCGCGGGGCGCGCCGTACTGTGCCGTCATGAGCGCTAACCCCACCGACAACGCGATGCGCCGGGCTCTGGCCAGGGCCCGCGACGGCAAAGCTCTCGATACCGCCGAAGCCACCGTCCTGCTGCACGCGCGGGACGAACATCTGGAGATCCTCCTCGACCACGCCGGGAGGGTGAGGGACGCGGGCCTGGAGGCGGTAGGGCGGCGAGGGATCATCACCTACAGCCGCAAGGTCTTCATCCCCCTGACCCGGCTCTGCCGCGACCGCTGCGGCTACTGCACGTTCGCCACCGCGCCGCACAAGCTGGAAAGCCTGTTCCTGAGCCCCGACGAGGTGCTGGAGATCGCCAGGCAGGGCGCGGCGATGGGGTGCAAGGAGGCGCTGTTCACCCTGGGAGACCGCCCGGAGGACCGCTGGCACCAGGCCCGCGAGTGGCTGGACGCGCACGGCTACGACGACACGCTGTCCTACGTCCGCGCGATGGCCGTGCGGGTGCTGGAGGAGACCGGGCTGCTGCCGCACCTGAACCCGGGCGTGATGACCTGGCAGGACCTGCAGCGGCTCAAGCCGGTCGCGCCCTCCATGGGCATGATGCTGGAGACGACCTCGCGGCGGCTGTTCGAGGAGAAGGGGCAGGCGCACTACGGCTCGCCCGACAAGGACCCCGCGGTGCGGCTGCGCGTGCTGGAGGACGCCGGGCGGACGAACGTGCCGTTCACCAGCGGCATCCTCATCGGCATCGGGGAGACGGTCGAGGACCGCGCCGAGTCGCTGTTCGCGCTGCGCAGGGTGGCGCGCGAGTACGGCGGCATCCAGGAGATCATCGTCCAGAACTTCCGCGCCAAGCCCGACACCGCGATGCGCGGCATGCCGGACGCCGACCTGCAGGAGCTGGCCGCCGCCATCGCGGTGACCCGGCTGGTGATGGGGCCGAGGATGAGGGTGCAGGCCCCGCCGAACCTGGTCGACTCCGAGTACGAGCTGATGATCAGGGCGGGCATCGACGACTGGGGCGGCGTCTCGCCGCTCACACCCGACCACGTCAACCCCGAGCGTCCCTGGCCGCAGATCGACGACCTCGCCGCCCGTACGGCCGCCGCCGGGTTCGCGCTGCGCGAGCGGCTCACCATCTACCCCGAGTTCGTGCTGGCCGGGGAGCCCTGGCTCGACCCGAGGCTCAACGCGCACGTGGCCGCCCTGGCGGACCCGGAGACCGGGCTCGCCCGCGAGGACGCGGTCCTGACCGGCCGCCCCTGGCAGGAGCCGGACGGCGGCTTCGTCTCCGTGGGCCGCGTCGACCTGCACACGGCCGTCGACACCGAGGGCCGCAGCGCCGACCGCCGCGACGACTTCGACAACGTCTACGGCGACTGGGAGGCGCTCAGGGAGCGTCTGCCCGCCGCCTCCCCGATCGTGCGGGGCGACGTGCGGGAGGCGCTGAGGCAGGCCGAGAGCGACCCGGCGGGGCTGAGCGACGCGCAGGCGCTCGTCCTGCTGGACCTCGCCGGGGACCAGAACGGGGTGGGTGCCGACGACGTCGCGCTGGACGAGCTCTGCCGGATCGCCGACGCCCTGCGCAGGGAGGCGGCCGGGGACGACGTCACCTACGTGGTGAACCGGAACATCAACTTCACCAACGTCTGCTACACCGGCTGCCGTTTCTGCGCCTTCGCGCAGCGCCGTACCGACGCCGACGCCTACACCCTGTCGCTGGAGCAGGTCGCCGACCGCGCCTGGGAGGGGTGGCAGGCCGGGGCGACCGAGGTGTGCATGCAGGGCGGTATCCACCCCGACCTGCCCGGCACCGCGTACTTCGACATCGCCAGGGCGGTGAAGGCCAGGGTGCCGGAGATGCACGTCCACGCGTTCTCGCCGATGGAGGTCATCAACGGCGCCAGCCGCACCAACCTGTCCATCGAGGACTGGCTGGTCGCCGCGAGGGAGGCGGGTGTCGACTCGCTGCCGGGCACCGCGGCCGAGATCCTCGACGACGACGTCCGCTGGGTGCTGACCAAGGGCAAGCTCCCCACCAGGGAGTGGGTCGAGGTCATCTCCACCGCGCACAGGGTCGGCATCCCGACGACCTCCACGATGATGTACGGCCACGTCGACAACCACGCGCACTGGGTGCGGCACATCCGGCTGATCCGCCGCATCCAGGAGGAGACCGGCGGGTTCTCCGAGTTCGTGCTGTTGCCGTTCGTCCACCACAGCGCGCCCATCTACCTGGCCGGGATCGCCCGCCCCGGGCCGACGGCGCGGGAGAACCGGGCCGTGCACGCGCTGGCCCGCGTCCTGCTGCACGGCGCGATCGCCAACATCCAGTGCTCGTGGGTGAAGCTCCAGGACGGGCTCTGCCGCGAGGTGCTGCTGGGCGGGGTGAACGACCTGGGTGGCACGCTGATGGAGGAGACGATCAGCAGGATGGCCGGGTCGGAGAACGGCTCCTTCAAGACGATCAGCGAGATCGAGGCCATGGTCGCCCCGACGGGGAGGCCGATCCGGCAGCGGACCACCTCCTACGGCGTGCCGGACGCCGAGCGGGTGGCCGCGGCCAGGGCGAGCGACGGCGTCTGCCGGAGCGTCCGCCCCAACGCCCTCCCGCTGCTCTCCCTGGAGCCGTCGACGCCCTCGTGAACCGCCGACACCGTCGGTGCTGTCGGCGAAGTTATAACGAGTTCTACATCGGTCCGCCTTTCGTGAGAGGTTCGTTGGCACAATCGTCATTCCTGTGTAGTCATCTGTAGCGGGAGGTCCGGGTTTGTCCTCCTCCGGTCGACACCGTGTGGCCGCGGGCATCGCGCGACGCCGGCGCCAGGCGCGCCTGCGCCTGTCGATGGCGGCGGTCGCGGTCGCGGTCGCCCTGGTGGGCGGTGCCGCCCTGGTGACCGGCCGGGTGGGAAACTCGTGCTCGACCCGCGACCCGGTGCTGGTCGGCGTCGCGGCCGCCGTGGACATCGCCCCGACCGTGATGGCGGCGGCGGGGCGGTTCAACCGGAGCGGGGCGGGCGTCGACGGCCGGTGCGTGCTGGTGCAGGTGACCGAGCAGCCGCCCGCCACCGTGCTGCGGACCCTGCTCGGCGGCACCGCGGGGGTGCTCAGCAGGCGTCCCGACGGGTGGATCTCCGACTCCTCGGCCTGGATCCGCCTCGCCCGCAAGCAGGGCGCCGCGGACCTGGCCGGGACCGAGACCGTCGTGGCGACCTCGCCCCTGGTCTTCGCCACCCGCAAGTCCCTGGCCCGGCGCTTCGCCCTGGGCAGGACCGACATGAACTGGCGGATGGTCTTCCCCGCGACCACCCGCGGCCGGATCCGGCCGAACGAGAACGAGCCCGACGTGGTCCGCGTCCCCGACCCGTCGCTCGCGGGGGCCGGGATCGCCACCGTGGCGGCGGCCAGGGACGTGGTCGGCAGCGGCCCCGAGGCCGACCGGGCGCTCACCGCGTTCGTCCGCTGGGCGCAGGCGGGGTCGGCGCCCGACTACCGGAGCCTGCTCGCCGCCGTCGACGACCGCTCCTTCTGGAAGCGGCCGGTGGTGATCGTGCCGGAGTCGGCGGTGTGGGCGCACAACCGCCTGCCCTCCGACGACCCGGTGGTCGCCCTGCACCCCCGCGAGGGGACGATCAACCTCGACTACCCGTACGTGGTCACCTCCTCCGACGAGGCGAGGGCGAGCGGGTCGCGGGCCTTCGCCGCCTGGCTGCGCTCCCCGGAGACGCGGGAGGCGGCCCGGGGAGCGGGTTTCCGCTCGCCCGACGGCTCCCTGGGCCCGCACTCGCCCGGCCCCGAGATCCCCACCGAGGCGCCCCGCACCCGCCCGACCATCCTGCCCGCCATGATCGACGAGGCGCTGGAGGCGTGGAGCAGGCTCGCCCCGCCGACCAACATCCTGGTCATGACCGACACCGGCAGGCACATGGCGGAACCGATCAGCGGGCAGAAGGGGAAGACCAGGCTCACCGTCGCCCTGGAGGCCGCCAGGCTCGGCCTGCAGCTCTTCCCCGACTCCACCCACATGGGCCTGTGGGACTTCTCCTCGGCCAGGGGCCCGGACCAGCGCGAGCGGGTGCGGATCGGCCCGGTCCTCGAACCCGACGGAGGGCAGGTCGTCCGGCGCGGCCGCCTGGAGGAGCTGACCCGCACCCTGCGCGCCGCCCCCAAGGAGCCCAGCGCCCTGTACGACTCGATCCTCGCCGGGTTCCGGGAGATGACCGAGGTCTACGACGAGAACATGAACAACACCCTCGTCGTCATCACGGCTGGCAAGGACGACGGCAAGGGGATCTCCGGCGCCGACCTGGTGCGGGCGCTGCGCGAGGAGTGGGATCCCGAGGCGCCGGTCCAGGTCGTCGTCCTCGCCTTCGGCACCGACCTCGACCGCGCGGCCCTCACCCAGGTCACCTCCGTCACCAACGGCTCCCTGCACGTCGCCCGGCGCCCTGAGGAGATGATCGACGTCTTCCTGTCGGCCCTCGCCAGGCGGCTGTGCCACCCCACCTGCCGCGCCCCCGCCTGAGCGTCGTTCTCCGACCAGGTATACATCACGAAATATGGTGCCTTATCAGGACGTAGCGCCTACGATCTTTGGTGATCTAGAGAGAGGCTGGGCGTGTGAGCGAGGCGAGTTCCGGGGGCGGCGGGCAGCGGCGGAGGCTGCTCATCGAGCGTGCCAAGACCTACACGGAGATGGAGCGCTTCGAGGAGGCGGCCGCGGACCTGACCGAGGTGCTCGGTCTCGACCCCGCCGACGACGTCGCGTGGGCCAACCGGGGCGAGCTGTACCGGAGGATGGGACGGTTCGAGGAGGCCCTCGCCGACTTCGGTCGCGCGATCGAGATCGACCCCGAGTACGCGTTCGCGATCGGCAGCCGGGGCCAGGCCTACGCGGCGCTCCGGCGGCCCGCCGAGGCCCTCGCCGACTTCGACCGCGCGCTGGAGCTGACCCCGGACCAGGTGTGGCTGCTCGGCGACAGGGCGAGGCTGTTCCGCGGGCTCGAACGGTACGACGACGCGGAGACCGACCTGATGCGGGCCATCATGCTCGCCCCGGAGGACGCCGACCTGTACAACGCCCGCGGCGACCTGTACTACCAGATGGACCGCTACGCGGACGCGCTCACGGACTTCTCCCACGCCCTGAGCCTGGAGCCGAACAACGTCTGGGCGCTCGTCTCGCGCGGGGAGACGCACCGCATGACGGACGCGTTCGACGAGGCGCTCGGAGACCTCAACCACGCCCTCCAGCTGGAGCCCGACAACGACCGCGCCCTGGCGAGCCGCGGGGCCGTCCTGCACGAGCTCGGGCGGAACGAGGAGTCGGTGGCCGACCTCAGCAGGGCGATCGAGATCGACCCCGACTACACCTGGGCCTACATCCGCAGGGGCGAGGTCCTGCGCTCCCTCGGCCGCTACGAGGACTCGCTGGTCGACATCAACCGCGCGATGGAACTCGACGGGAACGGCGAAGCCTGACCCTGACCCGCCGGGACCGGGTCCCGGGCGGCTTCCCTAGCGGACGACGACGAAGTCCGCCGCCTGCCTGGGGGCACGGTCCCTGGGCGGGGCGGCGGGGTGGCCGATGGCGACGGCGCCCATCGGGTCCCAGCCGGCGGGCAGGTCGAGGACCTCGCGGACCACGTCGCGGCAGAACATGGTGGACGACACCCAGGCCGAGCCCAGGCCCTCCACCGCGAGCTGGACCAGGAAGTTCTGCACCCCCGCCCCGGTCGCGACCACGAACATCTCCCGCTCGGCCGCGTTGCGCCGGTCGTCGCGGTAGGTGTGCGAGCCGTCCGTCACCAGGCAGGGCACCGCCAGGTACGGGGCCGCGCGCAGCACGTCGCCCCGCCTGATCCGCCTGGCGATCGACTCCTCGGAGAAGCCGTCCCCCCGCAGGTCGGCGATCCAGGCGTCCCGCATGGCGTCGAGCAGCTTCTCGCGGGTCCCGGCGGACTCCAGCAGGACGAACCGCCACGGGGTCGTGTGGTGCGGGGCGGGCGCGGCGATCGCGGCGTCGACCGCCCTGCGGACCTTGGCCCCGTCCACGGGCTCCGCGGAGAACTCTCGGATGGTCCTGCGGGCGAAGAGCACGTCGCGCGAACCGTACCGGAACATGTCGTCGGCGGACGGGCGCAGCAGCTCGCCGACCCCCGGCCCGTCGTCCTCGGTGGTGTACTCCGCCAGACCTCTGATCACCGCCACCGGGGTCTGCGCGACCTTCCCCTTGACCAGGTCCCCGGCCGCGGCGAACTCGTCGGCGACCGCGGTCAGGGTGACCTCCAGCGCGTTGCCGTGGTCGTCGGACATGCCCCGGTAGTCGAGCGCGGGGGTCACCCCCGCGAGGCCGACGGCCATGTCGGTCTGGCCGTTGCGCCACGGGCGGCCGAAGGTGTCGGAGACGACCACGCCGACCGACACGCCGAGCAGCTCCCTGACGCGAGCCCTGACGGCCGAGGCGGAGGCGTCCGGGTCGGCGGGCAGCAGGACGACCGTGCCGGGACGGGTGTTGGAGGCGTCGACCCCGGCGGCGGCCATGACGAACCCGTGCGCCGTCTCGGCGATCACGGTCTCGCCCCTGCGGGCCACCACCCGCCGCGTCTCCGCGCCGACCGCCTCGGCGCGGGTCACGTCGCGCAGCACCCGGCCCTCGGCCTTGCTGCAGATCTTCGAGGTGACCACGAGGACGTCGCCGTCGCGCAGGTCGGGCAGGGCCGTGGCGATCAGCTCCCCGACGTCGTCGCCCTCGCGCACCTCGGGGATGCCGGGGACGGCGAAGACCTCCACCCTGACGTCGGCGGGCTCCTCCTGGCCGCGCCTGAGCCGGCTCATCGCGCGCCCTCCTCACGGGCCGAGGGTGACTTCTCGTACGGCGCGGGAGGGGAGGCGTCCCGGCCCGCGAGCCGTACGGCGAGGTCCAGGGCGGCGCGGGCGATGGCGGCGGCGGAGTCGACGTCGTGCATGATCAGCGGGCGGGCCTCGACGGTGACGCCGCCGAGGGCCACCCCGGCGTCCTCCTCCGCGACCAGCCAGCCGTCGACCAGCGGCGTTCCGTACAGTTCGAGGACCGCCTGCGCGGTGGTCTCCACGCCGATCGCGGTCAGGCAGGCGTCGGCCATGCCCCGGACGGGGGCGCCGCCGACGATGGGCGAGACGCCGACGACGGTCTTGCCCTCCAGGGCCTCGCGGATGCCCTTGATCTGCAGGATCGTGCCGATGCTGACGACCGGGTTGGACGGCGGGAGGATGACCACGTCGGCGGCGGCGACGGCCTCCAGCACGCCGGGGGCGGGGGAGGCCTGGTCCGCGCCGACCAGGATGATCTGCTCGGCCGGGACCGAGGCGCGCAGCCGCACCCACCACTCCTGGAAGTGGACGGCGCGGCGGCCCCGCTCGTCGGAGATGACCACGTGGGTCTCGGTCCTGTCGTCGCTCATCGGGATCAGGCGCACGCCCGGCCGCCAGCGGGCGCACAGCGCCTCGGTGACCGCGGAGAGGGGATATCCGGCGTCGAGCATCTGGGTGCGCACGATGTGGGTGGCGAAGTCGCGGTCGCCGAGGCCGAACCACTGCGGCTCGACGCCGTAGGCGGCCAGCTCCTCCTTGACGACGTGCGACTCCTGCCGCCGCCCCCAGCCCTGCTCCTCGTCGATGCCGCCGCCCAGCGTGTACATCACGGTGTCGAGGTCGGGGCAGACCCGCAGGCCGTAGAGGCTGATGTCGTCACCGGTGTTGCCGATGACGGTGATCTCGGAATCGGGGGTCGCGGTGAGGAGGCCCCGCAGGAAACGGGCGCCGCCGATGCCGCCGGCGAGGGACACGATGCGCATGGCGTCCAGTGTTCCACTAGGTCACCGAGCCTGTTGGCGGGGTGCCCGCGGGCGGTTCACAGTAGTCTTTTCATGATCGTTATGACGGGTGTCCGTGATGGCTGGATCGCCTGATTGGCCGCCCGATATGTGGGTTTATAGGGTGTGATGGAGCACTTATGGGGTTGGTGGGCTTCCTGGGACCACCGGCAACAAAGTCAGCCATGTGCAAAACTGACCCGGGTTTACCTAAAGACCCTATGGGGGTAGTTGTGATCAATGTCGAGGCAGTCCGGCTCCGGGAACCGGCGGCGTGGCTCATGGTCGCCGTCGCGTCCGCGAGCGTTCTCGTCGGCATCGAACGCATGCTGGTGGGGGGTGGATCGTCCTCCTTCGCCGAGCGCGCGGCGGACTCCATGGGACGGCTCACCTCGCCGGTCACCGTCGCGTTGCTCGTCGGCGGCGTGCTGCTGGCGACCAACCTCGGCCCGGTGATCCAGCGGCTGAGGACGATGGCCCTGGTGGTGACCGGCACGCTCGGGCTCTCCGTGCTGTTCGGCCTGATCTGCGTGTTCGGCGGGCTGTTCGGCGGGGTGGAGGGGTTCCTGGGGAAGGTCGAGTTCCTTCTCATGTACCTGCCCACCCTCGCGCTGAGCGCGGTCGCGCTGCTGTACGTGCTGCCGAAGGCGGTCCCCGCGACCCCGCGCGACGGCGGCTTCGGCCGCTTCCCCGAGCAGCGGCAGGACCAGCGGTACGCCTACGGCCAGCAGCCCGTCCCCCCGCAGGGGCAGGCCCCCTTCCAGGAGCACCCCCAGGGGCAGCAGGGCGCGTACCCCCACCCGCAGGGGCCGCAGGGCCCCGGTGTCCAGGGCTTCCAGGGTCCTCAGGGGCAGGGTCCTCAGGGTCCTCAGGGGCAGATGCCCCAGCAGGGCGTTCAGCACGCGCAGGAGCAGGGCCCGCAGGGTGGCCACGGCTACCCGCAGGAGGCTCCGCCCGTCCCGGCCCCGCAGCCCCCTTACAACCGCCCCGCGCTCCCGCCCGCGCCCGCGCACGGCTCCGCCGGAGCCCCGGAGGGGTACGGCCAGCAGGCACCCTCCCACGCGCAGCCCGCGCCGCAGACCGGTGACCACTCCCAGGCTCCCTACGCGCCGCCCGCCGAGAACCAGCCCTACGCTTCCCAGGCCCCTTACTCGCAGCCGGAGTCCCAGGGACAGGGGCAGCAGGGGTACGCGCAGCCGGAGCCGCAGGGTTACCCGCAGGCGCAGCAGCCCGCCACCCCGGCCGCGAGCTACACCCCGAGCCCGTACGTCGCGGCTGACGTCCAGCCCCCGGCCCCGGCCAAGCCGTACGACCCGCCGGCCGCGGCCTACGACCCGCCGGTCTACGCGGCCCCGGTGGAACCGCAGGCCCAGACGGAACCCCGGCTGCCGAGCTACCCTCAGTTCCCGGACTCCCCGTCCTACGGGCAGCCCGACTCGTCCTACGGCCAGCCCGACTCGTCGTACGGCCAGTCCGAGCCTTCGTACGGGCAGCAGGAGTCGTACGGGCAGCCTGACCCGCAGGGGTTCGGCCAGCAGGCCGAGCCTCCGGTCTCCCCGGTTCCCCCGGCCTCCTCGACTTCCCCGGCTGCCCCGGCCTACGGGCAGGAGTCGCAGTCGTCGGGTTCCGGGCGGCACTCCAGCCCCCAGCTGCCGAGCTACTCCCAGTATTCGGAGTCCTCCTACGGGCAGCCCGACTCCTCCGCGTACGGCCAGCGCTCGGACCGGTCGCAGTCCGACTACGGGCAGAGCGCGTCCCCGGGTTCCCCGGGGCAGATCGACCCGCTCTTCGGCCAGCAGGCCGAGCCTCCGGTCTCCCAGGTTCCGCCGGTCTCCCCGGTTTCGTCGGTTCCCCCGGCGTACGGGCAGGAGTCGCAGCCGTCGGGCTCCCGGCGCAAGCCCGAACAGCCGGAGTACCCGCAGCCCGACTCCCAGAGCTACCAGCGATCCGACGCCCAGGGCTTCGGGCAGCAGGAGCCGCAGTCGCCCGGGTACGGCCACCAGCCCGAGCCGCCGGCCGACGGGCGCCAGGGACGGCCGCTCGACGCCCAGCCCCGCCCGTCGTTCGACGGCCAGCCGTCGCAGTCCTTCCCGCAGCCGCCGGAGAACTACGGCCAGCCGTTCAGCGGCTACTCGGGCGCGGAGTTCGGCCGCCAGGCCGAGCAGGGCCCGGCCTACCCCGCGCCCGACCCGGTGGACCTCAGGTCCCAGCAGATGGCGCAGGCCTACCAGCAGGCCGAGAGCTACCAGCAGCAGGCCCAGCAGGGCGGCACCGAGCCGCAGCCGCACGTCCCCGAGTTCGGCTCGTCGAGCTACGAGAGCCCGTTCGGGCACCCGCAGACTCCGCAGACGCCGCAGACGACCCCTCAGGCACCCCAGCCCGCGCAGAACCCCCAGAACCCCCAGACCTCCCAGGCCCCCCAGTCGCCGCCCTACCAGTCCCACCAGTGGGACCCGCAGTCGGAGGCGACGCTCCGGTTCGATCCGAACGCCTACCAGGGGGACCCGCTGGGCGGTCCCGCGCCCGCCGCCAGGACCTGGGACTCGCAGCCGATAGACCCCACCGCGATCTACAAGCCGGAACAACGCCCAGGTCAGGTCACGGATGAGGAAACCCCGGATAGAGAGAGGGTGGGCCCCGGTCAGGATCAGAACATGTCCTGGTACGGTTCCGACCGCCGAGAGCACTGAGCCCCTGGCGGTCGAAGCGATCACCTGGTGCAATTGCCGTCGTGGCAGGCACACGACCCACAACCGGGGAGAGCAGGTCTTTCCCCGGATACCAGCATGCCGCTTGACGCCACACCAGGCACGCGCGTGTAATTACACACGTGTTGTTACGCCTTCCTCTGGGTGGGTAAGGGGGAGGCGTTCATAGGGGGGCTCCAATTTTGCGGGCGTGCGGCAGGGAGGTGTGCAGTGGCCGACCTGGTCATCGCACAGGAGAGCATCGCTGAAGAGCAGCTTGGCTGGCAGGAGCGCGCCTTGTGCGCGCAGACCGACCCGGAGGCGTTCTTCCCGGAGAAGGGAGGGTCCACCCGCGAGGCCAAGAAGGTTTGCCGCTCCTGCGAGGTGCGTGCCGAGTGTCTTGAGTACGCACTCGAGCACGACGAGCGGTTTGGAATCTGGGGTGGGTTGTCGGAGCGTGAACGCCGCCGGATCAAGCGCGAGGCGGTCTGAGCCGTCCGCGAGCGGCCGGCCGGAAGGCCCGACCGCGCCGGTATCCGGACAAATCGGACATCCGAGCGCCGAACGAACGCCAACGAACACTATGAACACTATGAACGCCGTGAACATCGACGAACACGATGAACGACACGAACACCGGTCGACAGCGACGGGCACCGACGAGAGACACCGGTAGCGGCACACCGGAGGAGTCCCGAAGACGGTCGAGCGGTCTGGCGGAAGTATGCGGCGCCTCTCCGGGGCGCTTGACGAATATGTCCATGGGGTCACGTGACCGTCGGTCGCGTGACCCTTTTTTCGTGCGCGCGACCAGGTGTAAGACATAGGCAGACAGAGGGTGCCGTATCGTTGTCGCGCCGATCACCACCACTCCTGAACACGGGACGTATGTCCATCACCGACCCCCCGCGCCCCCAGCACACCGTCACCGCGATCGTCGTGTCCCACGACGGATCCCGCTGGCTGGGGGAGACCCTGGAAGCCCTGCTCAGGCAGACCCGGCCGGTGGACCGGGCCGTCGGGGTCGACAACGGCAGCAGGGACGGCAGCGCCGCGCTGCTGACCGGCGCCCTCGGCGCCAGGGCGGTGCTCACCCTGCCGCGCTCGACCGGTTTCGGCGAGGCCGTCGCCGAGGTCCTCGACCGGCTCGGCCCCGGCGGCGGCCGGGAGTGGATCTGGCTGCTGCACGACGACTGCGCCCCGGACGTCCACGCCCTGCGGCTCCTGCTCGAGGCCGCCGACGCGGACCCCAAGGCGGCGGTGCTCGGCCCCAAGCTCCGCGACTGGCTCGACCGGCGGCTCCTGCTGGAGGTCGGCGTCACCGTCGACCGTACCGGCCGCAGGGACACCGGGCTGGAGCCCCGCGAGTTCGACCAGGGGCAGTACGACGGGACCAGGGACGTGCTCTCGGTCTCCACGGCGGGCATGCTGATCCGCAGGGACGTCTGGGAGGAGGTCGGCGGGCTCGATCCCGCGCTGCCGCTGTTCCGCGACGACCTCGACCTGTGCTGGCGCGTCAGGACCGCCGGGTACCGCGTGCAGAACGTCACCCGGGCGATCGCCTGGCACGCCGAGGCCGCCACCCGGCGCCGCCGCCGCATCACCGCCAGCGGCGACCACCCCCGCCGCCTCGACCGCCGCAACGCCCTCTTCGTCGTGATGGCGAACCTGCCCGCGCGCCCGCTGCTGTGGGCGCTGGTGCGCAACGCGTTCGGGTCGTTCTTCCGCACGGTGCTGTTCCTGGTGGCCAAGCAGCCCGCCAACGCGCTGGACGAGTTCCTCGCCTTCGGCTCGGTCTTCGGCCACCCCATCCGGATGATCAAAGCCCGGCGGGCGCGGGCCAAGGGCAGGAGGCAGGGGTACGCGGCGGTGAGCAAGCTGCTCACCCCGTCCGGCGCCGGTTACCGGCGGCTCGTCGAACGGGCCCAGAACTACCTGGCCGGGGGCGGGTTCGTGGCCTCCGAGGGACGCCACCACGCCGTGGCCGCCTCGCCGGACGCGCAGGAGGACGGCGAGGAGCTGCTCACCGACGCCGGGGTGATGCAGCGCGTCTTCGGCAACCCCGGCGTGCTGCTCTTCCTGGCGCTCGCCGTGGTCACGCTGGTGGCCGAGCGCGCGGTGACGGGCGGGGCCAGGCTGGGCGGCGGGGCGCTCGTCCCGGTGATCGGCGGGGCCTCCGACCTGTGGAGCCTCTACCGCGAGAGCTACCACCAGGTGGGCCTGGGCACCGACGCGTGGACCCCGCCCTACGTGGCGGTGCTGGCCGTGCTCTCCACGCTGCTGTTCGGCAAGACGTGGCTCGCGGTGTCGCTGCTGCTGCTCGGCTGCGTGCCGCTGGCGGGGATCTCCGCGTACGCGGCCACCCGGTCGATGATCCCCGGCCGCTGGACCAGGGTCTGGCTGGCCTCCTCGTACGCCCTCCTGCCGGTCGCCACCGGAGCGGTCGCGGCGGGGCGGCTCGGCACCGCGGTGGTCTTCGTGCTGCTGCCCGTCTACGCGGCGCTCGCCACCACGGTGCTCACCGGGGAGCGGCGCCGCGCCCGCCGTGCCGCCTGGGGGCTGGGACTCCTGCTCGCCGTCGGCACGGCCTTCGCCCCGCTGGTCTACCCGCTGACCGCCATCCTCGGCGCGCTCGCGGCGCTGGCCTTCCCGCGCAGGGGCGTCGCGGTCTCGATGCTCGTGGCGTTCGCCGTCCCCGTGGCCCTGCTGTTCCCCTGGCTCGCCCAGGTGGTCGCCGACCCCGGGCGGCTGCTGCTGGAGGCCGGGCTGCACCAGCCCGCGCTGGTCGACCCCGCGCTGCCCGCCGGGTCGCTGCTGCTGCTCAGCCCCGGCGGTCCCGGCATGCCGCCGCTGTGGGTGACCGGCGGCCTGCTCGCCGCCTGCCTGTTCGCGCTGCTGATGCGCCGCAACCGGATGGTCATCGCGCTCGGCTGGGGCGTCGCGCTCTTCGGCGTGCTGGTGGCGATCCTGGTGAGCAGGACCACCGTCACCTCGATCAACGGCGACGTCGAGGCCCCCGCCTGGCCGGGCGTGCCGCTCGCCTTCGCCGCCACCGGCATGCTCGTGGTGGCCGCCCTCACCGCAGACCGGATCGTGGAGTTCCGGGCGGCCGGGGGGCTGCGCCGGGTCGCCGCGTTCGGCGTCGTGCTGGTCGCGTTCTCCACGCCGTTGCTCGCGGCGGGCATGTGGATCGCCAAGGGCGTGGACGGCCCCCTCCGCGGCACCGTACGCGACGTCGTGCCCGCCCTCGCCGCGGAGAACTCCGCGGCCGGCGAGCGGACCCTGCTGCTGCGCGCCTCGCCGGGCGGCCTGCTGTTCACCGTGCTGCGCGGACGCACCCCGGTGATCGGCGAGGCCGACATCCCCGTCCCCGACGGTCCCCGGGAGCTGGTCCGGGTCGCCGCGGCCGGGCTGGTGTCGGGCAGGGGCGGTGACGACGCCCGGGTCCTCGCCGCCCACGGCGTGCGGTTCGTCGTGGTGACCGCGCCCGTCGACCCGGAGATCAGCCACGCGCTCGACTCGCAGCCCTCGCTGGCGAGGATGAGCCTGTCCCGCGCGGTCGGGGTGTGGCGGCTGACCCAGCCGGTCGCCCTTCCCGAGACCCCGCCCGGCGACCCCTGGCACGGCCGCTGGCTCTGGGCCCAGGCCGTGATGCTACTGATCGTCTCGGTCCTGGCCGCGCCCGGCTCGCGGACCGAGTCCGACGAGCCCGCCGTTCCCCAGGACCTCCCCGAGCCTCGCAGAGAGCTGGCCGCCCGGTGAAATCCCTGATCGAGAACCGGTTCAGCCTGCTGGTGCTGGTCCTGGTGGCCCTGCTCGCCCTGTACGGGGTCGCCTACGCCACCCAGCCGCCGGCCGTCACCGCCCCCGCGCCCGGGTTCGAGAAGGTGCCCGTCGCCTCGGTGACGGCCGTCTGCCCGGCGCCCGGCGACACCTCCGTCGGCGTGGTCGCCCCGCCCGGCAGCCGGGAGCCGGGCTCGGCGACGCTCGTCACCGGGGACAGGACTCTGGCCACCGTCGACGTCCCCGGCCGCCTCTGGCACGACGAGGTGCCGGCCTCGTCCCCGCCGCTCGTCGTCGCGGCGAACGGGAGCATGGCCGCGGGCCTGGAGGTGGCGCAGACCCGCAGGGAGAAGTCGGGCAAGCACCGGGGACTGGCCGGGACGCGCTGTGCCGAGCCGGTGGCGAGCACCTGGCTGGTCGGGCCGGGACCGGCCGCGGCGGACGTCACGCTGTACCTGACCAACGCCGACCTCGCCCCGGCCATCGCGGAGATCATGGTCTACACGGGTGAGGGCCCGGTGTTCGACGACACCGGTGGCGTCTTCACCCTCAAGCCGGGGCAGAGCCGCACGATCAAGGTCCTGGACCTCGCGCCCTCGGCGCTCGTCCTGGCGATCCAGGTCCGTACCAGCTCGGGGCGGGTCGCCGCCGCGGCGCGGGCGATGATGAACGACGGGCGCGGCGTGGACTGGCTGCCGGTCTCCGCCGCCCCCGCCACCCGCGTCGTCGTGCCGGGCGTCCCCGGCGGCGGCGGGAGGCGTGAGCTGCTCGTCGCCTCCGCCGAGGAGGTCGACACGCTGGTGGAGGTCAGGGCCCTCACTCCCGAGGGGACCTACGCGATCCAGGGCCACGAGCTCGTCGAGGTGCCCGCGGGTTCCGTCGCCTCCCTCGACCTGTCCGCCGGGATCGGCGGACAGCCGTCCGCGCTGGTGCTCACCTCGGAGACCCCGATCGTCGCCGGGCTCGTCGCCACCGGCACCGGTTCGAAGACCGACGTGGCCTTCACCGCCGGAGCGGTCCCCCTCGACCTGGGCAGCGTCGTCGCCGACAACCGGGCGGGCGGCAAGGCGAGTTCCCGGCTGCTGCTGACCGCGCCGGACGCGGCGGGCGCGGTGAGCGTTCAGGTGGTCCCGCGCGAGGGCGAGCCGCACGAGCCGTTCCAGGTGGAGATCTCCGCCTCGCGGACCAAGCAGGTCACGCTCAAGAAGGTGGACGGGCCCTTCGCGGTGGTCGTGCAACCGCTGCCCGGCTCGGGACCGGTCTACGGCGGGCGCGTCATGGACGAGCGGCTGAAGGGCGGCCTGGCGCTGACCGTGCAGCCGCTCGCCCCCGCGCGCCTGTGGGCGCTGGTCCCGCCGATCGCCGAGTCCGCCGCGACCGTCCTGCCCTGAGGGAGCGGCAAAGCCGTCCCCGGTTGAGGAACGGCGGGGTCGTCCCGCCCCGGGGGCGGCCGGGGGCGGCCGGGGCGTTTCGGGCGCTCGCGGGCGGTCCTGGGCGGTGGGTCAGTCGTGGTCGTCGAAGCCGGGGTCGACCGACTCGGGGGAGAGGCCGAACAGGCCCGCGACCTGCTCCACCACCGCCTCGTGCACCATCGCGCCCAGGTGGTCGCGGTCGCGTGCCCTGCTCTCCAGGGGGCGGCGGTAGATGATCACGACGGCCGGGCGGGTCCCCGCGGCGGGCTCCGCCCGCCCGAACGGAATGGGCTCGCCGGTCAGCAGCCCGGGGCCGTCGCCCAGCTCGCTGATCGGCGGGACCTCCTCGACCGCGAACTCCACGGCCGACAGCTGCTTGGCCCACCGGGGCTTGAGCCGGTCGACGGCGTCCAGGACGAGGTCGTCGAACCGCTCGCTGCGGGCCTTGGCGATCGGCACGTGTGAGGGCGCCAGCGGGCCGCGCAGGCCGCGACCGTGTCTGTCGCGCCTGCGGGGAGGACGGGGTCTGCCGGGTGCCGGGCTCACGGCCCCAGCTTAGACGTGACCCGGACGGGGGCGGGAGGTGCCGTGATGGGAGCGCGGACGGGTGGGAGCCGTGACGGAGGGGGTGCGGGTGGGGGGAGGTGTAACCCGGGGGCGTGCGGACAGGGGGCGTAAGCCGTACAGGCGGGTGGAAGCCGGGACACGTGTCCGAATTGTGGCGACACGCTCGTTAAGAGCGCTCAGATAGTGGCGCCCCGGACGCTTACCGGATACGGTCCCACCGTGAGCCCCGTCCGCCGCTGTTCCCGCACCGCGTGCAGTCAGCCTGCCGTTTTCACGCTCACGTACGTCTACGCCGATTCGACCGCTGTTCTCGGGCCCTTGGCGACGTACGCCGAGCCGCACTGTTACGACCTGTGTGCCGAGCACGCCGAGCGGCTCACCGCCCCCCGAGGCTGGGAGGTGGTCCGCCTGCCGACCGACGGCGCCCCACCGAGCACCGACGACCTGGAAGCCCTCGCCAACGCGGTCCGCGAGGCCGCCAGGCCCGCGCCGAGCGGGAGCACCGAGCCGGTCGGCCAGGGGGTCGAGGTCGGCCGCCGAGGCCATCTGCGGGTGCTGCGCTCCGCCCAGCCCCAGCGCGACCGCTGACCCTACTAGGCTGGGGTCACGAACACGACGCAAGGGGTGGAGCTGGAGTGGGCGACCTCGCCAAGATCTTCAAGGCGTACGACGTTCGCGGCGTCGTGCCGGACGAGCTCGACGAGGAGACCGCCGAGGCGGTCGGCGCGGCCTTCGTGGAGGTGACCGGGGCCGAGACCGCCGTCGTGGCGCACGACATGCGCGAGTCGTCGGTGCCCCTGGCCGCGGCCTTCACCCGGGGGGCGACCTCGCGGGGGGCCGACGTGATCAACGCGGGCCTGGGCTCCACGGACCTGCTCTACTACGCGAGCGGCAGCCTCGGCCTGCCCGGGGTGATGTTCACCGCGAGCCACAACCCGGCCCGCTACAACGGCATGAAGATGTGCAGGGCGGGCGCCGTGCCGATCGGCGGCGCCACCGGGCTCGTGGAGATCCGCGACCGGGCCGCCGCGATCCTGGCCTCGGGCACCCTCGGCGGCCAGGGGGGCGGGACGGTCTCCGGGCGCGACCTGCTGCGCGGCTACGCCGACCACCTGCGCACCCTGGTCGACCTGTCCGGCATCCGGCCGCTGCGGGTCGTGGTCGACGCGGGCAACGGGATGGGCGGGCACACGGTCCCGACGGTGTTCGAGGGGCTGCCCGTCGAGCTGACCGCCCTCTACTTCGAGCTCGACGGCACCTTCCCCAACCACGAGGCCAACCCCATCGAGCCCGACAACCTGCGCGACCTGCAGAAGGCCGTCCTCGACGTGGGCGCCGACATCGGGCTCGCCTTCGACGGCGACGCCGACCGCTGCTGGGTGGTCGACGAGCGCGGCGAGTCCGTCTCCCCGTCCACGATCACCGCGCTGGTCGCGGTCCGCGAGCTGGGCAGGCACCCCGGGGCCACGATCATCCACAACCTGATCACCTCCAGGGGCGTCCCGGAGATCGTCGCCGAGCACGGCGGCCGTCCGGTCCGCACCCGCGTGGGCCACTCGTTCATCAAGGCCGAGATGGCCGAGACCGGCGCGGTCTTCGGCGGCGAGCACTCCGCCCACTACTACTTCAAGGACTTCTGGTTCGCCGACTCCGGCATGCTGGCCGCGCTGCACGTGCTGGCCGCGCTGGGCGAGCAGCAGAAGCCGCTTTCGGACATTCTCTCCGAATACACTCGTTACACGGCCTCCGGGGAGGTCAACAGCACGGTCGCCGACCAGGGCGCGGCGACGGAGCGGGTCCGCGAGATCTTCGCCGCCCGCGACGGCGTCACCTTCGACGAGCTGGACGGCCTGACCGTCTCCGGCCCCGGATGGTGGTTCAACCTTCGACCGTCCAACACCGAGCCGCTGCTCAGGCTGAACGCCGAGGCGGCCGACGAGATTCAGATGGCAGCGATCAGGGACGAGGTCCTTGCTGTCGTGAGGAGCTGAACGAGTGAAGATCGACGACTGGCTGCTGGAGATCCTGGCCTGTCCCAACTGCAAGTCCCCCCTGCGAGCCGACCCCGAGGTCGACGAGCTGTCGTGCACCTCCGCCTCGTGCGGCCTGGTCTACCCGGTCCGGGACGACATCCCGGTCCTGCTGGTCGACGAGGCCCGGAAGTCGTGAACTGGGAGCCAGATCGGCTCGACGACCAGAAACGGCTGGCCGAGGGCGATCCGGCGGGCATGCTGCGGGCGGTGGCCGACTCCGCCGCGCAGGTTCGCACCTCCCGCAGGGCCGCCCTTGAGTCGGACCTGTCCTCGCTCTCCAGGCACGGCCGTCCCCGGGCGGTCGTAGTCGCCGGGGTGGGCGGTTCGGGCATCGCCGGCGACATCCTCAACGTGGTGTGCGGTCACGGGGCCCCGCTGCCGATCGTGACCGTGAGGTCCTACCGGCTGCCCGGCTGGGTCGGCGCGACCGATCTGGTGATCGCGGTGTCGCGCTCGGGCAGGACCGAGGAGACGCTCGCGGTGGCCGCCGAGGCCGTCCGCCGGGGCTGCCGCCTGCTCGCCGTCGGCGGGCCCGACTCGCCGCTCCACGCGATCGCCAGGCAGGCGGGAGCGCCGTTCGTGCCCGCCGTGAGCGGCGGGCAGGGGCGCGCCGCGGTGTGGGCGCTGTCGGTCCCGCTGGTCGTCGCCGCCGTCGAGCTCGGCCTGGTCGAGGCCGAGGAGGCGGTGTTCGAGGAGGTCGCCAAGCGCCTGGAGGACCTCGCCCACCGCTGCCGCCCGGCGAGCGAGTCGTTCATCAACCCGGGCAAGTCGCTCGCCATGGAGCTCGCCGAGACCGTGCCGATGATCTGGGGCTCCTCCCCGCTGGCGGCCGTCGCGGCCCGCCGGTGGGCCGGACGCCTCAACACGGACGGCAGGTATCCGGCGATATGGGGGGAGCTGCCCGAGGCCGGTCACGACCAGGTGGCCGCCCTCGACGGCCCGCTCGCCCAGCGCGACATCTTCGCCGACGAGAGCGGCAGGTCGCTCCGGCTGATCGTGCTGCGCGACGTGGAGGAGCACCCCCGGGTCGTACGGCAGCGGGAGGTGTCGGTGCGGCTGGCGGAGGATCGCGGCGTCCCGGTCACGCAGATCGCCGCGGAGGGGGCGCATCCGCTGGAGCGGCTCGCCACGCTGATCGCGCTCGGGGATTTCGCGAGTACGTACCTCGCTCTCGGGTACGGGATCGACCCGGCCGTCGTGTCGGCGATCACAGAACTCAGGGCAAGGGTTTCGCAATAGGATCCTTGTCTCGTCTTTCCCGAACAACAAGCTGAGCGGAGGCTGCCGTGAGCGCGGGCGGCGGTACTAAGGCAATCATCGCGGCGTTGGCGGCCAACCTGGCGATCGCCGTGGCCAAATTCGTGGCGTTTCTCTTCACAGGTTCGTCATCGATGATCGCCGAGTCGGTCCACTCGGTGGCCGACTCGGGCAATCAGGCGCTGCTGCTGCTGGGCGGCAAGCGCGCGCAGCGGGCGCGCACGCCCCAGCACCCCTTCGGCTACGGACGGGAGCGCTACTTCTACGCGTTCGTGGTCGCGGTGGTGCTGTTCACCATCGGCGCGGTGTTCTCGCTCTACGAGGGCATCCACAAGCTCTCCGCCCACGAGAAGCTGGAGTCCCCCCAGTGGGCCTTCGGCGTGCTGATCTTCGCGATCATCGCCGAGGCGTTCTCGTTCAGGACGGCGATCATCGAGTCCAACCGCGTCCGGGGAAACCAGTCGTGGGTGCAGTTCATCCGCCGCTCCAAGTCGCCCGAACTGCCGGTCATCGTGCTAGAGGACCTGGGCGCGCTGCTCGGCCTGATCTTCGCGCTCTTCGGCGTGACCATGGCCGTGGTGACCGGCGACCCCGTCTGGGACGGCATCGGCACCATCATGATCGGCGTCCTGCTCGCGGTGATCGCGATCATCCTGGCGATCGAGACCAAGTCGCTGCTGCTCGGCGAGGGCGCGGGGCCCGAGGTCGAGACCCGCATCGCCGACGCGCTGGAGAGCGCGCCCGAGGTGAGCCGGGTCATCCACATGCGCACGCTCCACCTGGGCCCCGAGGAGATCCTGGTCGCCGCCAAGATCGCGGTGGACCACGACGACACGGCCGCCGACATAGCCCGCGGCATCGACGAGGCCGAGCAGCGCATCCGCGCGGCCGTCCCGGAGGCCCGCGTCATCTACCTGGAGCCCGACCTCGACAGGAGCAGCGTCAACGGCCCCGTCTGACCCGGACGTGATCTCTCGCACGTAGGGCCACCACCGGGCCGTCACGTCACGGATTCCGGACGCGGGACCCCGGCGCACACCGCCGGGGTCCTCGCGTTCTCCAGGGGCCCCGGGCTTCCCGGAGAGCGCGGGCGCCGTCAGCCCCGGGGGCGGCGCTGGAGGAGGCGCAGGGCCTTCTCCTTCTCGAAGTCCAGGGCCCTGCGGGGGGCCTGCAGGCGGCCGATGCGCAGCCCCAGGTCCCGTACGGCCTGCGCGACCGCGGGTTCGCTCAGGGTCCGCAGCGCGAAGGCCAGCTCGGCGGGGGAGATGTCGAACCGTTTCTCCAGCTCGACGCTCTGGGCGACGGCGGAGAGCTCCTCGGGGCCGAACCGGCGGTGCGCGCCCTGGTTCCGGACCGGGGGGAGCAGGCCGAGCGCCTCGCGGTAGCGAAGCATCCTGGGGGACATGCCCAGCCTGCCGGCGGCCTCGGTGATCCGCATCGGTGACCTCTTTCCAGCGGTTTTGCGGGAAACCTTACATTCTTGTGTCAGGTTACCCGTTCAAAAGGTGCGTGGAGTCGTTCCGGCGGCCTAAACTCGATGGACATCGACTGTTCCGATGGAACGGCGAGCCCGGCCCCAGAGCGAAGCACGATCGCGAGACGAGCGCGACGGGCGAGGGTGTGAGGCGAACGCCGCCATCAACCAGAGGGGTAACCACACATGGACTTCAAGGTCGCCGACCTCTCCCTTGCGGCCTTCGGGCGCAGGGAGATCCAGCTCGCCGAGCACGAGATGCCGGGCCTGATGGCCGTACGCAAGGAGTACGCCGCCACCCAGCCGCTGGCCGGGGCGAAGATCATGGGCTCGCTGCACATGACCATCCAGACCGCCGTGCTCATCGAGACCCTGGTCGCGCTCGGCGCCGAGGTCCGCTGGGTGAGCTGCAACATCTTCTCCACCCAGGACCACGCCGCCGCCGCCGTGGTCGTCGGCCCGGAGGGCACCCCGGAGAACCCGCGGGGCGTCCCGGTCTTCGCCTGGAAGGGCGAGACCCTGGAGGAGTACTGGTGGTGCACCGAGCAGGCCCTGACGTGGCCCGGTGCCGACGGCCCCAACATGATCCTCGACGACGGCGGCGACGCCACCATGCTCGTCCACAAGGGCAGCGAGTACGAGAAGGCCGGCGCCGTGCCCAGCACCGGTGAGAACGACCCCGAGGAGTGGGGCGTCGTCCTCGAACTGCTCCGCCGCACGGTCTCCGACGAGGGCCGCTGGACCAAGGTCGCCTCGCAGATCAAGGGCGTCACCGAGGAGACCACCACCGGCGTGCACCGCCTGTACGAGATGTTCAAGACCGGCAACCTGCTCTTCCCGGCCATCAACGTCAACGACTCGGTGACCAAGTCCAAGTTCGACAACAAGTACGGCTGCCGCCACTCGGTGATCGACGGCCTCAACCGCGCCACCGACGTGCTGATCGGCGGCAAGGTGGCGCTCGTCGCCGGGTACGGCGACGTCGGCAAGGGCTGCGCCGAGGCCCTCAAGGGCCAGGGCGCCCGCGTCATCGTCACCGAGATCGACCCGATCTGCGCGCTCCAGGCCGCCATGGACGGCTTCCAGGTCACCACCCTGGACGAGGTCGTCGGCCTCGTCGACATCTTCGTCACGACGACCGGCAACTTCGACATCATCACGGCCGACCACATGGCCCGGATGAAGCACAACGCGATCGTGTCCAACATCGGTCACTTCGACAACGAGATCGACATGACCGGCCTGGCGCGGATCCCGGGCATCGAGAAGACCGAGGTCAAGCCGCAGGTCCACACCTGGCGCTTCCCCGACGGCAAGCAGATCATCGTGCTCGCCGAGGGCCGCCTGATGAACCTGGGCTGCGCCACCGGCCACCCCTCGTTCGTCATGTCCAACTCCTTCACCAACCAGGTGATCGCGCAGATCGAGCTGTTCACCAAGACCGACGACTACCCGGTCGGCGTCTACGTGCTGCCCAAGCACCTGGACGAGAAGGTCGCCCGCCTCCACCTCGACGCGCTGGGCGTGAAGCTCACCACGCTCACCAAGGCCCAGGCCGAGTACATCGGCGTGGACGTCGAGGGCCCCTACAAGGCCGACCACTACCGTTACTGACATCCGCGGTCGAGTTCCACCGGGCCCCCGCGGCTTCGCGGGGGCCTTCGGGCAATTACGGTCCGGAATTCAGGTGATTCCGGACCAGGTGTTCCGGGGTTCGGGCGATCTGGGGAGAGACGTGGACAGCGCCGACAGCGCTCTGGTGGCCGCGGGGGAGCTGCGGATCGGGTGGGCGGCGCGGGCGATGCCGGTGCTCACCGCCCTCGGCGAGCGGTTCGCCGCCGAGCGGCCCTTCGAGGGGCTGCGGATCGCCGCGTGCCTGCACGTCACCGCCGAGACCGCCGTGCTCATGGGCACCCTCAAGGCGGGCGGGGCCGAGATCGCCCTGGCCGCGTCGAACCCCCTGTCCACCCAGGACGACGTCGCCGAGGCGCTCCGTGACTACGGCGTCGTCGTGCACGCGCGGGCCGGGGTGACCATGGACGCCTACTACGGCCACATCCACCAGGCGCTCGACATCGTCCCGGACATCGTGCTGGACGACGGCTGCGACCTCGTCAACATCCTGCACACCGAGCGGACCGAGCTGCTGGAGACGGTCTCGGGCGGGTGCGAGGAGACCACCACCGGGATCATCAGGCTCCGCCAGATGGCCGCGGAGAAGGCCCTCAGGTTCCCCGTGGTGGCGGTCAACGACACGCGGACCAAGCGGATGTTCGACAACCGCTACGGCACCGGCCAGTCGACCATGGACGGGATCATGCGGGCCACCAACACCCTGCTCGCGGGCAAGACCGTGGTGGTCGCCGGATTCGGCTACTGCGGCCGGGGCGTCGCCGAGCGGGCCAGGGGCCTGGGGGCGCGGGTCGTGGTGACCGAGATCGACCCCGTCAAGGCGCTGGACGCCTCGCTGCAGGGCTACGACGTGCGCTCGATGGCGGCGGCCGCCCGCGCCGGGGACGTGTTCGTCACGGTCACCGGCAACCGCGACGTGATCAGGGGCGAGCACCTGGTGGAGATGAAGGACGGCGCGATCCTGGCCAACGCCGGGCACTTCGACGTCGAGATCGACGTCCGGGCCCTGGACGACCTGGCGCACGCCGTCCACCGCGGGGTGCGTCCCAACACCGACGAGTACGTCCTCGCCGACGGCCGCAGGCTCCTGCTGCTCGCCGAGGGCCGCCTGGTGAACCTGACCGCCGCCGAGGGGCATCCGGCCGCCGTCATGGACATGTCCTTCTCCGCGCAGGTGCTCTCGGTGGCGTGGCTGGTCCGCGAGCGGGCACGGCTGGAGCCGGGGGTCTACGACGTGCCGGGGGAGGTCGACGTGGAGGTCGCGCGGCTCAAGCTGGCCGCGGCCGGGATCGAGATGGACGAGCTCACCCCCGACCAGGAGGAGTATCTCCACTCGTGGCGGCTCGGCTCGTAGCCACGCTCTCGGTTCGTGGTCATGCCCCCGCTCGTGAGGGCATCCCCGGTCGTCGCGGGTCTCGCTGTCGCGGCCTCGCCGTCATGCCCGCCGTCGCCGCGGCCTCGTGGCCACGCGCTCTCCGCCGCCGGGGACCCGCGGGCACGCCCGTCGTCGTCAGAGCTCGGCCAGCATCTCCTGCATCCTGCGGATCTCGGCGCTCTGGCCCGCCGAGACGTCGTTGGCCAGCTCCTCGATCCGTATGTGCGAGCCGGAGGTCAGCACCTGCTCGGACATCTTGAGCGCGCCCTGGTGGTGCGTGGTCATGAGCTGGATGAAGAGCCGGTCGAACTCCTTGCCCGAGGCGGCCTTGAGGGCCTCCATCTGCTCGGGCGTGGCCATGCCGGGCATCGCGTCGTGCTCGGCGTGGTGCTCGGGGGCTTTCAGGCCCTGCTGCTGGAGCCAGGAGATCATGAACTGGATCTCCGGCCCCTGCGAGTCCTTGATGCGCGAGGCGAGGCTCTTCAGCCTGACGTGCTCGCCGCGGGTCGGGGCGAGGGAGGCCATGTCGAGGGCCTGGCGGTGGTGGACGACCATCTTCTGGACGTACGTCACGTCGGCCGCGTTGGGGGTGGGCGCGGGCACCATGGTGGCGGCCTCGCTCGGGCTGACGGTCCTGGCTACCTCACCCGGCCTGCCCGGGACGATCACCGGCGCCGACGCCTGGGGGGACGGGGCCGGCTCGGGGTCGGCGCTGCACGCGCCGAGGGACAGGGCTGCGATCACGACGATGAGCGCGACGCGCACCCGGCCTCCTCCGTGAATGTCCAGTGACGAAAGACCGTAACCCCTGTGGGGGTGGCCCGTAAAGACCACAGACCGACAACAGTTGCTGACACTGTGACGGCTTGCCGGATGACCGTACACCATGAACGATTTAAGCATTTATGCACCTTTTATTTGGGTGCATGTGTCAAGGAGGTTCACGAGTGTCCACCCCCCTCAGGAAGGGCCTGACCGGCCGCTTCCTGCTTGTGGCCGGGGTTGCCGTCGCGACGGTGCTGGCTGCGTTCCCCGCGCAGGCCGCCGATATCCCGGCTCCCGGCGAGATCGCCAAGAGCGCGAACATCGAGCACGTCCTGAACGTGCCCAAGCCCGGCCCGCTGACCGACATCAACACCGACATGGCGTTCCAGGGCGATTACGCCTACGTCGGCAACTACAGCGGCTTCTCGATCTACGACATCAAGAGGCCGGACAGGACCTCGCTGGTCAGCTCGGTGGTCTGCCCCGGCGGGCAGATGGACGTGTCGGTCTACGGAGACCTGCTCTTCGGTGCGGTCGACTCCTCGCGCAACAACGACTCCTGCAGCAGCGTCGGCCAGTCCGCCAGCGTCAAGGAGTCGTGGGAGGGCGTCCGGATCTTCGACATCAAGGACAAGAAGAACCCCAAGTACGTCAAGGCCGTCGAGACCAACTGCGGCTCGCACACGCTGACGGTCGTCCCGGGCAAGGGGAGGGACCGCAAGAGCGTCTTCCTGTACGTCTCCTCCTACAGCCCGAACGCGTCGTTCCCCGACTGCCAGCCGCCGCACGACAAGATCTCGATCATCAAGGTGCCGCTGAGCGACCCGGCGTCCGCCTCGGTCGTCGCCACGCCGGTCCTGTTCCCCGACGGCGGCAACCCGGGTGAGACCCTGCCCTACCCGGAGCGCACCTCGGCCACGAGCGGCTGCCACGACATCACCGCCTACCCGGAGAAGAACATCGCCGCCGGAGCCTGCATGGGCGAGGGCGTCCTGTTCGACATCTCCAACCCGGTCGAGCCGAAGGTCACCGCCACCGTCCGCGACGACCAGAACTTCGCGTTCTGGCACTCGGCGACGTTCAGCAACAACGGCAACAAGGTGATCTTCACCGACGAGCTCGGCGGCGGCACCCAGGCCACCTGCAACGAGGCGATCGGCCCGAACCGCGGCGCCAACGCCTACTACGACATCGAGGACGGCCAGCTCACCTTCAAGAGCTACTTCAAGATCGCCCGCCACCAGGCCGACACCGAGAACTGCGTCGCGCACAACGGCTCGCTCATCCCGGTCAAGAACAAGGACATCATGGTCCAGGCCTGGTACCAGGGCGGCATCTCGGTCGTCGACTTCACCGACTCCAGCAACCCGCAGGAGATCGCGTTCTTCGAGCGCGGCCCCGACAGCACCGCCCCCGCGCTCAGCGGCGGCTTCTGGTCCGCCTACTACTACAACGGCCACATCTACGGCAGCGACTTCAACCTCGGCCTCGACGTCCTGAAGATTAACGACAGTCGTATGGGCAGGGCCGAGAGGGTCAAGTTCGACATCCTGAACGCGCAGACCCAGGAGTCCTACCGTGGTCGTGGTCACGATAACTGATCTCTGAGGGCGGTCATGGCCATCGACCTCTGACGACTGCCATGACCACCACCCGGTGACGGCCACCGGGCGCTCGACGGGCGCCCGGTGGCCGTCATGCGTTGTGCGGGGGTGGAAAGCCGGGATGATCACGGAAGAGCCATAGACCGTAAGCTTTTTTCCGGCTGAAGTAAAGAGCTCACCTCATATTTTATTGTGACAAAGTCATACTCTGTCGGCCCGGCTGTCAGGAGGAGCGGTTTGCTAATTTATGCATGCCTTATGTCTGCTCCAAGGAGGCACCCGAGTGTTCGCTCCCCGAAGGACCATCCGGGCGTTGGTGGTGGCGGCGACGGCCGTCGCGATGCTGACGTCCACGGTCTCGGCCCAGGCCGCCGACATTCCCCCGCCCGGTGAGATCGTCACCAGCCCCAACGTGACGCACGTGGGCACCCTGCCCAAGCTCCCCGGCCTTGAGGCCACCACCAACAGCGACATCGCCTTCCAGGGCGACTACGCCTACGTCGGCAACTACGGTGGCTTCTCGATCTACGACATCAGGAACCCGAGGCGCGCCAAGCTCGTCAGCGGCGTCCTGTGCCCCGGCTCGCAGATGGACGTGTCGGTCCACGGCGACCTGCTGTTCGCCGCGGTCGACAACTCCCGCAACAACGATTCCTGCAGCAGTGTGGCCCAGCCCGCCAGCGTGAAGGAATCGTGGGAAGGGGTTCGGATCTTCGACATCAGCGACAAGAAGAACCCCAAGTACATCAAGGCGGTCGAGACCAACTGCGGGTCCCACACGCTGACACTCGTTCCCGGCAAGGGCAGGGACCAGCGGCGTAACGTCTACCTGTACGTCTCCTCCTACAACCCGAACGCCACGTTCCCCGACTGCCAGCCGCCGCACGACAAGATCTCGGTCATCAAGGTGCCGCTGCGCAACCCGACCGACGCGGCCGTGGTCAACGCGCCGGTGATCTTCCCCGACGGCGGCAACGAGACGCAGCCGGGCCTGCTGCTGCCGACCAGCGGCTGCCACGACATCACCGTCTACGCGGAGAGGGACACCGCGGCCGGGGCCTGCATGGGTGACGGCGTCCTGTTCGACATCTCCGACCGGGAGAACCCGGTGATCACCGCGCGGACCACCGACCCGAACTTCGCCTTCTGGCACTCGGCGACGTTCAGCAACAACGGCAAGAAGGTCATCTTCACCGACGAGCTCGGCGGCGGCGGCGCGGCCACCTGCAACGAGGCCACCGGCCCGAACCGCGGTGCCAACGCCTACTACGACATCGTCCGCGGCAAGCTGGTCTTCAAGGGCTACTTCAAGATCACTCGCTACCAGGCCGACACCGAGAACTGCGTCGCGCACAACGGCTCGCTGATCCCGGTCAAGGGCAAGGACATCATGGTCCAGGCCTGGTACCAGGGCGGCGTCTCCTTCGTGGACTTCACCGACTCGTCCAAGCCGAAGGAGATCGGCTTCTTCGAGCGCGGCCCCGAGCCCGACGGCGGAGGCGGCGGCATCTGGTCCGCGTACTACTACAACGGCTACGTCTACGCCAGCGACTTCCGCAGGGGGCTGGACGTTCTCAAGATCGACGACCGTCGCACCGACCCGGCCAGGGGCGTCCGCTCGGACCGGCTGAACGTGCAGACCCAGGAGTCCTACGGCGGTCACGGCCACGGTCACTGACACGTCACTGACACACGGTCGCCCGCGAGGGCGAGCGGGGCCGACGAGAGGGCCCGTGAACGACCTCGCGGGTCGGAGGACCCGGAAGGGTCTCACGGGTCCCGCAAGGGCTCATGAGGTCTCGTGAGGGCTCATAGAGACTCGTGAGAGCTCATGAGGAGAGGGACGGCGGGTCGCCCGCCGTCCCTCTTCGCGTTCCGGTTCCCGCGGGGCCACCGCACCGGCGTCATGCCCGTACGGCACCGCGCCGCCGGGGTGCCCGGTCAAGAGCCGGGGCGTCCGGCGGGAGTCGGGTGTCCGGCGGGAGTCGGGGTGTCCGGTGGGAGGGGTCAGGCGGGAGGGACGAACCCGCCTGGGGTGGGGCCGGGCTCCCGGGCGGCGGGCCGGTCCGCGGGCGGCGGGGGCGCCACCGGGTGCACTGGGTGTACCGGGTACGCCGGGCGCGTCGGCTCCGCCGGGGGAGGGAGGGGGATCCGAGGCTGCGGCGGCCGGGGGGCGGGCTGGGCGTGAGGCCGGGGCCCGCTGTGGCCGGTCCGTCCCTGGTCGGGCCACCCCTGGCCGGTCTGCCCTTGGCCGGTCTGTCCCTGGTCGGGCCCTCCCTGACCGGCCCACTGTCCACCGGCTTGTTGTTCACCGGGTCGCTGGGCATCGGGCTGCTGCGCGGAAGCCCATTGCGCACCGGGCTGCGGCGCGGGGGCCCACTGCCCACCGGGTCGCGGCGCACCGGGGTGCTGCCCACCGGGGTATTGCTCTCCCGCCCACTGCCCACCGGCCCACGGCTCACCCGAGCGCTGCCGGTCGTGCCACTGCTGGGCCAGGCGCGCCTGCTCGCGGCGGCGGCGCTCGGCCAGCACGGCGGTCAGGTAGGCGAACGGCGGCACGCCGGGCGGGGCGGGTGGTGAGACGAAGGCCGACATCTCGGTGGCGATGCGCACGCCCATCTCGTGCTGGACGGCGGGGGCCAGGTCGTGCCAGCGCATGAGGTACTGTCTCGCGGTGGCCGCGACCTGTTCGGGCAGCCGCGACAGCTCCAGCGTGGCCGCCCATGGGGCGAGCGAGGGCGGCATGTCCAGCGGCGGTCCGTACTGCCGGGGGACGCGTTCGGCGATCACCATGGTGCCGGAGAAGAGGTCGCCGAGCCGCTTGCCCTTCTCCGAGATCAGCGAGCTGATCAGCGCGGGGGCGCCGCTGAGCATCCAGAACTCCAGGACTCCCGCCAGCCCGCGGAACAGAGCCTGCCGGAACCGCTCGGGGCCGCCGTCGTCGCTGACGACCCGCAGCCCCAGCGCGAGCTTGCCCAGGCTGCGCCCGCGCGAGAGCGTCTCGAAGGCCACCGGGTAGCCGACGATCACGAGCACGCTGAGCACGATGTAGACCATCGCCGTCAGCGCCGGATCGTCCAGGAACCCCAGGCTGCCGACCAGCAGGGAGGCGCCGAGCAGCGTCAGGACCTGGACCGTCATGTCGATCAGCAGCGCCGCGGCCCTGCTCGGGAGCTGGGCCACGCGGACCTCGACGACCACGGCCTCGCCGGTTACGACATCGGACACAATCAGCACCCTACCTTCGACTGGATAGGCTGCCCGCGTGGACATCGACGCCTTCGTCACCGCGCACCGGCCCGCCTGGGACCGCCTTGAGCATCTGGTCCGGCGGCGCGGCTCGCTGGACGGCGCCGAGGTCGACGAGCTGGTCGACCTCTACCAGCGTGTCGCCACGCACCTGTCCCTCGTCCGCTCGGCCTCCGCCGACCCGATCCTGGTGGGCCGCCTGTCGGCGCTCGTGGCCCGCGCCCGCTCCGCCGTGACCGGGGCGCACACCCCGGCCTGGCGGGAGTTCGTCCGCTTCTTCACGGTCTCCTTCCCGGTGGTCGCCTACCGGGCCCGCTGGTGGTGGCTGGCCACGAGCGTCGCGTTCCTGCTGGTCTCCACGGTCGTCGCCGTCTGGGTGGGGCAGAACCCCGGCGTCCAGGCGGCGATCGCCACCCCCGAGCAGATCACCCAGCTCGTCGAGCACGACTTCGCCGACTACTACTCGGAGAACCCGGCGACCTCCTTCGCCGGGCAGGTCTGGGTCAACAACGCCTGGGTCTCGATGCAGGTCATCATCATGTCGATCCTGCTCGGCCTGCCGATCCCGTACGTCCTGTGGGAGAACGCGCTCAACGTGGCCGTCTCCGCCGGGCTGATGGCCTCGCGCGGCAAGCTCGACATCTTCTTCGGGCTGATCACCCCGCACGGCCTGCTGGAGCTCACCGCGGTGTTCCTCGCCGCGGCCGTCGGCATGCGCCTGGGCTGGACGTTCGTCGACCCCGGCCCGCGCAGGCGCGCCGAGGCCCTGGCCGAGCAGGGCAGGGCCGTGATGAGCGTGGCCCTCGGCCTGGTCGTGGTGCTGCTCGTCTCGGGGCTGATCGAGGGCCTGGTCACCCCCTCGGGGCTGCCCACCTGGGCACGGATCGGCATCGGGGTGGTCGCGGAGGTCGCCTTCCTCGCCTACGTGATCTTCTTCGGCCGCCGGGCCGTGGCCGCGGGCGAGAGCGGCGACGTGGAGCGCGCCCCCGACCTGGCCCCCAGCGCCGGCTGAGCGCGGCGCGATCGCGGCGGCCGGGATAAGCCGGCCGTCCGGCCTGGGCGCGCGAGGGAGACGCGCTCAGAGCCGTCCGGCGGCCTTCAGTGCCAGGTAGGCGTCGGCCAGGGCCGGGGCGATCTGCTCGGGAGCGGTGTCCACGACCTCCACGCCCTGGCGGCGCAGCAGGGCGGTGATCCTGCGCCGTCCCGCCCTCAGGTGCTCGGCCGCCGCCGCGCCGTAGACCAGCTCGGAGGTGCCGCGCCCGGCGGCCATCTCGGCCACCTGCGGGTCGGAGACGGCGGCCAGGAGCACCAGGTGCCGCGAGGACAGACGGGGCAGGACGGGCAGCAGGCCCTCCTCCAGCGCCGCCGGGTTGAGGTCGGTCAGCAGGACGACCAGGCAGCGCCGCCTGGCCCGCGACATGACGGCCGCGACCATCCCCGCGGAGTCGGCCTCGACCAGCTCGGCCTCGATCGGGGCCATCGTGTTGACCAGCGACGACAGCAGCTCCGTACGGCCGGTGCCGGAGACCCAGGCGCGCACCCCCCGGTCGTGGGCCATGAAGTCGACCCGGTCGCCCGCGCGGGAGGCCAGGGCGGCCAGCAGCAGCGCCGCGTCCATCGACCAGTCGAGCCGGGGCCAGCCGGGCACGACCCGCGACGCGGCGCCTCCGGTGCCCCCGATGCCCCCGGCGCCCTTCGGCACCTCTCCCGCCAGCGGGATCGGGGCGGTGCCCACCCGCCCGGCCGAGGTGCGGCCGGTGTCGAGCACGATCAGCACCCGGCGGTCGCGCTCGGGCCGCCAGGTGCGGACCACGACGTCGTTGCGGCGCGCGGTGGCCCGCCAGTCGATCGAGCGGACGTCGTCGCCGACCACGTACTCCCGCAGCGAGTCGAACTCGGTGCCCTGTCCCCGGATCATCGACGGGTGCCTGCCCTCCAGCTCCCTGAGCCTGGACAGCTTGGCGGGCAGGTGCTTGCGGCTGAGGAAGGGCGGCAGCACCCGGACCGACCAGGGCACCCGGTGCGAGCCCTGGCGGGCCGCGACCCCCAGCGGGCCCAGCGTCCGCACCGTCACCGTGACCGCCTCGCGGTCGCCCCTGCGGGTGGGGGTGAGCGTCGTGACCAGCCTGCGGCGCTCGCCGGGAGGCACGTCCAGCGGCAGGTGCCGGGGCGTGGCGCCCGCCGACGGCGGCCAGGCGTCCCTGAGCACGCCGCGCGCCCGGCGCGGGCCCGGGTTCTCCACGATCAGCTCGACCTCGACCGACTCGCCGAGCCGTACCAGCCGCTCGCCCGAGCGGGTGAGGCGCAGCGGGCGTACGCTCCCGGCCAGCAGCAGGTCGACCACCACCAGCGCCACGATCAGCAGCGCCACCCCGGCCAGGGCCGCCCCCGGCTGGGGGGCGAGCAGCACGGCCAGGGTGCCCAGCAGCGCCAGCAGCGCGGCCCGTCCTGTCAGCGCCATGGTCAGCGGGGGACGGGGACGGAGGCGAGGATGGCGTCGATGAGGCCGTCGGCGGTCGCGCCCTCCAGTTCGGCCTCGGGCCGTATCTGGATCCGGTGCCGCATCGCGGGCCGGGCCAGCGCCTTGACGTCGTCGGGCGTCACGTAGGAGCGGCCCGACAGCCACGCCCAGGCCCGCGCTCCGGCCAGCAGCGCGGTGGCGCCGCGCGGGGAGACGCCGAGCTGGAGCGAGGGCGACTGGCGGGTGGCCCTGGCGACGTCCACGATGTAGCCGAGCACCTCGGGGCCCACGTGCACCTGGCCGACCGCCGCGCGTCCCGCGGCGAGGTCGGCGGCGGTGGCCACTGCCTTGACGTACGACAGGTCGCGCGGGTCGAAGCCGAGCGCGTGCCGTTCCAGCACCGCGATCTCCTGGTCACGGGGCGGCAGCGGGACGGTCAGCTTGAGCAGGAACCGGTCGAGCTGCGCCTCGGGCAGCTGGTAGGTGCCCTCGTACTCGACGGGGTTCTGGGTGGCGGCCACGATGAACGGGTCGGGCAGCCCGCGCGCCGACCCCTCCACGCTGACCTGTCGCTCCTCCATCGCCTCCAGCAGCGCGGCCTGCGTCTTCGGGGGCGTGCGGTTGATCTCGTCGGCGAGCAGGAGGTTGGTGAAGACCGGCCCCTCGCGGAACTCGAACTCCGACGTCTTCGCGTCGTAGACCAGCGAGCCGGTGATGTCGCCCGGCATGAGGTCGGGGGTGAACTGCACCCGTTTGAAGTCGAGCGAGAGCGCCGCCGCGAGTGTCCTGACGAGCAGGGTCTTGGCGACGCCGGGCACGCCTTCGAGCAGCACGTGGCCCCGGCAGAGCAGCGCGATCACCAGCCCGGTGACCACGGCGTCCTGGCCGACGACCGCCTTGGAGACCTCGGCGCGCAGGGCCCCCAGCGCCTCCCTGGCCTGGTCGGCACTCCGCGCGACGGGCGCTGCGGGCGCGACGGGCGCGGCGGATGCGCCGGGCGCGGTCCTGACGACGGAGGTCGCCTCGGCGGGACCGCCGTTCCCCGGTGGTGTGGTCACGACTTTCCGACCTGCCTTTCCACGATGTCCAAGTATCCGGCCAGGGCTACCAGCCCGGCCTCGTCGACCGGCGGCGGTCCGTACAGGGCGGCGCCCACGTGTGACGCCGCCTGACCGGTCCGCTCGGCGATCGCGTTCACCAGCGCGTCGGGCCCCGTCCCCGCGGGCAGCCCGAGGCGGGGGGTGACCCGGTCGGTGAAGCCCGCCCGCAGGGCCGCGGCGGCCCGGTCGCGGGACCGCCGCGCACGGTAGAGCCTGGCACGTCCCTCGACGGTCTCCGCCGCCCGTACGACGACGGGCAGCCGCTCGGCCACCACGGGACCGAGCCTGCGGCCCCGCCAGAGCGCCAGCAGCAGCACCGCGACGATCAGTTGCGCCACGGCCCACTTGACCCCTGCGGGGACCAGGCCGTAGAGACCCGCCTTGCCGCCGCCGGCCTGGGCGCCGTTCTCCGGGGGCGTCAGCCAGACCAGGGTGGGCCGCCCGCCGGCGAGGTTCGTCGCCAGCGCGGCGTTGCCGTCCTCGGCGAGCCGCAGGTTGGTCATGAACTGCCCGTCTCCGACGACGGTGACCGTGCGGCCCGCGCCGCTGTGGGAGACCAGGGTGGGCGCCCCGTCCGCCGGGTAGCAGCCGATCGACGGCGGGGGCGCGGTGAGGACCACGCCGCCGGTGTAGGCGCTGCCCGCCCTCTCCGCGGCGGGCAGCCCGCACCGGGGCTCGCGGGAGCGCGCCCGCGCCTCCCGTACCGGAGCCACCCCGGGCGCGAGCACGTCCAGCCGGGCCCGTACGCCCGCCACCAGCAGGTCCGCGGGGAGGTCGGCGAGCCGCTCCGCCTCGTCCTCGTCGAGCGGGACCGTCGGGCTCACCAGCACGGTGCTGCCCGCGGGACCCGCCCGGCCGACCAGCGCGGCGGCCTCGGCGACCGAGGTGACCCGCTCGACCCGCACGCCCCGCGCCTGCAGCAGCCGGGCCAGGCCCTTGCCCCCCGACAGCGAGGTGTCGGCGGGGTCGAGGGTCCTTCCGGGCCCGCCGGAGCCGCCGAGCAGCACGCCGGTGACGGCGACGGCGACCACGAGGAGCGCCACCAGCAGGACGCCCCTGCCGCCGCGCCAGAGGCTTCCCGCGGTCGGCGAGACGGAGGTCGTCGCGAGGTCCTGCCCGCCAGGTCGCGGTTCTCTTGCCGAGTTCTGCCCGCCGGGTCGCAGGTCTCGCACGAGGTCCTGCCCGCCGGATCGCGGCTCTCGCGCGGAGTCCTGCCCGCCGGTCGGCGCGGCCGTCTCGGGGACGCCCCCGGGGGAGGCCAGGCCGGGCTGTCCGGTCTGTTCGGGCTGTCCGGGCGCGGCCGGGGTCACGGCGCCTCCGCCCGTACGGCGGCCGCCGGGCGGGCCGCGCGCAGGTGCTCGTCGAGGTCGCGCATGACCCCGTACGCCTCGGGCGTGCCGGGCACCTCGCCGTAGGTCACGTCGTCGAACACCCGGGCCGCCGAGGCCAGCTCGGCGGCGAGCGCGGGCAGCGCGCGACCGGCCTCGGCGGCCAGCTCGCCGGCGGTGCGGCCGGGGGTGGAGTCGATGATCACGCGGTCCTCCAGGTCGCGGGCGACGGCCCGGAGCCGCTCGCGGACCGCCTCGGCCCACCGGGCCTCCGCCGCGAGCCGCTCGGCGGCCTCGCGGTGCTCGGCGGCGGTGAGGCGGCGGTCACCGAAGATCCCCTCCGCGCGGGAGGCGCGGCCCCCGGTGGTCCTGCGGGCCACCAGGAGCAGCGCGACGATGATCCCGATCACGATCAGGAGGAGGACGGCCCGCGCCGCCACGCTGCCGGCGGCGCCCAGGGACTCCTGGTCGAGCAGGTCGCCGAGGAACTGGTTGACGTTCCGCCAGAGGCGGTCGACCAGGGACTCCTTGGCGTACTCGGATCTGAGCAGCTCCCGGATCGCCTGGCGCCGCGCCTCCTCGCGCTCGACGTCGATGGGGGACGTCAGGAGTGGGGCCACGGGGCTCCCTGGCCGGGGGACCCGTGCGACGCGGGGCCCGAGGGCGTGACGGAGGGGTCCCAGAGGTCGTCGGCCGACGCGTGGACCCATCCCTGCCGCTGCTGCTCGATCGCCGCGGTCTGCAGCACCAGGTCGAAGGCCTCGGAGCGCATCCGCCGGTCGGCGTAGAGCAGGCCGTTGACCCCCGCCCGGAGGGGATAGGCGATCATCGAGCCGAGGGTGACGCCCACGGCGATGAGGATCGCGGAGATGATCTGCGAGCCGGTGGTCCCGCCGCCGAGGAGGGCGAGGAAGCTCGCGCCCAGGACGAAGGGGAAGGCGAGCACCTGGCCGATCAGGAACGCGATGAACTGGGTGAGGATCAGGATGCCGAGCGTCCGCCAGAAGCCGCCCGAGACCAGGTTCCAGGACCTGCGCAGGGAGTCGGCGACACCGCGCCGCTCCAGCACCGCGGCCGCCGGGGCCAGCGCCAGCCGGGTGGAGACGAAGAAGGTGTAGATCACGAAGGCGACCGCCGCCGTCACGCCCACGATCCCCACCACGGCGTTCCCCGCCCCCGAGGAGCCGAGCGCGAGGAGCAGGCCGACGACCAGGGCCAGCGGGACGAGCAGGGCCACGAGGGTGACGACGACCACCCCGAACAGTGTGGGCACCCGGCTACGGGTCAGCTTCCAGGCCTCGCCGGCCGTCATCCTGCCGCCGAAGACCGCGCGGCCCAGGATGCGGGTCAGCACGCCGGTCAGCAGCGTCACCGCGACGAACTCGACCCCGTAGGAGAGCAGGCTGCCGCCGTACTGGGCGAGGAAGCTCTCCTCGGCAGGGGCCGCGTTCGGGTTCTCCAGCATCGGGGCGAGGGAGCCGAGCATGCTCGCCTGCCCGACCGCCAGGGGGATCGCGGCCAGCGCGGCGACGATCGCCGACAGGCCCAGGACGCTCTTGGGGTTGGAGCGCATCAGCTTGATCGTGCCGTCGAGGATGTCGCCCAGGCCGAGCGGGCGCAGCGGGATGATCCCCGGGCGCATCGCGGGGGGCGGCGCCCCGTAGGGGCCCTGGGGGTACGGCTGCTGGTGGGGCGCCTGGCCGTAGGGCTGGCCGGGACCCGGCGGAGGACCCTGCGGGAACCCCTGGGGCGGCGGGCCCTCGGGGGCGCCGGACGCGGGGCCGGGCGCCGTGCCGGGCGCGGTCCACGGCGATCCCGGGGCGTTTCCGTACGGCGGAGGTTGGTTGGACGCCCAACCCGGAGGCGTACCGGGAGCACCGGGGGTGGAGCCGTGACCGTCTGACATATCCCAATCCTGGCATGTGGACCCGCCGTCCGTGGTGATCGGGCGATTCATCCTTCCCCGGAGCGGCGGAGATCCCGGAGGGATGGCCGAGAAGCCGTGGTTTACCGCAGACTGTGACCGTGGTCATCACCGCCCGGCGTCCGCAGTCGCCGGGGCCGGCGGCGGCCGTGGGGGGGCACCACTGCGCGTTTCACGTTGCGTGCGCCTAAAATTCGTCATTTGGACGCCCGGTCGTCGGCCGGTGTCATCCAGTAGGCGGACAAGGGTAATCTTCGACGATCGAGCGGTTTATCCCAATAACTCCCGAACTGCGTAAACCGAATGAGGGGCCATGAAAGGACGCGTGCTGGTCGTCGACGACGACGCCGCTCTCGCCGAGATGCTCGGTATCGTGCTGCGCGGGGAGGGCTTCGAACCCTCCTTCGTCTCCGACGGTGACAAGGCGCTGGACGCGTTCCGCGACACCCGTCCGGACCTGGTCCTGCTCGACCTGATGCTCCCCGGCGCGGACGGGATCGACGTCTGCCGCCGCATCCGGGCCGAGTCCGGGGTGCCGATCGTCATGCTGACGGCCAAGAGCGACACCATCGACGTGGTGCTCGGGCTGGAGTCGGGGGCCGACGACTACATCGTCAAGCCCTTCAAGCCCAAGGAGCTCGTCGCCAGGGTCCGCGCCCGGCTGCGCCGCACCGACGAGCCGACGCCGGAGATCCTGCAGATAGGCGACATCACGATCGACGTCGCCGGGCACTCGGTCAAGCGGGAGGAGGAGACCATCAACCTCACCCCGCTGGAGTTCGACCTGCTGGTCGCCCTCGCCAGGAAGCCGCGCCAGGTCTTCACCCGAGAGGTCCTGCTCGAACAGGTCTGGGGCTACCGCCACGCGGCCGACACCCGCCTGGTCAACGTGCACGTCCAGCGGCTCCGGGCGAAGATCGAGAAGGACCCCGAGCACCCCGAGATCGTCGTGACGGTCCGCGGGGTCGGTTACAAGGCCGGGCCGGCCTAGCCGCCGACCTCCCCCGGACCCCGAGATGCCTCCCGCACCGAAGAGACGCCGCCGCACCCCGCGCCAGCTGCTGCGGGGTGTGCGGCGTCGCACGCGGCGCGTGGCCGGCAGGGCGCGCCGCGTCCTCTGGCGCTCGCTCCAGCTGCGCGTGGTCACCAGCACGATGGTCATCTCCATCGTGGTCGTCGCCGTGCTCGGCGTCTTCCTCATGCAGCAGATCATCAGGACCACCCTGGAGACCAGGGAGAGCGCGGCCAAGAGCGAGGCGCAGGCCGACAGGAACGCGGTGCTCGGCTATCTCAACCAGCCGGCGGCCGAGGCCGCCAAGCAGCCCGTCGACCCGGGCCAGGAGGCGCAGGCCGCGGGGGGAAGCCCGCTCGGCCAGGCCACCGAGGCGCTCGCCCGGCGCGCGGGCTCGGCCAGCCGCTACTCGGTGATCATCCGCAACGAGAACCTGCCGGGGGCCTTCTACGGGACCACCGACATCGACCCCCGCAGCATCCCGGCCAGGCAGCGCGAGGAGCTGTTCAAGAAGGCGGCCGGCGAGGACAGCACCTGGTACACCCCGCTGTACTACAAGGGCCAGCCCGAGCAGCCGGTGCCCGGCATGATCATCGGCACCCGCCTCGACTCGTCGTACGAGATCTACCACCTGGTCCCGCTGGACAAGGAGGAGCGGACCCTCGCCTCGGTGCAGCAGATGATCATCCTCGTCGGCGCCGGTCTCGTGCTGCTGCTCGCCGCGATCTCCTCCCTGGTCATCCGCCAGGTCGTCACGCCGGTCCGGCTGGCCAGGCAGGCCGCCGAGCGGCTGGCCGCCGGGCGCCTGGACGAGCGGCTGAAGGTGCGCGGGGAGGACGACCTGGCCCGCCTGGCCACCTCCTTCAACGAGATGGCCGCCAACCTGGCGTTGAAGATCCACCAGCTGGAGGAGCTCTCCCAAGTGCAGCGCCAGTTCGTCTCCGACGTCTCGCACGAGCTGCGCACCCCGCTCACCACCGTGCGGATGGCCGCCGACCTGCTCTTCGACGCCCGCGAGGACTTCGACCCGATGGCCGCCAGGTCGGCCGAGCTGATGCAGAACCAGCTCAACCGGTTCGAGGCGATGCTCGCCGACCTCCTGGAGATCAGCCGCTACGACGCGGGCGCGGCCGACCTCGACGTCGACTCGGTGGACGTCAGGGACGTGGTGCTGCGCGCCGTCGCCGACTCCGAGGCGCTGGCCGAGCGCCACTCCACCCGCTTCGACCTGCGCCTTCCCGGCGAGCCGTGCATGGCGGAGATGGACAGCCGCCGGGTCGAGCGCATCCTGCGCAACCTGCTGTTCAACGCGATCGAGCACGGCGAGGGCCGCGACGTCGTCGTCTCGGTCGCCGCCGACAGGGACGCGGTGGCGGTGGCCGTACGGGACCACGGGGTGGGGTTGAAGCCCGGCGAGGAGAACCTGGTCTTCGACCGGTTCTGGCGGGCCGACCCGTCCCGGGCGCGCACGATCGGCGGTACGGGCCTGGGGCTGGCCATCTCCCGCGAGGACGCCATCCTGCACGGCGGCTGGCTGCAGGCGTGGGGCTCGCACGGCGAGGGCTCGCAGTTCCGGCTCTCGCTGCCCAGGGTGGCCGGGGCGGTGCTCAGGGGCTCGCCCCTGCCGCTCGTACCCCCGGAGGTGGAGATGCGACGCACGTGGCGGGGGCATGTGACGCCGGTGCTGTCACCGGCGGTGGCCGACGGGGGACGCGATGCGGACTAGGACCGAACGGGCGCGGCGCGGGCCGTCCGGGACCGAACGGGCGCGACGCGGGCCGTCGCGGTCCCGGGCCCGCGCGGGACGGCACGGGCCGGCGGCGGGGAGAGGCGCCCGGAACGCGGGGACGGTGCTGCTGGCGATCGCCCTGGTCTGCGGGATGAGCGCCTGCTCGGTCATCCCCACCGGTGGCAAGTCCGTCGTCGCCGTGGACAACGAGGGCAAGGGCAGCCCGCTGGGCGACCCGTACGCGCGGGTCATCGCCATGGCGCCGAAGGCGGAGTGGTCGCCGGAGGATGTCGTCACCGGCTTCCGCGCGGCGATGGCGAGCCTCGACGACTCCGGGTTCCAGGTCGCCCGCAAGTACCTCACCGGCGACTTCGCCGCCAAGTGGAACCCGCACAGCGGCGTCACGGTCTACCGGCAGGGCGACTACGAGAAGTTCGCCCCCCTGCGGGACGAGGACAAGCAGGCTCAGGTCACGCTCAAGGGCACCAAGACCGCCATCATCGACCAGGACGGTCGATACCGTCCGAGCGGCGGCCCGCTGAACCAGCCGTTCACGCTCGCCAAGGGGGCGAGCGGCGAGTGGCGCATCAGCGCGGCCCCCGACGGCCTGCTGCTGTCCGAGGCCGACGTCGCCCGCGGCTACCTGCCCGTGGACCTGTACTTCCTCGACTCCCAGTGGAAGGGGCTCGTGGTCGACCAGGTGCGCGTGCCGATCGACCCGGGCGCCAACTTCGCCAAGACGACGGTCGAGCGGCTGCTGCGCGGGCCGAGCAGCTCCCTCAAGGGCGCGGTGCGCACCGCCTTCACCGACACCGAGCTCATCGACGTCACCATCGAGAACAACAGGGTCGTCGTCGACCTCACCAGGCGGGTCGACTCCGACCTGATCGACCCGATGTCGGCCCAGCTCGCCGCGACCCTCGCCGCGCTCACCAAGGGCGGCTGGGGCTTCGAGGTCAAGGTGAACGGCGAGTCGTACTATCCCGACGCGCCCCTGCGGATCGACGCCCAGGAGCAGTCGAACTTCGACCCGTGGACGACCCCCGACTCCGTCTACCCGTTCTATCTCGCCGACGGCGCGCTGCGGCTGCTGGACAAGGAGAACGTCGGACGGGTCGTGCCGGGCAGGGCCGGTCAGAAGGGGGTCGGGCTCACCCGCCCGGCGATCAGCGGCCAGCCCGTGCAGCAGGTGGCGGCGCTCTCCTCGGACGGCAGGAGCGTCTCCGTCGCGCCGCTCGTCGCGGGCGGCGAGTGGCGGGTGTGGGCCACGGGCGTCTCCCTCGCCCCGCCGGCCTGGGACCGCTACCACACGCTCTGGACGGTCGACCGGCCCAACGACCACACCTCGATCATCAACCGGCACGACGGCGACAACAAGCACCGCTACCGGGTGTCCGCCCCCGACCTGGAGACGTTCCACATCGGGTCCCTGAAGATCGCGCGGGACGGCGTGCACGTCGCGGTGGTCGTCAGGGACGGGCTGGGGGAGCAGGTCCAGGTCGGCACGATCGTCGGGCAGCGGGAGAGCACCCGCATCGCCAACCTCCAGACCGTGATCGACACCGACGGCAACCGGACGATCAAGGACATCGCCTGGAAGGACGGCAAGACCCTGTACGCGCTCACAGGCAAGTCGGAGCTGCTCGAAGCCTCGGTGACCGCCGCGACCAGGTCCCTGCCCTTCGACTCGCGGATCGATAGCATCACCGCGCTGGACGGCACCCTGCTGGCCGGGGCCAGGGACGAGCAGGGCGCCCGGCAGGTCCTGTTCTGGAACTCCACCAAGTGGGAGCCGCTGGTCAAGACCGAGACCGGGACCACGGACTTCACCGAGAACGGCCCCTCCTCCCCGGCCTTCCCCCTGGGCTGAACCGCCCTTCGCCGAGGAGCCGGCTCCTCACGGCCTGGGCCATGGGGTGGCGTGGTGCCCCCATGGGCTCACCGGGGGAGCGGTTCGTGCTCCGGCGGTGTGCGGTTCCGGGTCGTGTCGGTGGGCTCGCCGGTGGTGTGTGGATTTCCGGGAGTGAGCCGTGCTACGGCGGTGTGCGGGCTTCGGGGGTGTTGTCTCTTCGTGCCGGGGTCGTGTCGGTGGGCTCGCCGGTGGTGTGTGGATTTCCGGGAATGGGCCGTGCTATGGCGGTGTGCGGTTCGGGAGGCGCCGTTCTTGCCCTGGGTCGGGGCGTTTTCCCGACGGGCCGCCCCGGCTCCGGGCGGGCCCGGCCGCGGTCTCCCGGCAGGCACCGAACCCCCCTCCGGTACTCTGGGCTGGGCTTTTTGTCGGTGCCATCTGAAACCTTGGATCCGTGACGACCGCCATGCTCGACCTGATCCTGCCGCCCCGCTGCGCCGGATGCGACGCGCCGGGCGCCCTCGTCTGCCCCCGATGCGCGACGGAGCTTCACGGAGCGCCCGCCCCGCGCATGCCCGACCCCGCCCCGCCCGGCCTGCCCGAGTGCTGGTCGGCGGCCGAATACACCCCCGCCGTGCGGCGGGCGATCATCGCCTACAAGGAGCGCGGCCGCACGGCCCTCGCCCCTCCCCTGGCCGGGGCCCTGGCCCTGGCGGTCGCCACGGCGGCCGGCGAGCGGCCGGTGCTGCTCGTTCCGGTGCCCAGCGCCCGCCCGGCCCTGAGGCGCCGCGGGCACGACCCGGTGGTCCGGCTCGCGGGGCTGGCGGCCGGTTACCTCCGCCAGGCCGGCTGGCCCGCGAGCGTGGCGCGAGTCCTCACCCAGCGCCGCCGTGTCGCCGACCAGGCGGGCCTGAGTTCCCTCCAGCGGGCCGCGAACCTGTCCTCCGCCTTCACGGTCACGGTCGGCCGAAACGCGCCTGTGCCGCGCTCCTGGGGCGGTACGGAGGCGATTGTGCTGGTCGACGACGTCATCACCACCGGTGCGACGCTCGCCGAGGCCGCCAGGGCGATGCGCGAGGCGGGGGTGACGCCCTCCCTCGCCGCCACGGTCGCCGCGACACGCCGAAGATCCAAATCCGGTGATCGTTACGGAGGGTGAGGTGAAGGTCCGGTCCCGGCCTCACCCGGGAGCCACACCTCACTGTCCTGGAGGTGCTCTCCGGGCTGCTCAACGAACGCCGGGGGCCTTCCCCCGTAACGCCCCGACCGGCGGGCGGGGGTGGCCCGAGGGCTGTTTGCCCGGTCGTGAATTACGCAAAGTGATCCTTTGGCCGATCGTCAGGCTGACATTCGGCCGTGATGCGGATAGCGTCTGAGCCATGGCACCCGCTCGGGTCCGTGGTTGCGCCGGACCGACCTCCACCAGGAGGCCGGCCCGGCTAGCCGATGCCAGCCGCAGGCCAAACGGTCCACGTAAGACGACTTTTCGTCGATCGATCACGGTGCGGCTTAGAGGTAAGTCCTGCCTTCCCAGGGAGCCAGATGTTCCTTGCCAGAAGAGAAGGGCATGTAGTGGCAAAGAGCTGCGAAACCCTCAGCAGGCGGATGTGGGGACGAAGACCAGGTCGGCCGAGCGGGTGTCGCAATACCACCGTCGAGATTCGAAGGGGGGCTGTGCATGGAGATCATCGTCAAGGGTCGGCACACCGGAGTGAGTGACCGATTCCGTGACCACGTGAACACCAAGCTGGCCAGGATCGAGCGTTTGGACCACAAGCTCATTCGCGTTGACGTGGAGGTGTCCAAGGAAAGTAATCCCCGTATCGTCGACCAGCGAGAGCGAGTCGAGCTCACCATCCACTCACGTGGTCCCGCGGTCCGTGCGGAGGCCTCGGCCGACGACCGTTTCGCCGCCCTTGACATCGCACTCGGCAAACTCGAAGGACGACTGCGGCGCCTCGCCGATCGCAGGAAGATCCATCACGGGAACCACTGCCCTCCGTCGGTCGCGGAGCTGACGGCCACCGCGCTCGCCGAGTCGTTCGAGAGCGCCCCGGCCCACCTGCTCACCGAGCAGTCACTGGTCGAACCCCCGGCCGAGGCCGACGTCCCTGAGGACAAGAGCATCATCCCGATCCAGATGGACGGGGACGGGCCGCTGATGGTCAGGGAGAAGTTCCACGAGGCCGACCCGATCACGGTCGACCAGGCACTTCTCGAGATGGAACTGGTGGGGCACGATTTCTACCTCTTCCGTGACAAGGAGAGCGGGCAGCCGAGCGTCGTATACCTCCGACAGGGGTACAACTACGGCGTGTTGCGGCTCGTTGAGCCCTGACGAACACGTTCGAAGATCCTCTCCGACCAACCGAGGACCATGAAACCCGTGTAATCATGGCGGTCCACCGGCTCTGGCCCCCCGAGGAGGAGGCGTGACGGAACCCGACGACGCAACCGGCCCGACCGGACGCGGCGAACCGATCCGCGTGCTGATCGTTGACGATCACGCGCTGATCCGCCGCAGTTTGGAGATGGCGCTGGCAGCGGAGACGGACATCGAGGTTGTCGGCGAGGCGAGCGACGGGCAGGAAGCGATCGAACTCGCCGACCGCCTCACTCCGGATGTCATGCTCATGGACGTCCGGATGCCCCGGAGGAGCGGTATCGAGGCCACTCGCGAGATCAAGGCCTCGGTGCCGAGCACGCGGATCATCATGTTGACGGTGAGCGACGAGGAGGAGGATCTCTTCGAGGCGATCAAGGCGGGTGCCACCGGCTACCTGCTGAAGAACGTCCAGCTCGACGAGGTCCCGGAGGCCGTCCGCGGTGTCCACGAAGGACAGTCGCTGATCAACCCGGCGATGGCCGCCAAGCTGATCAGCGAGTTCGCCAACATGAGCCGCAAGGAGGCCGAGCGGCCCCCGCAGCTCCCCGTTCCACGCCTGACCGAACGGGAGATGGAGGTGCTCCGCCTCGTGGCGAAGGGGATGAACAACCGCGAGATCGCCAAGCAGTTGTTCATCTCGGAGAACACCGTGAAGAACCACGTCAGAAACATCCTGGACAAGCTTCAGCTTCACTCCAGGATGGAGGCGGTGGTCTACGCGGTCCGCGAGCGGATGCTTGAGATCACCTGACACGTAGCCGGTGCGGTGACTGTCTGACGGTCACCGCACTTCGGCGTGTCAGGGGCGGAAACGGCCCGGCATCCCGGCCCGGATCCCGAGCCGGCACTCGGATCCGGCGCCTTGACCAGGTGTTCCGGCCCGGTCGCCCGGTTCGGCCTCCTGGCCGGGCCTTCCTGCCCGGCCTTCCTGCCCGGCCTTCCTGCCCGGCCTTCCTGTTCGGTTCTGCTGTCCGGCGATCCGGCTCGGGAGACGGTTCGGCCCGGCGGGGGCCTTCACGCCTGAGGAGCCTCCCGGTTCAGGGCGTCCTGGAGGGGGGCGGCCAGGAGGGGATCGACGCGCTCGACCCGGACGGCCTCGCAGCCGACCCAGCTCGCGGCCTCCCAGAGGGCGTCGGCCAGCGAGGCGGCACCCCTGCCCGGCGCGACGCCGGGTTCGAGGCTCACCTGGCGGGCCACCAGCGCCGCCCCCTCGCGGGCCGGGTCGATCCGGCCGATCAGCCTGCCCCCGGCCAGCACCGGCATCGTGAAGTAACCGTGGACGCGCTTCTCCTTGGGCACGTACGCCTCAAGACGGTGGTTGAAGCCGAACACGCGGGCGGTGCGGGCGCGGTCCCAGACAAGGGAGTCGAACGGGGAGAGCGGGGTCGTGCGGTGGCGGCCCCTGGGCTCGGTCTCCAGCGCGGCCGGGTCGGCCCAGGCGTCGGCGGCCCGCTCGGGCCACCCCTCGACGCGGACGGGCACCAGCCCGGTGGAACCGTCGCGCAGGCACCTGTCGAGCAGCCGCGCCTCGGGCGCCTTCAGGCGCAGGAAGTCGACGAGGTCGGCGCGGGTGGCCACGCCGAGCGCGACCCCGGCGATCCCGGCGAGGCGGGTGACGCACTCGGCGTCGGAGAGGTCCTCGGCCAGCAGGTCCGCGGGGACCGCGCGCTCGGCCAGGTCGTAGACGCGTCGCCAGCCCACCCTGCGCGTGCAGACGACCTCGCCGGTGTCGAGCAGCCACTCAATGGCGATCTTGGAGTCGGACCAGTCCCACCACGGGCCGCCCTTCTTGGCACCGCCGATGTCGGCGGTGGTGACCGGGCCGCTCTCGCGGACCAGGTTCAGCACCTTGCCGACACTGTCGGGCACCTCGTGCCAGCGGAACTTCCTGGCGCGGAAATACCTCCGCCTGAAGGCGTACAGCGCCCAGTCGCCGATCGGGAGGATGCAGGCGGCGTGACACCAGTACTCGAAGGCCCGCGCGGGCTCGTCCCAGTAGGCCCGCTCGACCTCCTGCCTGCCGACGGCTCCGAGGCGGGCGTACGCGACCAGCTCGTGGGAGCGGGCCAGCACGGAGATCGTGTCCAGCTGGACGGCCCCGAGGCGGCGCAGGGTCGCGGGGGCGCCGCCCCGCCGGGCCTCGGCGCCCAGGAACCCCTGGGCGCGCAGGATGACGCGGCGGGCCTCGTCGGAGGAAAGGGAGAATTGCATGGACCGCCCCAGGGGGAGACAACACGTCGTGGGCCGAGGCTAGCGCCTGACACCGACGAAAAGGCTACGCCGGTGTCAGGGGGGCCGTGGCCGGGATCAACCGGGGCAAGTCGTGTCGGGTGTGGCGCCTCGCCTCGTTGGTGGGGACGGTCGAGGGGCGGTGAGAGGTGATGAGGGCGGGTGGAGCCCGTCGAGCCGGGGCAGGTCAGTCCGGGACGCTCCGACAAGTCGGTCCGGGACGCCTTCGGCCGGTTGGTTTGGGGCGCCCCGGCAGGTCAGTCCAGGATGCCCCGGCCGGTTCCGCCGCTCATCTCGCGGGGGGCCTCAAGGACGATGTCCTGGAAGACGCGGAAGACCAGCATCAGGATGCCGCCCATGACGCAGACCGCCGTGCCCATCCAGAGGACGAACCAGTTCGGGCCCAGGCAGAGGGCGACCCCGGCGATGGTGAAGCCCAGCAGGATCACGGTCACCGCCAGCCAGGACGACGCCCGGCCCCCGTGGCCGCCGGAGCTCGGGTGGACCGCGGGGCCGCCGTCGCCCCCTCCGGCCTCGTGAGTACCGCCATTCGTCTGACGTGTGTCCTCCGCCATCGCGGGCTTCTCCTCCCAGGCACGACGCCTCGCCCGCGCGGGGATCCACCGCGGGCGTGACAAAGGGCGACATACCCTTTGAAGCTGGTCGTACTCTCTCAAAGAAGCGGGCAAGGAACTCCATGGGCCACAAGAGCGTCTTTCAGGGTGGCTGTGTCTGGTGGCGGAACCGCCTACGATGGCAGCGGAGAACCATGTCTCGTCCTCAGCCGGGCCGGTCCGGCCGCGGAAGACCTGCGAGGAGCTTTACCTAAAGTGCCAGCCTTTCTCGATAGAATTCTTCGCGCCGGCGAAGGCAAGCTTCTGCGCAAGCTCAAGCGGATCGCCGACCAGGTCAACTCCATTGAAGACGACTTCACGAGCTTGACCGACGCCGAGCTTCGCGCGCTCACCGACGACTACAAGCAGCGCTACGCCGAGGGCGAGTCCCTCGACGACCTGCTTCCCGAGGCCTTCGCCACCGTCCGTGAGGCGTCCCGGCGGGTGCTGGGCAAGCGCCACTTCGACGTGCAGATCATGGGCGGGGCCAACCTGCACATGGGCAACATCTCGGAGATGCGCACCGGTGAGGGCAAGACCCTCACCTGTACGCTGCCCACCTACCTCAACGCCATCTCGGGCAAGGGCGTCCACGTCATCACGGTCAACGACTACCTGGCCAAGCGTGACGGCGACGAGATGGGCCGCATCCACCGCTTCCTCGGTCTCGAGGTCGGCGTGATCCTGGCCAACATGCCCTCCGACGAGCGTCGCAAGCAGTACAACGCCGACATCACGTACGGCACGAACAACGAGTTCGGCTTCGACTACCTGCGCGACAACATGGCGTGGTCGCTGGAGGAGTGCGTCCAGCGCGGCCACCACTTCGCCGTCGTCGACGAGGTCGACTCGATCCTCATCGACGAGGCCAGGACGCCGCTGATCATCTCCGGCCCCGGCGAGCAGTCCGGCAAGTGGTACGCCGAGTTCGCCAAGATCGTGCCCCGGCTCCGCAGGGGCACCGAGGGCAAGGACGGCGAGGAGAACACCGGCGACTACGCCGTCGACGAGAAGAAGCGCACGGTCGGCATCTTCGAGTCCGGCGTGGAGAAGGTCGAAGACTGGCTGGGCATCGAGAACCTCTACAAGCCCGAGCACACCCACCTGGTCGGCTTCCTCAACAACGCGCTGAAGGCCAAGGAGCTCTACAAGAAGGACAAGGACTACATCGTCGTCGAGGGCGAGGTCCTGATCGTCGACGAGTTCACCGGTCGAGTCCTGCACGGCCGCCGCTACAACGAGGGCATGCACCAGGCCATCGAGGCGAAGGAGAGCGTCAAGATCAAGGACGAGAACCAGACTCTCGCCACGATCACGCTGCAGAACTACTTCCGCCTCTACGAGACGCTCTCCGGCATGACCGGCACCGCGGCGACCGAGGCCAACGAGTTCCACCAGACCTACAAGCTCGGCGTCGTCCCGATCCCGACGAACCGGCCGATGATCCGCAAGGACCAGGCCGACGTGGTCTACAAGACCGAGGACGCCAAGTTCATGGCGACCGTCGAGGACATCAAGGAGCGCTACGAGCGGGGCCAGCCGGTCCTGGTCGGCACCACGAGCGTCGCCAAGTCCGAGCGCCTCGCCAAGGAGCTCAAGCGCAAGGGCGTCAAGCACGAGGTCCTCAACGCCAAGAACCACGCCCGTGAGGCGGCGATCATCGCCGAGGCGGGCCGCAAGCACGCCGTCACCGTGGCCACCAACATGGCCGGTCGAGGCACCGACATCATGCTCGGCGGCAACCCCGACTTCCGCGCCGACCTGGAGCTGCGCGGCCGCGGCCTCGACCCGGTCGAGACCCCGGAGGAGTACGACAAGGCCTGGGGCGAGGCGCTGGAGAAGGCCAAGGCGGCCGTGCAGGCCGAGCACGACGAGGTCACCGAGCTCGGCGGCCTCTACGTCCTGGGCACCGAGCGGCACGAGTCGCGGCGCATCGACAACCAGCTCCGCGGCCGTTCCGGCCGTCAGGGCGACCCGGGCGAGTCGCGGTTCTACCTCTCGCTCGAGGACGACCTCATGCGCCTGTTCAACTCGGCCAGGGTCGAGATGATCATGACGCGCCTCAACATCCCCGACGACGTCCCGATCGAGTCGGGCATCGTCTCCAAGGCCATCGCCTCCGCCCAGCACCAGGTCGAGCAGCAGAACTTCGAGATCCGCAAGAACGTTCTGAAGTACGACGAGGTCATGAACCGGCAGCGCAAGGTGATCTACGCCGAGCGTCACCGGGTGCTGGAGGGCGCGGACCTGCACGAGCAGATCCGCGGCTTCGTCAACGACGTGATCGACGAGTACATCGCGGGCGCCACCTCCGAGGGATTCGCCGAGGAGTGGGACCTCGACAAGCTGTGGAAGGCCCTCGGCCAGCTGTATCCCATCAGCATCACCGCCGAGCAGCTCATCGAGGAGGCCGGGAGTCGCGAGGAGCTGACCGCCCAGTTCCTCAACGAGAAGGTGAAGGCCGACGCGATGGCCGCCTACGACCGTCGCGAGGAGGAGATCAACGCCCAGGCCATGGACCCGGAGGGCATGCGGGTGCTGGAGCGCCGCGTCATCCTGTCGGTCCTCGACCGCAAGTGGCGCGAGCACCTCTACGAGATGGACTATCTCCAGGAGGGCATCGGCCTGCGCGCGATGGCCCAGCGCGACCCGCTGATCGAGTACCAGCGCGAGGGCTTCGAGATGTTCTCCCAGATGCTGGAGGGCATCAAGGAGGAGTCGGTCGGCTACCTGTTCAACCTCGAGGTCGAGGTGCAGAGCAACCCGATCGTCGAGGAGCACGACCACTCCGAGGACGCCGCGATCGCGGAGACCCGCTCGATCATCGCTCGCGGCCTGCGCGGCCCGCAGCGTCCCACCGAGCTGGAGTACACCGCTCCGGGCGAGAGCGGCGAGGTGGAGCACACCCGGATCAGCACCAAGGCCGAGCGTGACGCGTACGGCAACGTCGAGCGCAACGCCCCGTGCCCCTGCGGCTCCGGCAAGAAGTACAAGCGCTGCCACGGCGACCCCAAGCACGTCGAGGTCTGACCGCCACCGGAGGGCCCGCACCGTGCACGGTGCGGGCCCTCCGGCGTGTCCGGGCCCCGCCTTGCCTTGCCGTCTCGCCGTTGCCACGGTCGCGAGCGCGGCCCGGTGACCGGCGCGTGCCGGAGGCGCCTCCGCGAGGGACGGGCGCGACGGCCCGGTGACAGCTTCGGAACGACGGGCGGGAGGCCGTTCAGGGGCGAGCGGGCGCGGTCCGGTGGCCGGGCCGGGGGTCGCTGGTTCCTCCCCGTACGGGACGCGGGTCGGGGGTGGTCTCGAACTCGGTGCACAGCCACCGCACGCCCCTGCGTTCCAGCCTCAGCGCCAGGACGCGCGAGCGGTCGCCGCAGTCGACCACGACGCACATCTCCACCACCCCGTCCTCCGGCTGGGATATGTGGGCCCGGCCCACCCTGGGGGGCCGCGCGGTGGTGATGATCTTCCCGCTCCGCGCCAGCTCGGCCTGGGCCCTGCCGGTCAGGTGGCAGGAGACGCTCGCCGGGGGGCGCCTGCCGGACAGGATCTCGGCGACGGCCTGCGCGAGGGCCCGCAGCCGCCGCTCGTCGGGGACCGTGCCGGGCGGGCCCCAGATCAGCGATCTCCCGGCGGAGGGGCCCGGCGCCCCGGGATCGAGGGCGAGGGCGAGGGTGCCCTGCACGTACGGCGGCATGGCCGGGGTGTCGCCGGCGGGGCGGTCGTCGTCGTAGGGCGGCTCGGCGGTGGGGGAGGAGGCGACCCTGGGGAGCGGTGCCGGGCGTCGTGGGGGCGACATGGGAACTCCGATGTGCTCGGCTTGAGTGGCAGAACTGACACATCAGGGAGTTTCCGGCCCTCCGTCCAGATACGTCGCCCGCCAACTTCCCGGAAATCCCGGTCGCTTCGCCCGGTTGGGTAGGGAAGGTGACCTCGGGTTGGAGCGGTCGGTCCTCGCGAGGGGGCGGGTTGTGGCCAGGGCCGCGATCTCCGGAGGACGGCCGAAACGGCTCGGCGCGCCTTTCGGGGGAGACCGGCTCGGGGAAGCCGGGGATTTCTCCGGGGCGGAGGCCGGCTCGGGCGGCGGGAGGCGCACCTCCCGGGTGGAGGCCGGTTCAGGTGGAGGACGGTCCGGGGGGAGGGTCCCCGTTGGGGGGAGGTTCGGTGTCCGTCCTGCCGCGCGCCGGGGGTGAGGGCTCGCCGGAGTCGACATCGGGCTCGGGCTCGCGGCCGGGGGTCATGATGTTCAGCCTCCTGATCAGGAAGCTGAACACGGTGTAGTAGACCACCGCGTAGACCAGCCCCATCGCGATGATGATCGGTACGCCCCGGGCGTTGGGCGCGGTCCCGTACAGGCCGAGGTCGATCAGCCCGGAGGAGAAGCTGAAGGCGAGCTTGACGTCCAGCGCGGAGGCGAGGGCCATGGAGACGCCGGTCAGCAGGATGTGGATGACGAACAGCACCGGCGCCACGAAGATGAACGCGAACTCGATCGGCTCGGTGATCCCGGTGAGGAACGCGGTGAGCGCCGCGGAGATCATGATCGAGCCGACCGCGGTGCGGCGGTGCGACGGCGCGGCCCGCCAGATGGCGATCGCGGCGGCGGGCAGGCCGAACATGAGGACCGGGTAGAAACCGGCCTCGAAGCCGCCGTAGCCGACGGCACCGTTGTTGAAGCAGATCAGGTCCCCGGCGAGCTTCTTGCCGTCGACCACGCACTCGGGGACCTGGGTCCAGATCACGTTGTTGACGATGTGGTGCATGCCGAGCGGGAGCAGGGCACGGTTGATCATGCCGTAGACCCCGGCGCCGAGCTCGCTGTTGGAGGCGAGCCAGGTCCCCCAGGCGCGGACCCAGCCGCCCAGCACCGGCCAGACGAAGCCGAGGAGCACGCCGATCACGAGCCCGGCGAAGGCGGTGAGGATCGGCACCAGGCGGCGCCCGCCGAAGAAGGCCAGCCAGGTCGGCAGCTTGGTGCGGTGGTAGCGCTGCCAGAGCAGCGCCGAGACCAGGCCCATGACGATGCCGCCGAGCACCCGGGTCGGGTTCTGCGCGCCGAGGTTCAGGACCGCGTCGGGGACGCCGGGAGTGTTCCTGTCGAACACCTCCGTGGTGATGGACTGCCTCAGGTCGGCGTCGAAGAGGATGAAGAACATGTTCATGCTGACGGCGTGGAAGACCAGGTAGCCGACGAGCGCGGCCAGGGCGGTGGAGCCGTCGGCCTTGCGGGCGAACCCGATGGCGACGCCGATCGCGAACAGGATGGGCAGGTTGTCGAACAGGGCGCCGCCCGCGGTGCCGACGACGCGGGCCACGTCGTCGAGCAGGGCGCTGTCGGTCCGGCCCAGGAGGTCGTCCTGCCCGAGCCTGAACAGCAGGCCCGCGGCCGGCAGGACCGCGATCGGCAGCATCAGGGAACGTCCCAGGCGCTGGAGCACGCCCATCGCGGCGGAGCCGGACGACCGGGCGGCGGGCAGGCCCGCGTCCGCCGGGGAAGGGCTCATCGGGCTTTCCTCCAAGGGCTGGAAGGGAGGAGGGCGGCGAGGGGAGCGGTCGCGCGGGACCGAGCGGGACATGACGACGGCGGCGGTACGGAGCCGGGTGGTGATCGGAACGGGCGGGCGGAGAGTGTGGCCGGAGCGGGTGAGACGCCGGTGGAGCCGGGTGGTGATCGGAACGGTTGGGTCGAGGGTGTCGAGGTCGAGGTCGGAGCGGGTGAGGCGCCGCCGGGGCCGGGTGGTGATCGGAACGGGCGCGGCGGGCGGGACGTGGTGGGGCGGGCGGGCATCGGGATCAGGCGCGGCGGGCCGGTATCTCCAGGATCGTACGGAGCTGGTAGCGGTCGGCGCGATAGGTGGACACCCCGAGTTCGGCGCAGACGCCTCCCGCGAAGGAGCGCCGCTGGAGCAGCAGCACGGCCCCGCCGCGCGGTAACTTCAGCAGGTCGGCGTCCCCGGGGTCGGCGATGCCGCCGTCGATGGTGAGCTCGCCGGCGTCGAGCACCAGGCCGTAGCGGGTCTCCAGGAGGGCGTACAGGGAGCGGCCCGTCAGGTCGTGGGTGTCGAGGTCGGGCGCGAGTGAGACGGGGATGTGGGCCCGCTCGATGCACATGGGCTCGTCGGCCGCGGTCCGCAGCCGCTCGATGAAGTGAACCTCGTCACCCGGCTGGATGCCGAGTTCCCTGGCCAGGTGCGCGCTCGCCCTGACCACCCGCCGGTCCAGGTCGCGGGAGCCGGGCTCCATGCCCCTGGCGCGCATCTCGTCGCTGAAGGAGGTGAGCCGCAGGGACATCTCGATCTTGGGGCGGGCCACGAAGGTGCCCTTGCCCGCCACCCGCTGGAGCCTGCCCTCGGAGACCAGGTGGTCCACGGCCTGCCGTACGGTCATGCGGGAGAGCCCGAAGCGCTGGCAGAGCTCGCGTTCGGACGGGATCGCCGTGCCGATCGCGAGCTCGTTGTTCTCGATGAGATCGAGCAGGATCTCCCGGAGCTGGAAGTACTTGGGCACCGGGCTGTCCGGGTCGATCTGGGCCACAGGATCCTCCCCCCTCGATCTGAGATGTCGCATGAGTTAGGGTTCGTACTGGTCTAGTCCGGACTAGACCACAGGCCGGAAAAGGGTGTCAACGTACGGACCGGAGACGGATCGATAACGGCCCGGTCTCGTCCGTCCGAACCGAAGGATGAGCGCGAGATGACGACCAAGATGCGCAGCGAGATCGCCGAGCAGCCCGCCGCGCTGCGAGCCACGCTCGACGCCCTCCTCCCCAGGGTCGGGGAGGTGGAGCGGCTCGCGGGGCAGACCCGCCAGCTGCTGTTCATCGCCCGTGGCACCTCCGACAACGCCGCAGTCTACGGTCGCTACCTGGCCGAGGCCCACACGGGCAGGCTCTCCACCCTCGCCGCCCCCTCGATCGCGACGACCTACCGGCGCAGGCTGGACCTCGACGGCGTGCTGGCCGTCGCACTGTCCCAGTCGGGCAGGACCGAGGAGATCGTCGAGACCCTCGCGTGGGCGAAGGACTGCGGGGCCAAGACCGTGGCCATCACCAACGGCGGCGAGCAGAGCCCCCTGGCCCAGGCCGCGGACCTCGCCCTGTGCACGGTCGCGGGCGAGGAGAAGGCCGTCCCGGCCACCAAGACCTACACCACCCAGCTCGCCGCGCTCGCCGTGCTGGCCCTCGGGCTCGGCGCGAACGTCGACGCCGCCGACCTGCAGCGGGTACCGGACGCGGTCGAGAAGCTGGTCGGCGACCCGGGTGACCTGGAGGCGATCGTCGAGGGCCTGGCCGACAAGCCGGGCGTCGTGGTCTCCGGCCGGGGACTCGCCTTCTCCACCGCGTTGGAGCTGGCGCTCAAGCTGAAGGAGGCGTGCTACATGCACGCCATGGGCCTGTCGTACGCCGACCTGCTGCACGGCCCGATCGCCGTGGTCGACGAGGACACCCCGGCCATCCTGGTCGCGGCGGGCGAGGGCCCGACCCTGGCCGGCACCGTGGCGCTCGCCGAGCGGGTAACGGGCGCGGGCGCCTCGGCCTACACGGTCGGCGGCGGCACCGCGCTGTCCTCGGTCTCCAGCGCCGCGCTGAACGGCCCCGACCTTCCCGAGTGGGTCGCCCCGCTGGGCCTCATCGTCCCCGGTCAGCTGCTCACCGAGGCGCTCGCGCGCCGGCTGGGGATCGACCCCGACGCCCCCCGCGGTCTCAACAAGGTGACCCAGACCGACTGACCGTCTCAACAAGGTGACTCGGACCGACTGATCGCGACATGTCCTTTAGCCTGGTCATAGCCTTGGGAACAGGGTGATCACATCTGGAGGGCGACATGGCGGCCGACGCCGACGCGATCATCGCTGGACTCGGTGGTGCGGACAACATCATCGAGATCGAACCGTGCATCACCCGGCTCCGCACCGAGGTGCACGACGTTTCCAAGGTGGACCAGGTGGCCCTGCGGGCGGCCGGCGCGCACGGCGTGATGGCGGCGGGCAACGTCGTCCAGGTGGTGGTGGGTCCCGAGGCCGACACGATCGCCAGCGACATCGAGGACATCATGGGCTGAGCCGGGCCGGACGACGGCCGACGCCGGCCGATCACAGAGCCGATCAGTTCTGTGATCGGCTCCGACCAGGGCCGACGGGAGCCGGCGCGGGCCGGCACGGGCCGACAGGGGCCGGCGAGGGCGGGGCGCGCCCGAGACGGCACGCGTGGGCGGCCGGGCGCGCGGACGGGCCGTCCTCGCGGGCGGCGGCATGCCGAGGGGGGTGCGGTGACCACAGTTCTGGCACCGGTCGCGGGGGTGGCCGTGAGGCTCGGCTCGGTGCCCGACCCGGTCTTCTCCGAAGGGCTGGTCGGGCCCGGTATGGCGATCGAGCCGGACAGGGCGCCCGGCCGGGTGCTCTCTCCCATCGCGGGCACCATCGTCAAGCTGCACCCGCACGCGTTCGTGGTCGTCGGCGACGACGGCCGGGGGGTCCTCGTCCACCTGGGCATCGACACGGTCGAGCTCAGGGGGGAGGGGTTCGAGCCACTGGTGGCCGAGGGCGACCGGGTGGGCGCCGGGCAACCGGTGGTGGCGTGGGACCCGGCCGGGATCGAGGCGGGCGGGCGCTGCCCGATCTGCCCGGTCGTGGCGCTGGACGCCGCCGCGGACGCCGTCACCGGCCTCGCCACGGGGGCCGTCGACGCCGGTGACGAGCTTTTCGAGTGGAGCGGTCCGCACGATCCGAGCGGTCCGAGCGGTCCGAGCGGTCCGAGCGGTCCGAGCGGTCCGAGCGGTCCGAGCGGTCCGAGCGGTCCGCGCGATCCGAGCGGTCCGGCCTGAGGCCGCGCGGGACCGATCAAGGGGCACCCGGTACGAAAACAGGAGCCGATCACAGGGCGCCGGCCACGAGGCCGGGGCAGGGGAACGAGAAGGAGAGTGGGGACGACGGTGGGACCGTCCAGGAAGGCGGCGCTCTTCGATCTCGACGGGACGCTGATCAACAGCGAGCGGCGGAGCATGGCCATGTGGTCGATGCTGCTCGACAGTCACGGGGTGGTCCACGACGAGGTCGTGCTGCGCGGGTTCATGGGGCGGCGCGGGCGCGACGTCCTCACCGAGCGGGCCCACCTCTTCCCCGGCAAGCGGATCGACGACCTGATCGAGGAAGCCTTCTCCTTCCAGGACCATCCCGGCCTGCCCGACATCGTGCCGGTGCCCGGTGCCGCGGAGCTGGTCCGCAGGGTCGCGGCGTACGGTTCGCCGGTCGCGGTCGTCACCTCCGCCGGCCGTGACTGGGCCGAGGAGCGGCTGGCGCAGGTCGGCATCCGTGACCTGCTGGAGACGATCGTCTCCGCCCACGACGTGACCGTGGGCAAACCGGACCCCGAGGGGTTCCTCCTCGCCGCCGCGCGCCTGTCGGTCGATCCGGCACACTGTGTGGCGTTCGAGGATTCCATCGCCGGGATCGCGGCGGCCAAGGCGGCTGGCATGGCGTGTGTGGGCATAGCGACCACGCATCCGGGCACTGAGCTGGCCGGGGCCGATCTCGTGGTCGCGGACCTGACGGGGGTCGACTGGCCCCTGCCGACCATCAACGATCCCGCGGTCTAGACCGCGGGCGAACTTCCGGGAGGAACACGTGGCCGAGCGCCAAGTCACCGTCAAGTCGGAGGTCGGCCTGCACGCCCGGCCCGCCGCGACATTCGTCCAGACGGCGGCCAAGGCGTCCCTGGACGTCACCGTCGCCAAGGCGGGCGGCGAGCCGGTCAACGCCAAGAGCATCCTGGCCGTCCTCTCCCTCGACGTCAGGGAGGGCGACACGGTGGTGATCAGAGCGGAAGGCGAGGGAGCCGACGAGCTTCTCGACCAGCTGGCGGCCATCGCGTCGGCGCCGTGAACACCCTCACCGGGGTGGGGGTGAGCCCCGGGGTCGGTGTCGGTCCCGCCCACGTGCTCGCGTACGAGGCGATCGTCCCGGCGCCGGGCTCGCGGCACGGCGGGACCGCCGAGGACGCCGCCGCGGAGCTGGCCCTGGCCGGGCGGGCGCTGGAGCGGGTCGCCGCCGACCTGGAGGGGCGCGGGGCCCGCGCGGGCGGCGAGGCCGGGGAGATCCTGGCGGCGCAGGCCATGATGGCCCGCGACCCCGGCCTGGCGGACGGCGTGGCCACGCTGGTCGGGGCGGGCACCTCCGCGGCCCGCGCGGTGTACGAGGCGTTCGGCCACTACCGCGACCTGCTCGCCGCCGCCGGAGGGTACCTCGGCGAGCGCGTCGCAGACCTGGACGACATCAGGGACCGCGCCATCGCGGTGATCGAGGACCGTCCCCTGCCCGGCGTGCCCGAGGGCACCGGGGAGCCGTACGTCCTCGTCGCCCGTGACCTGGCGCCCGCCGACACGGCGCTGCTGTCTCCCGACGTGGTGGCGGCCTTCGTCACCGAGCAGGGCGGCCCGACCAGCCACACCGCGATCCTCGCCCGCGCCATGGGGGTGCCGGCCGTGGTGGCCTGCCCGGGGGCGACCTCGATCGCGCAGGGGACGCCGGTGCTGGTCGACGGGGCCTCCGGTCTCGTACGGCCCGCGCCCTCCGACGACGAGGTCACCGAGGCGCGCAACGCCGCCGCGGCGCGGGAGGCCGTGCTCGCCTCCGCCACGGGGCCGGGGACGACCGCCGACGGGCACGCCGTGCCGCTGCTCGCCAACATCGGCGGGCCTCGCGACGTGGCCGCCGCGCTGGAGCACGGGGCCGAGGGGGTCGGGCTGTACCGGACCGAGTTCCTCTTCCTCGACCGGGCCGAGGCGCCCTCGGCGGCGGAGCAGGAGGCCGCCTACCTGGAGGTGCTGGACGCCTTCCCCGGCGGCAGGGTGACCGTCCGGACCCTCGACGCGGGGGCCGACAAGCCCCTCGCCTTCCTGCCGCCGGGAGCGCACGAGCCCAACCCGGCGCTGGGGGAACGGGGGCTGCGGCTGTTCAGGACGCATCCGGAGATCATGGACACCCAGCTCGCGGCCCTCGCCGCCGCGGCCGCGCGCTCGTCGGCGAGACTCCAGGTGATGGCGCCGATGGTGGCCACCGCCGAGGAGGCCGCCTGGTTCGCCGACGCCTGTGACGCGGCGGGGTTGCCGTCGGCGGGGGTGATGGTCGAGATACCGTCGGCGGCCCTGCGCGCCTCCGACCTGGCCGTGCGGGCGGGCTTCCTCTCCGTCGGCACCAACGACCTGGCCCAGTACGCCCTCGCCGCCGACCGGCAGCTGGGCGCGCTGACCGGGCTCCAGGACGCCTGGCAGCCCGCCCTGCTCGACCTGGTCGCCCTGGCCGCGGCGGGCGCCGCCGAGCGCGGGAGGCCGTGCGGTGTCTGCGGTGAGGCCGCGGCCGACCCAGCCCTGGCCTGCGTGTTCGTCGGGCTCGGGGTCACCTCGCTGTCGATGTCGGCCCCGGCGCTGCCCGCCGTACGGGCCGCGCTGTCGCGCCACACGCGGCAGCAGTGCCACCTGGCCGCCGACGCCGCGCGGGCCGCCTCCTCCCCGGAGGCCGCGCGCGCCGAGGCGCGCTCGCACCTGCCCGGTCTCGCCGGACTGGCGCTGTGACGTGGGCGGACTTCCCACGTGGGTGACGTACGGGCCGGAGGGGCCGGTGGTGACCGGGTGGACGCGCGGGCACCGGGGTGCGGACCCGGATAGCGTAAGCGGCATGGCTCGGTGGAGACGTGTGACGGGTATCGCAGTGATCGCGACGATGGCGGCCGGATGTGCCGGGGCGGGGAGGAGCGCTCCGCCCGCGTCCGGTGCCACGCGGGAGACCTCCGCGAGCGCCGACGCGGCCTCCCCCGCCGGGTCCTCCGAGGCGTCCGCCCCCGCCGACGCCTCCGCCACGCTGGACACCGCGGGGGTGGAGGGCGTGCTCGCCTCGATGAGCGTGGAGGAGAAGGTCGGCCAGCTCTTCATGCCCGTGCTGTACGGCCCGTCGGCCGACACGGTGTCGGGGGAGAACCAGGCGCGGTTCGGGGTGGACACCCCGGCGAAGATGGTCGCCCGCTACCGTCCCGGCGGGGTGATCCTCTTTCCCTGGGCGGGCAACGTCAAGAACGTCCGGCAGATCGTGGCGCTGACCAACGGGCTGCAGAAGGCGTCCCCCGAGATCCCGCTGCTGATCGGCACCGACCAGGAGAACGGCAAGGTCTCCCGCCTCGCCCCGCTGGTCACCCCCATCCCGGGGGCGTCGGTCATCGGCGCGACCCGCGACGTCTCGCTGGCCCGCAAGGCCGCGAAGGTGACGGGCACCGAGCTGCGCGCCCTGGGCGTCAACCTCGACTTCGCGCCCGTCGCCGACGTCAACCTCAACCCGCGCAACCCGGTGATCGGCCCGCGCGCGTACGGCTCGGACCCCAAGAAGGTCGCGCCGATGGTCGCCGCCGCCGTGCAGGGCTTCCACGACGCGGGGATCGGGGCCACGGCCAAACACTTTCCCGGCCACGGGGACACCAACGTCGACAGCCACACCGGCCTGCCGGTGATCAGGCACACCCGTTCCCAGTGGAACAGGCTGGACGCCCCGCCGTTCGCCGCCGCCATCGACAAGGACGTCGACGCGATCATGAGCGCGCACGTCGTGATGCCGGAGCTCGACCCCTCGGGTGACCCGGCCACCCTGTCCAAGCCGATCCTGACCGGGCTGCTCCGCGAGAAGCTCGGCTTCGACGGGGTCGTCTCGACCGACGCGCTGGACATGGCGGGGGTACGCAAGAAGTACAAGGACGGGGAGGTCGCGGTACGGGCGATCCAGGCCGGGGTGGACCTGCTGCTCATGCCGCCGGACTACCGCGAGGCCCACCGGGCGCTGCTGGCCGCGGTGGCGTCCGGAAAGATCTCCCAGGCCCGGCTCGACCAGTCCGTCCGGCGGCTGCTGAAGCTGAAGGCCGCCCGCGGCCTGCTGGACGAGGCGCCGATCGTCGACCCGGCCAGGGCCGAGCAGGTCCTCCGCTCGGCCGAGCACCTCAAGGTCGCCCGGCTCATCACCTCGAAGGCCCGCTGAATCACTTCGGGGGCCGTTGGATCACTTCAGGGGTGGCTGGATCGCCTCAAGGGCCCGCTGAGAAGGGAGATCAGGGGGCTCCTGGCGGCTCCTGGGGGCGCGGTCCGGTCAGGCGAGCCGGAGGTTGCCGGTCCTGGCCAGCGAGATGACGAGCGACTGGACGAGGCGGGTGAGCAGGGCCTCGATCAGCATGAAGGCCGCCTTGGCGAGCACGGTGGAGATGAATCCAGACATAACAACCTCACAGGGAGAAAGAGTGCTTAAGGTGATAATTCATACCAAGGGAGTCTAAGTCACCAGTCACGAGGTTGCTATTCGGTGAACGTTCGGTGACGTTCCGCGTGTGGACGCCTGGAAGGCCACCCCGGCGGCCGTCGTCGTGGCGGCGCTCCCCAGGGCGATGGTCCACCCCACGGGCCCCAGATAGTGGCAGCCGAAGAACCGGCAGAGCCCCGGGACCGAGACGGCCATGCCCAGGGCGCCCAGGGACAGGAGCGAGGCCAGCACCACCAGGCGATCCCGGCTGCTCAGGGCCAGGGTCTGCATCAGCTGCGACGCCACGAGCGCGACCAGCCCCATGGAGTCCGCCCGCCCGCGCGTACCGGTCACCCGGCCGATCGCCCAGGCCAGGCCCGCCGCGCTCGCCGTGGTCGCGGCGCGCAGGTAGATGTCGCGGGTCAGGGAGGCGCCCAGCGAGGCCTCCGGCCCCTCCTCCAGCAGCTTCTCCGGGCTGGTGGAGGCCGGGGGCCGGGAGGCCACCGCCATCGCGGGCAGCATGTCGGTGAGCAGGTTGACCAGCAGCAGCTGACGGGCGTTCAGCACGTTCCCGCCGCTGACCAGGCTGGATCCGACCGCGAAGGCGATCTCGCCGATGTTGCCGCCGAGCAGGATGCTGAGGGCGTCGCGGACCGAGCCCCACATCGCCCTGCCCTCGATGATCGCGTCGACGATCGTCTCGATGCGGTCGTCGGTCACGACGATGTCGGCCGCCGCCCGCGCCGCCGGGGTGGCGCGGGAGCCCAGGGCGATCCCCACGTCCGCGCCCCGGATCGCGGGGGCGTCGTTGGCGCCGTCGCCGGTGACCGCGACGACCTTGCCGGTACGGCGCAGGCAGCTGACGATCCGCGCCTTGTGCGCCGGGGTGGTCCTGGCGAAGACCGTCACGTCCGGCAGCGCCTCCACCAGGGTGTCGTCGTCCATCTCGTCCAGCTCGGGCCCGGTCATGATCCGTCCGCCGTTCAGCACGTTCAGCTCGGCGCCGATCGCCTCCGCCGTGCTCGGGTGGTCACCGGTGATCATGACGATGCGCACGCCCGCCCGCGTGAGGCGGCCGACGCTCTCCGCGGCCGTGGGCCGTACGGGGTCGGCCAGGCCGAGGAAGCCGAGGAAGCACAGGTCCTGGATGCGGGACTCGTCGAGGTCGCGACGGTCGGAGGCGGGGCGCTCAGCGACCGCGAGCACCCGGTAACCCTGCCGGGCGAGCTGGTCGAGCTCCTTCTCGATCTCCGCCACGAGGTGGTCCGCGAGAGGGACCACCTGGCCGTCGCGGAGGATGGACGTGCATCGGGTGATCATGATCTCGGGGGAGCCCTTGACGCTCAGCAGCGGGCCCGAGGCGTCCTTGCCGAGCACGGCGTGGTAGCCGCGTCCCGGCTCGAAGGGGAGCTCGTCGACCCGCTCCCAGCTCCCGTTCCCCTTCTCGGTCACGCCCAGCCGCTCGGCCCCCTTGAGCACGGCGCGGTCGGTGGGGTGCGGGATGGGGCGCCCCTCGTCGTGCCGCGGGCACGCGCGCGTCCCCGCGGTCACGATGTGCCGCAGCTCGGGCGTGAGGTCCTCCAGGGTGCGCTCGTCCTGCACGTCCGAGACGCACCGCAGGCTGATGCGCCCCTCGGTGAGGGTCCCTGTCTTGTCGAAGCACAGGACGTTGACCCGGCCGAGGGCCTCGATCGTGGAGGGGTTGGGCACCAGGGTGTTACGGGTCGACAGCCGCCGGGCGGAGGCGAGCTCCGCGACCGAGGCGACGAACGGCAGTCCCTCGGGCACGGCGGCGACGGCGAGGCTCACCGCCGGCGCGAGCGCCTGCGGCACGGAACTGCCGCGCAACAGGTCGGCGGCGAGCAGGACGACGCCGGACCCGACCGCGACCGGAAGGACGCGCCGGCTCAGCTCCCGCAGCCGCAGCCGCACACCTGTGACCGGAGGCTCCTCGGCGGCGAGCCTGGCGGTCCTGGCCGCCTCGGTCGTCTCGCCCGCCGCGACCACCACGGCCAGCCCGCTGCCGGCCGCCACCGTCGTCCCCTCGTAGACCATCGAGCTGCGGTCGGCGACGGCGGGCGAGCTGACGGGCTCCGGCGACTTGGCGACGAGCTGCGACTCGCCGGTGAGGGCGGCCTCGTCGATCTCCAGGCCCACGGCCTTGAGCACGCGGCAGTCGGCCGGCACGGTGTCGCCCGCGCGCAGCTCGATCACATCGCCGGGTACGAGGTCCTCGACGGTCGCGTTCGCCTGCTCGTGGGGGCGGGCGGCGCCCGCCTTCTCGTGGGAGCCGCGCTTGGCGGAACGAGCCGCGCCCGCCTTCTCCGCCGCGCCGGCCTTCTCCGCCGTACCCGCGCCCTCCGCCGTGCCCGCCTTCTCACGGGGGCGGCGCAGGCGTACGGGGATCGCCACCGCCTCGGTCAGGCGGTGCAGCGCCCGGTCGGCGCTGTAGCGCTGGCCTCCTCCGATGAGCGCGTTGGCGAGCACAACCGTGCCGATCATCACCGAGTCGGAGACCGAGCCGACCAGGGCCGACAGGCCCGCCCCGGCCGCCAGTACGGGGGTCAGCGGGTTGGCCAGCTCCTCCACGGACACGCGGAGCAGCGAGTCGGGGCCCCGCGGCTTCTCCGATCCCGTGGAGGACCTGCGCCGCGCGGCCTCGGCCTCGCTGATCCCGTTGACCGACGAGCCCAGCAGGGCCAGGACCTCCTTGGCGGGCATCGCGTGCCAGGGGGTCCGGTCGATCCGGACGGGCGGGGTCTCCCGCCCGGCGTGCCAGCCCGCCCAGCCGCCCGTGACGAGGGTGGCCACCGACGTGCAGCTGCTCGCGAGCTGCGCCCTGTGCTGCGAGTCCTCCGCGGACCCGAGCGTCGCCAGCACGCCTCCGGCGGCGGTTCCCGCGGTGGTGAGCCACACGCAGCGCTCGCTCGTCCTCCTCGCCGGTCCCAGGCAGCTCAGGAGCAGGTGGATCTCCTCGAGTTCGGCGATCACGTCCGCGTCCCAGGGCACCCGGCCCGAGCCGCGCAGCACGCCGATGCCCAGGTCGGCCTGGGCCAGCGCGGCCATGCGGCGCGCCGACACCACGGCGACCCCGCGGCCGTCCGCCTGGAACGCGCGGACCGACCTGGCCAGCCGGGAACCGCCCGGCACGATCTCGTCGATGCCGAGCCGCGGGCCGAGTTCCTCACCGCCTCCCGCGAGCGCCACGGCGCACGCGCCCCCGGCCGCGGCGACGATCGCGTCGGCCAGCGGGTCGACCAGCGGTGCCAGGCCGACCAGGGCGGCCGGAACACCCTCCCTCGTCACGCGGACGGCCCGGATCCCCCGGGCCTGCCAGTCCTCGGCCTCCGCCGCGACGATCCCCGCCGGGCCCGCGAGGGGCTCGGCCCTCCACGCGTCGCGTTCCCGCCGCGCGCCGGGGTCGTCGAGGTCGAGCAGGGTGAGGAGCCGGGCGCGCAGTCCGTCGAGGCCCTCGCCGTTCGCGGAGTCGAGGGCGCCGAGGGGGACGATGCGCTCGATCTCCCACGAACCCGTGCCGAGCACGTCGGCGTCGAGGACGACCGTGTCGATGCCGTCCATGCGGCGCAGGGCGCGTTCGTCGAGGACGATCGCGCCGCGTCTCGCCAGGGCGCGCCCGATCGCGGCGGCGAAGAACTCGCGGCCCAGCTTCGCGGCCTTGGGCGTCGTCGCGGTGAGCATGGCGACGGCACGCGCGTGGCCGTCGCCGAGAAGGTACGTCAGCCCGGAGGCGCCGGCCGCCACCGGGCTCCCGACGCGCTCGAACCGCTCCACGGGACTGTGGGCCATGGGGGCGGGACGAGGTTTCCCGGCCGTGCGGATGTGGCGGTAGGAGCCCTTCCGCGACGCCAGCTCGTGCTGGCGCGCCTCCCAGGCCCTCAGCGTGTCGCGCGCCTCGATGTAGCGGCTGGTCGCGGTGACCGACTGGACGAGCATCCCCACCCGGCGCAGCGCCAGCGTGTGGGTGATGATGTTCGCCGTCGTGAACAGGGTGACGGTGGCCGGGCCGCCGAGATGGCGTTCCAGCTCGTGGCGGACCCTGGGGGTGGAGTCGGCCAGGCCCAGCAGGGCGGGAAAGATCGCCGGAACCGCCGGTGCGCGCACCGCGTGCCCGGCGAAGGCCATGCCCGCCCCGACCAGGCTCGCGCCGAGCCGGATGCCGGCACGGGTGTGCCGCTCCACCAGCCTGGCGGTGTGGTGTTTCACGAAGCGGGACGCGAGGATCCCCTGGCCGGAGGACTCGTCCTCCGCGTCTTCTTCTGTGTCGTCTGTGTCCTCTTCTGTGTCCTCGTCCAGGTCGTAGCCGCCGGTCAGGTCGTCGTCCTCGTCGTCGTCCCCCGGGTCCTCGCCGTCGAGCGCCTCGATGATCGACAGCACTTTCTCCATGTCGATCGATTTCGGGTCGCAGCCCAAGAAGACGGAGCCGAGGACGCCGTTGACCTCCGCCCGCCCGATCCCCTCCAGCTTCAGCAGCGCGTTCTCCAGCCGCCGGGCCCTCGTTTCGCTGCCCGGTGAGCCGATCGCGTGCAGGTCGACATGGAGCCCTCCGGGGCAGGCCCGTTTCCCGCGTGAACGCGGCAGGGCGTTCGCGACCGCGGTGGGCACGGCCTTGATCGCGTCCGGTACGACGTTCCAGAGGGTTTCCGCGGGCACGGACAGCAGGCGGGGCACGAACATGCAGATCTCCGGCAGGCAAGATGACGGGGCCGATCAGGCCGTGGTTACGCGTGGCCTGATCGGCCCCGTCGCTGCGATTACTTGGACGATCTCCCGCGGGCCGAACTTCCCGACCGGGAGGCGGAGCCCGCGGTGCGGGAAGCGGACGCCGAGGCCCGTGACGTGGGCGTCGAGGTCCGTCGCGACGCGGATGTCGTGGCCCGGGACGCCGGCTTCGTGGTCCGTGAAGCGGGCTTCGTCGTCCGTGCGGCGGGCCTCGCGGTCCGGGGCGCGGGCTTCGTGGCCCGGGACGCGGTCGCGGTCCGTGAGCGTGCGGTGGACGTGGTGGCCCGGGAACCGGTGCCCGCGGTCCGCGAGCCGGCCGCCGACGCGCGCGACGCGGGCCTCGTGGTCCGTGAGGTGGTGCCTCCCGTACGGGAGGTGGTGCTCTTCGCCCGCGAGGCGGTGGCACCCGTCGCGCTGGAGCCCGTGGTACCGGTCGTCCGGGAGGCGGTGGTACCGCCTGTCCGGCTCGTGGCACCCGTGGCGCGCGACGCGGGCCTCGTGGTCCGTGAGGTGGTCCCTCCCGTACGGGAGGTGGTGCTCCGGGTCCGCGAAGCCGGGCTCTTCGCCCGTGAGGCGGTGGTGCCCGTCGCGCGGCTCGTGGTGCCCGTCGCGCGGGACGTGGTGCCCGTGGTGCGTGACGCGGCGCCGGTCGCCCGGCTCGTGGTGCCCGTGGCGCGCGATGTGGTGCTCCGGGTCCGCGAGGTGGGGCTCTTCGCCCGGGATGCGGTGGTGCCCGTGGCGCGGGATGTGGTGCTCCGGGTCCGCGAGGTGGGGCTCTTCGCCCGGGATGCGGTGGTGCCCGTCGTGCGGGACGTGGTGCTCCGGGTCCGCGAGGTAGGACTCTTCGTCCGGGATGCGGTGGTGCCCGTCGCGCGGGACGTGGTGCCCGTGGTGCGTGACGTGGCGCCGGTCGTCCGGCTCGTGGTGCCCGTGGCGCGCGATGTGGCGCTCCGGGTCCGCGAGGTGGGGCTCTTCGCCCGTGAGGTCGTACCGGTCGTCCGGCTCCGGGACGTGGAGCCCGTGGAGCCCGTGGCGCGTGACGCGGCACCGGTCGCCCGCGAGGCGGCGGTACCCGCCGCGCGGGTCGCGGTGCCGGCCGCCCGGGTCGCGGCACCCGCGGTGCGGGACGCGGCGGTGCCCGCGGCGCGGGACACGGTGCCCGCGGCCTTGGACGCGGTGCGCGACGCGGCCGACGTCGCACGGGACGCCGGTGTGGTCCGGGAGGTGGAGCCTCCCGTCCGGGACCTGGACGTCGAACCGGTCGTCCGGGATCCGGATGTCGAACCCGTGGACCGGGACGCGGAGCCGGTCGTCGAGGAGCCGGTCGCGGAGATCGCGGGCCTGGAGGCCGGACTCGACGACCTGCCCTTTCCGCGCGCACGCTGCGCGATCACCGTTCCGACCCCGATGGCGGCCGCTACCGGCCATTCGAGCAACCCCGCCACCGCGAGCGCGCCGAGCCCTCCGTAGTAGACGATGCGCTCGGCAGGAGGCAGGAACGACCTGGCCGTGTCGACGGCCTGTCCCGCCTCCTGCTTGCTGACGTGCGGCATGTGAACATGCGGCGGTCGCAGCTGCACGGTCAGCATCGGAAGCTTGAGCGTTAGCGGGTTGCCGTCCTGTTTCCTGCTTGCCTGGGCATGCGTGGTGGACGTTGCGGGTGTGGTCGGTCTCTGCGCCGTACGGGCGCGTGACCGGCTCGTCTGAGCTACTGCCATGATCCCTCCTCATGGGAACCGAGGGAAGGTGCAAATGGAGCCCGCAGGAGGTCGATCATGCCTTCTACGTGCGGTTATATGGCCCGAGTGCCATTCTCGTAATCTTCCTCGTATTGGGGCCGCGAAACGCGTAACGCTCGCCGAATCGGATGTTAGGGGATGAATCTCCGGACAGTCTGTCCCTGAGTGTCCGTTTCGAGATGATTTATGAGAGGTACGGCTTGAGCTCGCGGCGCGCCACGGTGCGGAGGTGGACCTCGTCCGGGCCGTCGAAGATGCGCATCGCGCGTGCCTGCGCGTACATCGTCGCGAGCGGGACGTCGTCGGACAGGCCCATGCCGCCGTGAACCTGGATGGCACGGTCGATGACGTCGCACGCCATCCGCGGGGCGACCACCTTGATGGCGGATATCTCCGAGGCCGCGGCCTTCGCGCCGACCGTGTCAATCATCCAGGCGGCCTTCAGGGTGAGCAGCCTGGCCTGCTCGATGGCGAGCCGCGACTCGGCGATCTGCTGCTGCACCACACCCTGCTGCGCGAGCGTCTGGCCGAAGGCCACCCGGTTGGCGGCGCGGGCGCACATCAGCTCCAGGGCGCGCTCGGCCATCCCGATGGCGCGCATGCAGTGGTGGATGCGGCCGGGACCGAGACGGGCCTGGGCGATGCGGAAGCCGTCCCCCTCCTCCGCGACGAGGTTCGCCGCGGGCACCCGGACGTCGGTGAAGACGATCTCGGAGTGGCCGTGCTGCTCCTGGTAGCCGAAGAGCGGCAGGTGGCGTACGACCTCGACGCCCGGCGTGTCCATCGGGACCAGGATCATCGACTGCTGGCGGTGCGGGGGGCCGTCGGGATCGGTCTTGCCCATCACGATCAGGATCTCGCAGCGCGGGTCGGCCACCCCGGTGATGAACCACTTGCGGCCGTTGACGACGTACTCGGAGCCGTCGAGCGTGATGGAGGTGGCGATGTTGGTGGCGTCGCTGGAGGCCACCGCGGGCTCGGTCATCGCGAACGCCGAACGGATCTCGCCCGCGAGCAGCGGCTTGAGCCACCGCTCCCGCTGCTCGGGCGAGCCGAACATGTGCAGGACCTCCATGTTCCCGGTGTCGGGGGCCGCGCAGTTCAGTGCCTCGGGGGCGAGGTCGATGGAGCGGCCGGTGACCTCGGCCAGGCTGGCGTAGTCGAGCACGGACAGGCCGGACTCTGCGGGCAGGAACAGGTTCCAGAGACCGCGCGAGCGCGCCTCGGACTTGAGCTCCTCCACCACCGGCGGCAACTCGTGGCTGTCGTGTCCTCGGGTCCGGCGCCACGCGTGGTAGACCGGCTCCGCCGGGTACACGTGGGTGGCCATGAAGTCGGTCAGATTGGCGAGGTATTCCTGCGCCTTGTCGCTGAGCGCGAAGTCCATGGCGGCCAGTTTGGCACCACCCCTTCTTCGGCTTCCCACCGGTCCACGCCTACTCTGGAACCCGTTTCATCGAGGAGGACAGATGCTGAAGGGCGTGCTGATCGACTGGGGTGGCGTGCTCACCGTCGGTCTCGCCGAGGCGATCGCCGAGTGGATCGTCGCCGAGAATCTCGACGAGGCCCACTACCGCGGGGTGATGCGCGAGCTCATCGTGCACGCGTACGAAAGCGGCGGGAACGGCGAGAACGCTGAGAAGGGCGAGAACGTGATTCACGCCCTGGAGCGCGGAGAGATCTCCGGCCTGGACTTCGAGCGCGACCTGGCGGCCAGGCTGATCACCACGGACGGCGTGCCGCTGGTCGCCGAGGGGCTGCTGACCAGGATGTTCTCCCGTTTCCACCGGGTCGAGCCGATGTACGAGATGCTCCGTGAGGCCCGTGCCGCGGGGCTGCGCACCTGCCTGCTCTCCAACTCCTGGGCGAACGAGTACCCCCGCGAGGGCTGGGAGGACGTCTTCGACGAGGTCGTCATCTCCGGGGAGATCGGCATGCGCAAGCCCGAGCCGAGGATCTTCGAGTACGCGCTCGGCAGGATCGGCCTGGCCGGGGAGGAGTGCGTGTTCGTCGACGACATCGAGGCCAACATCGAGGCCGCCCGGCGGTTCGGCATCGTCGGCGTGCACCACCGCGACCCCGAGCTCACCATCTCCGAGCTGGAAACCCTGTTCCGGGTCTCACTCCGCTGATTCGGCTGTCCGCTTCCCGCCCGGTGGGGAGCGTGGCCGGTTCCGGATCGTGTCGCTCCGCGCGGGCGATATCACCGGGGGTCGCGGGTACTGGCACACTCGATGCGTGAATCGGCGCCGGAGCGGCGCCGATGTCGGAGAGACAGATCGAGGCATGGATGCGCGTCTATCTGCCGTGTACGCTCCCGGCGCTGGCCCGCGTGGCCACCGTGGGGGAGCTCGGCCCGGCCCCGCTGACCGGCTACGCGGTGACCCCCGCGTTGGTCGAGTGGTACGTCTCGGGTGACACCGAGGAACTGGAGTACGTCGCCCTGACAGAGGCGGCGAGGGATTCCCTGCGGATGCTGGCCGCCGACCGCGCCGACGGGGTGGAGGTCGCCGCGCGACGGGTCGTCGTCGCCGTCGACGTGCCGGAGGGCGACGTGAGCGCGAGCGCCGACCTGGACGAGCGCGCCCGCGTGCGGCTCGCCACGGCGGTCCCGCTGAAGCTGGTCGCCGCCGTCCACGTGGACGACCTGTCGGCGGTGAAGGACGTCGAGGCGGCCCTCGCCGCGCTGCCCGCGGCCGACCGCGGCGACGACGACGCCCGCTTCACCGTGGACGGCGCCGAGGCCAACGAGCTCCTGTGGTACGCCACCCAGGAGATCCCCGACCTGGTCGGCTGACCTTCTCTCCTCGCCCGTATCTCCAAGCCCTCGCCCCGGGGGCCTGGGACGGGAGCCCGTGCCGTGAGCTGCCCGCGCGGGCCGGCGCCCCTGCCGTGCCGCCGCCCGGACGGGGATTTTCGCTATTCTGGATGGCAATATGAGACACATTGTTTGGGATTGGAACGGCACGCTGTTTCACGACATCGACGCCGTCGTTGGTGCGACGAACGCGGTGTTCGAGCCGTACGGGCTGGGTTCCTACGACGCCGACCGCTTCCGCGCGGTCTACACGCGCCCGATCTGGGCCGCCTACGAGCGCATGCTCGGCCGTGCCCTCGAGGACGGCGAGTGGGAGAGGCTCGACCTCGGCTTCCACGAGAGCTACCACCAGCTGATGCTGGAGTGCGGGCTGGCCGCGGACGCCCTCTCCACCCTGCAGAGCTGGGAGCGCGCGGGCGGCAAGCAGTCGCTGCTGTCCATGTGGGCGCACGAACGGCTGGTTCCCAAGATCGCGGAATTCGGCATCGACCACCACTTCGTCCGGATCGACGGCCTGCGCAGCGCCTCCGGCGGCCACAAGGCCGAATCGATGGTGGCCCACCTCGCCGCGCTCGGCATCGACCCGGCCGACGTGCTGGTGATCGGCGACAGCCTGGACGACGCGCACGCCGCCCAGCACGTCGGGGCACGCGCGGTCCTCTACACCGGCGGCATGACCAGCCGGGCCGACCTGATGGCCTTCGGCGTCCCGGTCGTCGACACCCTGGAGAACGCGCTCGACCACGCCTGACGGCCCGTCCGGCGGGAGCGGCCCGGCACGCGGCCCCGCGAGAACCGGCAAATGGATCCTTTCGGTATCGAAGGCGGTCGCCGTGCGCCCGGGGCCTTACCCTGGGCATCCACCCCCATTCCGGGAGGCCCCCGATCAACCGCCTCGTCCTCTGGAACATCGACCTCACGCTGGTCGACGTGTCGATCGTCACCCGGGAGGCATACGCGGAGGCCTTCCGCGCTGTCACCGGAAGACCGCTGGTCAAGCTGACCCAGGCCAACGGGCGTCCCGACTCCGAGATCGTCTTCGAGATGCTCGCCATCAACGGGATCGTCGCCGAGGACGACCACCTTCCCCGGTTCCTCGACGCGCTGGCCGGGTCCTTCGGGGCGCGGCGCAGGAGCCTGGCCAAGGACGGCCGGATGATGCCCGGCGCCCGCGACGCGCTGAAGGCCGTGGCGAGACTCGACGGCGTGGTCCAGTCGGTGCTCACCGGCACGATCCAGAGCAACGCGGTGCACAAGCTGACCGCGTTCAGCCTCGACAAGCACATCGACTTCGAGATCGGCGGCTACGGCGAGGAGGTCTATCCCAAGGCCACCCTCCTGCAGGTCGCGCAGGGCCGCGCCAAGCGCAAGTACGGGGCGGTCTTCGACGGGCACAACACCGTGCTGATCGGCGACTCGGCCAGGGACGTCCAGGCCGCCAGGATCGCCGGGGCCGCGATCGTCGGGGTCGCCTCGGGACGTTCCCTCCCGGCCGAGCTGCACGAGGCGGGAGCCGACGTGGTCCTGCCCGACCTCTCCAACCCCTCCGAGGTCGTCGCCGCCGTCGCCGGCCTCACCTCCCCGGCCCGCCGCGCCGGCCACTCCCCGGCGGGCCGCTGACTCCAGGCCCCCCGGGCCGTACGAGCCGACCCGACCGCACGAGGCGAGCCTTCCCTCGGCCCCCGCGACCGTAAGGGACGGGTCGCGCGAAGCGGGGACCGTCGCCGCTGATCGGCCCCACATGTCCGGCCGGGATTCGTGTCCGTGGCGAAGCCTCGGCCCGTTCCCGGAGAGGGATGCGTACGTGGACGTCCCACACGGGGCGGCCGGAGGGTGTGTGGTCATGGGGGATGACATTCGGGTGGGGCGCCGAGAGGATGGGGCCATGGTTGAGGAAGGTGCGCCGCTCTGGGAGCCGTCCCCGGAGATCGTGAGGAACGCCAAGGTCACCCGTTACGCGGAGTGGCTGGGCAGGACCGGTGACTACGAGTCCCTGTGGCAGTGGTCGGTCGACGCCCCGGAGGAGTTCTGGACGTCGATCTGGGACTACTTCGAGGTGGTGGGGGAGCGCGGTGACGGGCCCGTCATGTCGGGCGGTATGCCCGGCACCGAGTGGTTCGCCGGGTCGACGCTGAACTACGCGGCCAACGCGCTGCGCGGGGCCGCCGACGACCCCGGGCGGCTCGCGGTGGTCTCCCGCGACGAGGCGGGCGGGCGCGGGGCGCTCACCCTCGGGGAACTGGCCGAGGAGGTGGCGCGGGTCCGCGCCGGGCTGGCCGCGCTGGGCGTCGGCCGGGGCGACCGGGTCGCGGCCTACGTGCCGAACGTCCCCGAGGCGCTGGTCGCCTTCCTGGCGACCGCCTCCCTGGGCGCCATCTGGTCCTCCTGCTCGCCCGACTTCGGCGCGCCCAGCGTGATCGACCGTTTCACCCAGATCGAGCCGAAGGTGCTCGTCGCGGTCGACGGCTACGACTACAACGGCAGGAGCTTCGACCGGAGCACGGTCGTCCAGGACATCGCCGCCAAGCTGCCGACCCTGGTGGCACAGGTCCGCATCCCGTCCCGGGCCGCGCGGAGCACACCGGGCGCCGGCGCCACCGGCGCCACCGACGCCGCCGACGCCACAGGCAGGCCCGGCGCGGTGTCCCCGGACGAGACCGTGACCGTGACCGCGCACGGGGTCCGTACGGTGAGCTGGGCCGAGGTGCGCGCCGTCGCGGGGCCGCTCGCCTTCGAACCGGTGCCGTTCGGGCACCCGCTCTGGATCGTCTACTCCTCGGGCACCACCGGGCTGCCCAAGCCGATCGTGCACGGTCACGGCGGCGTGGTGCTCGAACACCTCAAGGCGCTCTCCTTCCACCAGGACCTGGGCGAGGACGACGTCTTCTTCTGGTACACCACCACCGGCTGGATGATGTGGAACTACCTCGTCGGCGGCCTGCTGGTCGGCTCGGCGGTGGTGCTCTACGACGGGGCGGCGACCTACCCGGAGACCGGCGCGCTCTGGCGGCTCGCCGCCGAGGAGGGGGTCACCTACTTCGGCACCGGGGCTCCGTACGTGATCGCGTCCATGAAGGCCGATCTCGAACCGTCCGGCCTCGACCGGCTGCGGGGGCTCGGGTCCACCGGCTCGCCGCTGCCGCCCGAGGGGTTCGCCTGGGTGCACGACACGCTGCCGGAGGTCCAGCTCGGCTCGTTCTCCGGCGGCACCGACGTGTGCACCGGCTTCGTGGGCGCCGTGCCGCTGCTCCCGGTCCGGGCGGGGGTGATCCCGTGCCGCTGCCTGGGGGCGCGGGTCGAGTCCTTCGACCCGTCGGGCGTGCCGCTGGTCGGCGAGGTGGGCGAGCTGGTGCTGACCCTGCCGATGCCGTCGATGCCGGTGATGTTCTGGAACGACCCCGACGGGTCCCGCTACCGCGACAGCTACTTCGCCGAGTACCCCGGCGTCTGGCGGCACGGCGACTGGATCAAGATCCTTCCCGACGGCGGCTGCGTGATCTACGGCCGTTCCGACTCGACCCTGAACCGGGGCGGCGTCCGGATGGGCACCAGCGAGTTCTACCGCGTGGTGGAGCGCTTCGAGGAGATCACCGACAGCCTGGTGATCGACACCGGCCAGCTCGGACAGGAGGGCCGCCTGCTGCTGTACGTCACCATGGCCGAGACGGCGACCCTGGACGACGACCTGGTCGCGCGCCTGCGCCGGGAGCTGCGGGAGGGGCTCTCCCCGCGCCACGTGCCGAACGAGATCATCGAGGTCCCGGGCATCCCCCGCACCCTCAGCGGCAAGAAGCTGGAGGTCCCCATCCGCAAGATCCTCCTCGGCGTCGCCCCGGAAAAGGCCGCCAACCTCGACGCCATGGCCAACCCCGAGGTCCTCTCCCACTTCGTCCCGGGAGCCGACGTCACGCGGCACTGACCCCGCGCCCCGGCGGCTTCCGGCCTCCGGCGCGCGGATCGCCGGGAACCTCCGGCGCGCGGATCGCCGGGGAAGAGGAAAACGGGCGCTCGGGATCCTCCTGGGGAAAGCGGACTCGGGAACTTCCCGGGAAAGCGGACTCGGGATCCCCCCCGGGGAAGGCGGAACGGGCGGCTCAGATCCCCTGGGGGAGGCGGAACAGGCGGTCCGGGTCGCGGGTGGCCTTGATCTGGGCGAGCCTGGTGGCGTTGGCCCCGTAGTAGGCCGCGCGCCAGCCGCCGAGCTCCGGGTCGATGTAGTTGACGTACGCGTGGTCGCCGAAGTGGGGCCGCATCGCCGCGTGCGCGGTCCTGGCCCAGCCGGCCGCCCCGGAGCGGTGGGCGTAGTACTGCACGCTGTAGAGGGCGGCCCGGTGCGGGAAGGCCGTGGCCTCGGGGCGGACCCTGGCGACGGCGCCGCCGAGGGCGTCCAGCAGCACGGTGTGCTCGCCGGGCCGGGCGACCTGGGCGACCAGGGCCCTGGCCCCGGCCTCGGAGAGCGGGCGGTAGGCCATGTGCGACTTGGCCTTGAAGGTGTCCCTGGACAGCCGCCCGCCCCGGGTCTGCCCCGGCAGGGAGCCGCCCAGGTGGCACTGGGTGACCGAGAGCGAGCCGCAGCCCGCCATGGTCAGCATGGCCTGGCGGTAGGAGGTCTGCCAGACCCGGCTCGACGACGGCGACCCGGCCGCGTCGGCGAGCCTGTCGAGCAGCCGCTCGCAACCGGCTCTGCCGCCGAGGTAGAGCCCGACGACCTCCACGTCCGTCCCGCCGTTGCGGCTCAGGTGCATGCCCGACCACATGGCGTCCGGCGCCGAGGGGCCCCACGCCTGCCAGGCGCGCAGGGCCCTCACCGCCTTCGACCACGGCCAGTGCAGGAAGAACACCGTGACCTCGCGGACGGGGTGGGTCCGGAACTCGAAGGAGACCGCCACGCCGAGGTTGCCCCCGCCGCCGCCCCGCGAGGCCCAGTACAGGTCGGCGTTGTGGTTCGCGTCGCAGGTCAGCAGCCGCCCGTCGGCCGTGACGATCCGGACCGACTCCATCACGTCGCAGGTCAGGCCGTACTTCCTGGAGACCACGCCGATCCCGCCGCCCAGCGCCAGCCCGCTCACCCCGACCGTGGCACAGGTCCCGGCGGGGACGCTGACCCCGCTCGCGGCCAGCCTGTCGTAGACGTCGATCAGCTTGGCCCCCGCCCCGACGGTCGCCCGTCCCGAGGCGTGGCTCACCTTGCTCATCCGGGAGACGTCGAGGACGAGGCCGCTCCCGGTGGACCAGCCCGCGTAGGAGTGCCCTCCGGACCGTACGGCGAGCGGCAGCCTCAGGCGGCGCGCGAAGGCGACGCACTCGGCGACGTCGGAGGGGTTGGCGCAGTAGGCCACCCCCGACGGCCGGACCGCGTCGAAGGCGGGGTTGAACAGCTTGCGCGCGCCCTCGTACGCGGCGTCGCCCGGCCGGACGAGCCTGCCCTCCAGCCCGCCGGCCAGGGCCCGCCAGTCGGCGGGCCGAGGCGCGCCCGCAGCGCCGCCCGCACCGCCCGCAGCGTCCGAGCCGGTCATGCCAATGGCGCTGGTGGCGCTGGTGGCGCTGGTGGCGCTGGTGGCGCTGGTGGCGCTGGTGGCGCCGGTTACGCCGGTCATGCCGACGGCGCCCGGGGCGGGTGTGCCCTGAGCGCCCAGTGCGAGGGCGGCCAGGCCGCCGGTCCGGAGGAAAGCCCGCCTGTCCGGAGGGGTTCGCATGTCGTTACTCCCCGAGGTTCGGTGTCACCTTCCCGGTAGGACGACCGCACCGCCCTTCCGGTTCGTCACATTCGCGTCACTCCTGAGGTGATGAAAGCGGTGATGGAAGCGATTCACGCGTCCTGCGCGAGTTCACGCGTTCTGCGCCACGCGCAGTGCGAGGGCCGGGCACATCTCGACGGCCCTGCGGGCCATCCGCCGGAACTGGGCGGGCACGGTGTCGCGACTGAACACCGGGTAGCCGTGCTCGTCGAGGTGGACGAGGTCGGGGGCGAGCTGCGCGCACAGGCCGTGGCCCTGGCACCGGGTCCAGTCCACGGTGAGCTTCACCTCGGGCTCGTTCTCCTGCGGGGGCAGGGGGAGCACGCCGAGCACCGGGCGCCCGCAGCTGCCGCGCAGCAGGTGCTCCTCGATGTCCTCGGGGAAGGCGTCCAGCGCCGACAGCACGAACCTGGACGTCCCGTCGGGGTGGAAGCAGGCACCCCTGCCCTTCACGCTCGCGGCCCTGCTCCGCAGCTCGTCCAGGGCGGAGGCCGATCCGTTCACGAGCTCGGCCATCGACTGCGCGACGTCCGGGAGCCCGAGACGGCAGGGACCGCACTGCCCCGACGACTGGGCGGCCAGGTACTTGGCTACCCTGACCGTCTCGCCGAGCGGGCAGGTCTCCCCGCCGAGCGGCACGATGATCCCGGCGCCGAGCTGGCCGCCCGCCTCCGCGATGCCCTGGCGGGAGACGGTCGCCACGGCCGCCGCGTCCGCGTGCAGCCACGCGCCGTGGTAGCCGCCGACCAGCACCCCGTCGCCGGTGGAGGCCTGACAGGCGTCCAGGACGGCGTACAGCGGGGTGCCGGTCGCGACCTCGACCACGGCCGGGGCCTTGGCGGAGCCGCCCACGGTGAGCAGGACCGTCCCCGGCTCGCGCGCCGTGCCGACGTCGGCGTACCGCTCCGCGCCCAGGGTCGCGAGGACCGCGAGCTGGGCGTACGTCTCGGCGTTGGACAGCAGGGTGGGCAGCCCGTTCACGCCGCTCTCCACGGCCCTGACCTTGCGGCCCGGCGGCTCCCCGACCAGGCCGTTCACCGAACGGACCAGCGCGCCGCCCTCGCCGGAGATGAACCTCTCGACGATGCCGACCACCCGGACCTGGCCGCTGATGCCCCGCTCCTCGACGGCGGCGGCCACGGACGCCTGGCCCATGCCGCCCTCGACGGTCGCGATCACGACCTGCTTGGCGCCGATCGCGTTCGCCGCGAGCAGCGCGCCCTCGATGACCAGGTGGGGGGTCCTGGTGAGCAGCATCGTGTCCTTGCTGCTCGCGGGCTCGCCCTCGGCCGCGTTGACCAGGACGACCTTCTCCGCCTTCTTGCCCAGCACCGCGCGGACCTTGCGGGCGAAGGGGAACGCGGCCCCGCCCCGCCCGCGCATGTCCACCTCGTCGGCGAGCGCCGCCAGCTCCTCGCCGGACATGCCCGGCGCCGTGCCGTGCATGTCTCGGTGCTCGGCGAGGTCCATCCTGCGGCAGTCCTCCAGCCCGGCCGTCAACCGGGCGGGCCCCAGCTGGCGGACGGGGGGTACGCGGTAGGGAATCATCCGACATCTCCGATACGGCGAAGCTCCGGCGGGTCCTCGCGCACCAGGCGCGGGATGCGGCCGACGATGCTCGTGGGCGGCGTGATGCTCGTGGGCGCGGGCAGGTCCGCGGCGACGGGCACCGCCACCGGCGCCTCCTCGCGTACGAGGACCGGCTTGGGCTGCAGCTCGGAGATCACCCTGATCAGCAGGGCGGCTCCCACCGCGACGAGGCAGACCACGTAACTCCAGGTCACCCACTCGGCGGGGGCGCGGCCCGCGGTGAGCCCGTGCAGGACCGCCATCGGCCACGCCAGGTAGGCGGAGCCGTGCAGCATGCGCCAGAGCCACGGCCTGCGGTTCTCCGCGAACCTGGCCCGGGCGACCCCGGTGAGGAAGACGACGATCATCAGGTCGGAGGCGATGGCCCCGAAGCCGACGTACAGGCTCTGGCCGCTCACGCCCAGCGGGACCACGACGGACGCGAGGGAGGTCCGGCTTTCGATGATCTTCATGATGACGTGGATGGCGAGGAAGCCCATGCCGAGCATGGCGGCGGCCCGGTGGACGAGCTGCGACCGGATCCTGCCCAGGACCGGCAGCACGATCCGGTCGGCGGAGAGCAGGCCCAGCGCCACGGTCGCGGTGAGGGACACGAGGGCGATCACGCCCGAGAAGAACGAGAAGACGCCACGGATGGCGGCTGCCACCTCCATGCCGGGCGCTGTCCGCCCGAGCATGAGGAGGCCGACCACGGAGACCGTGATCGTGACACCGAGGCCGATCCTGGCGGGCCTCTGGTCGAGACTGATCCCGGTTTCCGCCCGGGTGTGTCTCGGAGTCCGTCTGTTACCCACCTATGGCTCCTGTCTGCGAAGCGGCTCGGACGACGTCTGCGTCCGAGGGTGATGGACCCTGATATCGCGAGATGCCGCCCCCCGTCTCCGCGGGGTGTGGAAGAGGCGCGGAGACGGGGGGCGGCGGTCTCGAAGGGATGCCGTCTAGCAGCGACGGTTCCGGTTGATGCAGTCGACCGCGAACCTCATGAGCCGGTCGGGCATCAGGTTGGCGAAGTCGGCGTGGTCGGTGACGGGGTTGTGCCGCTGCTCGGGGAAGGCGTCCAGCGCGAAGGACGGCGTGCGGGGCGTGGAGTAGACCAGGGTCATCCGCAGCTGCGGGATCGCCCTGGTGCCCGACGGGCAGGCGCCGTTCGCGTCGGGGAACAGCACGTGCGTGCGGTGGTTGGCGCTGTCGTTGTTCTGACCGTCCCAGCAGCTGGGGAAGTCCAGGATCCGCAGGAGCTGGCTGCCGCGCGGGCAGAGCGGGTACTTGGTGGTGATCCGGTTGGTGAAGCCGGTGCAGCTCCACTTGGCGAGGGCGTTCGCGCCGCCGTTGGTGGCGGCCTTGGCGTCACCGGTGATCATCCTGATGAAGCGCGGCATCGGGCTCACCCTGGAGACCGGGTTCCCGCGGAACTGCAGGCTCACCTGACGGGCCTGCATGATGGTGCCGACGTTGCCGTCCGGGTCGTCGACGTTGGCGTCGGTCGTACGGTCGCGAAGGACCGGCCAGAAGTAGACCGAGCGGTCGTTGAGCGCGCACGTGGTGCCCGCGGCGGCCAGGGACTGGTCCGTGGAGAACCCGTCGGTCGACAGGTTGCCGACGTAGTCGTGGACGTGGTGGGCGCCGTTGGTCACGCCGGGGGCCACGATGAAGTTGTCGGAGTTGCGGTGGCCGTTACGGTTCGTGCCGCACCGGGAGGTGAAGGTGCCGGCGGAGCCACCGCGCCGCGTGCGGATCTCCTGGAAGTTGCGCGGGACCTGCCGGATGTCGATGAAGTCCTCGGGGAACGGCCCGAGGTCGGCGCACTCGGCCTCCTCGTCGTCCTGCGGGGGAGCGGGGGTCGCGCTGGGGGTGGGCGTCGCGGGAGGGTTGTTCGGCGGGGGGTTGTCGGGGTTCTGCGAGGGCGCCTGGGTCGGCCTGCGGCGGGCGTTGGCGTCCCCGTCGCCCTGCTGGTCCGGGTTTCCCTGCTGGTTCGCGTCCTGCTGGTCCGGGTTCTGCTGCTGGTTCGCGTCGTCCTGCTGGTCCGGGGCCTGCTGCTGGTCGGCCGGCTGCTCGGGGGCGGCGGGCTCGGTGGGCGACGCCTGGATGAGGCTCCCGCCCGCGACGGGCGCGTCGGCGGGCTGGTCCTGGGCGGGCTGGTCCTGCGCCGGTTGGTCCTGGAGGGGCTGGTCCTGCGCGGGAGCGTCCTGCGCGGGGGGCGCCTGTTCCTGGTTCTGGTCCTGCTGGTTCTGCTGTTCCTGGTCCTGCTGGCTGCGCTGGTTCTGCTGGTTCTGGCCCTGCTCGGCGGGGTCGCAGTGGTCACCGTAGGCGGGGGCCGTGGCCGCCACCGTGAACGTGACGGTGGTGAGCGTGCTGGCGGCCAGGGCCAGCGCTGACAGGGAGACGAGCGAGCGTTTCATGATCTTCAAGCGTTTTCTCTCCTCACAGGTGTGTCGAGAGCGGAGACGGGCGGCGGCGGGGAGGGCACCGGAGGCTCGGGCAGGTCCGAGTAGTCGACCAGCCCCGTGCTCTCCAGCAGGGTCATGTGCTTCATGACCACCTCGACCGCCCGCTGGGCGAATGTCCTGACCTGGTCCTGGCGGGTGCCGGACCGCACGCCGGCGACCACCACGAAGACCTTTCCGTGAGCCGCCCGCAGCAGCTGGGCGAACAGGAGGTCGTACTCGGCGCCCGACTTCGCCGCCGCCAGCTGCGCCATCCAGCCCTGCTGGTCGGCGTTGGGCTGGTCGGGGAGCGTCACGTTCAGCTTCGCCGCGAGGGCGCGGACCTCCTCGTCGAGCTTGAGGTGGTCGGTCATCAGGTGCATGCCGACCTCCTTCACCCGCTTGCTGGCGGCTTTCTGCTGGGCCTGCTGGCCGCTGGGAATCTCCCAGAGCCCGGCCAGGCGGACCTTGACCAGCAGGTCGCGGTCGGCCGGGCCCAGCGGCCCCTGCGGGGTCTGGGTCCAGCCCTGCGCGGCCAGCGAGGCGCCGCCGCCGGGCGGGGTGATCAGGACGACCGCCACGGCGGCGATCGCGATGAAGACCCCGAACAGCAGGGGTTCGCCGTTCTTGAAGCGGCGGAACAGTGATCTGAACATGGGCCCGGTTCCGCTCTCAGAGAATGGCCGCTACCAGGGCCTTCTCGGCGCCCGGCGTGGTGGCGAACGTGCCGCCCGGCCCGTGGGGGGCCGGGTGCGTGAGGAGGAGGACAGCTCCGACCGGCCACGGGATGTGCCGCACTGCCATGTCGTTTCCTTTCCCCGAGGCCCGCCGGTGCGGGCGCACTTGGAGGGAGGTACGCGGCGCCGCCCGGGGTGGTTCAGAAGAAGTGATGAGATAGTTAGAAATGACTGGAGTTGCCAGAGTTGCAGACGGGACTCATAACGAAGGTGTAAAGATGTGCCCGTGCGTCAACTCGACAGTCGGTTCGAGAGCGCGGACACCGATGTCCTCTTGGTAGAAGATCTGTACCGGGAGTTCGGTGTACCCCTGCTCCGCCATGTGCGTAAGGCCACCGGTAACGATCTGCAATGGGCGGAGGACGTCGTCCAGGAGACGCTCGTCCGAGCCTGGCGTAATGCAGGAAGGTTGCAACGAGAGCCCGGCCTTTTGTGGGCCTGGCTCCTGACCGTCGCCCGCCGTATCGTCATCGACGGTCGTCGCAGGCGAGGTACCAGACCACAGGAGGTCGAACCCGCCGACGCGAACGCTGTGCCCGTTCCCGACGGGGCCGATCGCGCGCTGGAGGCGATGATCGTCGCCGAGGCGTTGCGAGAACTGTCCCCAGAACACCGCGAAGTCATCGAGCAGACTTACCTACGGGACCGTACGATTAACGAAGCGGCGGAAATCCTCGGGATACCGCCGGGTACGGTCAAGTCCCGGCTCTACTACGGGATCCGGGCTCTCCGAAAGGTCCTGAAGGAGAGAGGTGTCGCGAGCTGATGGTCCCCTCCCCGCATCATGACGTGGCGGCGTACGCGCTCGGGGTTCTCGACGAAGAGGACCACGAGGCGTTCCAGAGCCATCTCATGACGTGCGAGGAGTGTCAGGTCGAGCTCCGGGAACTCAGCGAGGTTCCCGGACTCCTCGATGTGGTGAAGCGGGACCGCTCCAATGCCCTGGACGACGACCGGACATCACATTGACGTTTGACGGGTTTTGGGGTGATATCAGGAGCGGTGGTGTGTCCCGGTCAACGAGGATCGGGACAGATGACCACTGGAGGTGTCGTGCCACGGGCCAGGCCCGATGGGCGGAGTGCGGGCTGGAAAGCCCCGCCCGCCGGGCGAGGCGCCGGAAGCGGGGCCAGACTCGCCCGGCGGCGCCGTAGCCGTTCCGAGGTGACCCTGTGGAATGATTGCCCTACCGCCACCTCGCAGGGAGAACCCGCAGCCTCCGACCAGGAGCCCTTCCGTTCCCCGCCGGCAGCGGCGAGAGACCGCGGTTCCCATGACGAGCCGTGGCGCCTGGCCGAGATCCCGATCAGCCGTGACGAGACGGCCGCCGCGCGGCGGATGTCTCGCGCCCGGATCCCTCGTGAGCGGGGCCGGTGGCCGGGCGGTGCCGCATTCGGGCGGGCGCGCGCGACATCACTGCCGCTTCACTGGGCACCATCTCCCCGGAAATCATGACTTTCGCCATGGATTCCCAGCCAACTATGCACAACCCCTCACAAAGGAGTGAGAGCGACATGCCGCTCGACGAGGCCAAGGACGAGCTGCTGAGGAGTGCCGCGGAGACGTGCGCGCACACACCGGGCGGCGATCACGTGAGCGTGGAGGAGGCGCTCGCCTTCCTGCGGCTCTACTACCGGCATGTCGCCCCGGAGGACCTGCTCGGCCGCGACCTGGCCGAGGTGTACGGCCCGGCGATGACCCAGCGCGAACTCGCCGGGCGGCGCCCCCAGGGCCGTGCCCTGGTGCGGGCCTACACCCCTGCCGCGGAGGAGCACGGCTGGGGCTCCGGGTTCTCCGTCGTGGAGATCGTCACCGACGACATGCCCTTCCTCGTCGACTCGGTGACCATGGAGCTCGACCGGCACGACATCGGCACCCACCTGGTCATCCACCCGCAGATGCGGGTGCGCAGGGACATGACCGGCAAGCTGCTCGGGTCCGGCGAGGAGGACGTCACCGGGCAGGTGCTGGCCGAGTCCTGGATGCACTTCGAGGTCGACAGGCAGATCGGCGACACGGCGCTCAAGACGATCGAGGCCGACCTGCAGCGCGTCCTGGAGGACGTGCGCGGCGCCGTCGAGGACTTCGTCAAGATGCGGGCCCTCGCCCTGCGGACCGCCGAGGACGTCTCGGCCAACCCGCCGCCCCTCGACCCCGCCGGGGTGGAGGACAGCCTGGAGCTGCTGCGCTGGCTCGCCGACGGCCACTTCACCTTCCTCGGCTACCGCGAGTACCGCCTGGAGGAGGGCGAGCAGGGCGACAGGCTGCACCCGATGCCCGGGACCGGGCTCGGCATCCTGCGCAGCGACAGCGCCGACTCCGGCAGCTTCGCCGCGCTCCCCCCCGAGCTGCGCGCCAAGGCCCGTGAGAAACAGCAGATGCTGATCATCACCAAGGCCAACACCCGGGCCACCGTCCACCGCTCCGCCTACCTCGACTACGTGGGCGTCAAGCTCTTCGACGCCTCGGGCGAGGTCGTCGGCGAGCGGCGCTTCCTCGGCCTCTTCACCCACGTGGCCTACAGCGAGTCGATCTCCCGCGTCCCGGTGCTCAGGCGGAAGCTGGCCGAGGTGCTGACGCTCGCCGGGCTCACCGCCGACAGCCACGACGGCAAGGACCTCATCGAGATCCTGGAGACCTTCCCGCGCGACGAGCTCTTCCAGACCTCCGTGGACCAGCTGCTGCCGATCGCCCTCGGCGTGCTCAGGCTCCGCAAGCGCAAGCAGGTGAAGGTCTTCCTGCGCCCGGACGACTACGGCCGCTACGTCTCGTGCCTGGTCTACCTCCCGCGCGACCGCTACACCACCAAGATCCGCATCAAGATGCAGGAGATCCTGCTCAAGGCGCTCGGCGGCACCTCCTTCGACTACAGCGCGATGATCGGCGAGTCCGCCCTCGCCAGGCTGCACGTGGTGGTGCGCGGCGAGCGCGGCAGGCCGCTGCGCGTCGACGCGGTGAACGTCGAGGAGCTGGAGGCGAGGCTCGCCGCCGCCACCAGGTCCTGGGAGGACGACCTGGTCTCCGCGATCACCGAGCTGAGCCCCGAGGACGAGGCGCCCAAGCTCGTCCGCCGCTACTCCCCGGCCTTCCCCGAGGGGTACAAGGCCGACTTCCCCGCCCGGATGGCGGTCGCCGACCTGCGCCGCCTGGAGGAGCTGGCCGCCTCCTCCGACGAGATCGGGATGAACCTCTACGAGCCGCACGACGCCTCGGAGGGCGAGCGCCGCTTCAAGCTCTACCGCCTCGGCGCGCCCGTCTCCCTGTCGCGCGTGCTGCCGCTGCTCCAGCGGATGGGCGTGGAGGTGGTCGACGAGCGGCCGTACGAGATCGACCGCGACAACGACCCGGCGACCAAGGACGCCTGGATCTACGACTTCGGCCTGCGCTACACGCCCTCGCCCGAGGTCGACAGGGACGAGTTCAAGCGGCTCTTCCAGGACGCGTTCGGCGCCCTGTGGGCCGGGCGGGTGGAGAGCGACGGGTTCAACGGGCTCGTCCTGGCCGCCGGGCTGACCTGGGAGCAGGCCGAGATCCTGCGCGTCTACGCCAAGTACCTGCGCCAGGCGGGCACCACGTTCAGCCAGGAGTACATCGAGCGGGTGCTGATGGGCAACGTGCGGCTCGCCCGGCTGCTGGTGCGCCTGTTCGAGGCCAGGCTCAACCCCCGGCGCCCGGCCGAGGTCCGCGCCGACCTGTCCGACGCGCTGCACGAGGAGATCCTCGCCGCCCTGGACGACGTGGCCTCGCTGGACGAGGACCGCATACTGCGGGCCTACCTGGAGATGATCGGCGCCACCCTGCGCACCAACTACTTCCAGCGGGTCGACGGCGAGCGCAAGCCGTACGTCAGCCTGAAGCTCGACTCGCCGTCGATCAGCGTGCTGCCGCTGCCCCGGCCCAGGTTCGAGGTGTTCGTCTACTCGCCCAGGGTCGAGGGCGTGCACCTGCGCTTCGGCAAGGTCGCGCGGGGCGGGCTGCGCTGGTCGGACCGGATGGAGGACTTCCGTACGGAGGTGCTCGGCCTGGTGAAGGCGCAGATGGTGAAGAACACCGTCATCGTCCCCACCGGCTCCAAGGGTGGCTTCGTCGTGAAAAATCCGCCGAAGTCGGGGTCGCGGGAGGAGACCTTGGTCGAGGGCATCGCCTGCTACCGGATGTTCATCTCCGGCCTGCTCGACCTTACCGACAACCTCGTCGACGGCGCGGTGGTCCCGCCCGCCGACGTCGTCAGGCACGACGAGGACGACACCTACCTGGTGGTCGCCGCCGACAAGGGCACCGCGACGTTCTCCGACATCGCCAACGCCGTGGCCAAGGAGTACGGCTTCTGGCTGGGCGACGCCTTCGCCTCCGGCGGCTCGATCGGCTACGACCACAAGGCGATGGGCATCACCGCCCGGGGCGCCTGGGAGTCGGTCAAGTACCACTTCCGCACGATCGGCGTCGACATCCAGAGCACCGACTTCACCGTGGCCGGGGTCGGCGACATGTCCGGCGACGTGTTCGGCAACGGCATGCTGCTCTCGCAGCACATCCGGCTGGTCGCGGCGTTCGACCACCGGCACATCTTCGTCGACCCCCGGCCGGACGTCGCCGCGGGCTACGCCGAGCGCGCCCGGCTGTTCGCGCTGCCCCGCAGCTCCTGGGAGGACTACGACGCCGCGCTCATCTCCAAGGGAGGCGGCGTCTGGCCCCGTACGGCCAAGTCGATCCCCGTCTCCGCGCAGATGCGCGCCGCGCTCGGCATCGACGGCGACGTGACGTCGCTGGCCCCGGCCGACCTGATCAGCGCCATCCTGCGGGCCCCGGTCGACCTGCTGTGGAACGGCGGCATCGGCACCTACGTCAGGGCGTCGAGCGAGTCCAACGCCGACGTCGGCGACAAGGCCAACGACGGCCTGCGGGTCACCGCAGCCGAGCTGCGCTGCAAGGTGATCGGCGAGGGCGGCAACCTGGGCTTCACCCAGCTGGCCCGGATAGAGTTCGCGCTCAACGGCGGCCTGGTCAACACCGACTTCATCGACAACTCCGCCGGGGTGGACACCTCCGACCACGAGGTGAACATCAAGATCCTGCTCGACCGGGCCGTCCGCGACGGGAAGCTCACCGATCGGCAACGAAACCAGCTCTTCCTCGACATGACCGACGAGGTGGCCGGGCTGGTCCTGCGCGACAACTACGACCAGAACGTGGTGCTGGCCGCCGCCCGCGCGCAGGCCCCCGAGATGCTGCACATCCACTCGCGCCAGCTGCGCAGGCTGGAGCGGGCCGGGCTGCTCAACCGGCAGCTGGAGTTCCTGCCCTCGGACAAGATGCTCGCCGAACGGCGCCAGGCCCGGCTCGGGCTGACCGCGCCGGAGTTCTCGGTGCTGCTCGCCTACACCAAGCTGGTGACCGACGCCGAGATACTCGCCTCCGACCTGCCCGACGACCCCTACCTGGCGTCCTGGCTGGTGTCCTACTTCCCGTCGGCGCTGCGCGACCCCGGGCTCCGCGCCCACATGGAGGCCCACCCGCTCCGCAGGGAGATCATCACCACCGGCGTGGTGAACGACCTGGTCAACTCCAGCGGGACCACCTTCATGTTCCGCCTCGGCGAGGAGAGCGGCGCCTCCGCCCCCGACATCGCCCGCGCCTACCTGGTCACGCGGGAGGTGTTCGACATGCCCAGCCTCTGGCGCCAGATCGAGGAGCTGGACAACAAGGTCGACACCTCCACCCAGATCGCGATGGAGCTGGAGGCCCGCAAGCTCGTCGAGCGGGGCACCCGCTGGCTGCTGGGCAACCGGCGCCCGCCGCTCGACCTGGCCTCCACCGTCGGCTTCTTCGCCAAGGGCATGAACGGCCTGCTGCCGCACCTGCCCAAGCTGCTGACCGGCTCCGACCTGTCGGCCTTCGAGGAACGGCGCGACGGCTTCGTCTCCCGGGGCGTCCCGTCCGAGCTGGCCGAGCGCGTGGCCGCGATGGTGCCCGCCTACTCCACGTTCGACCTGGTCGAGGTGGCCTCGCGCACCGGCCGTCCGGTGCACGACGTCGCCGAGGTCTACTTCGACCTCGCCGACCGGCTCCAGCTCTCCAGGCTGCGCGAGCGCGTCGTCGCGCTGCCCAGGGACAGCCGCTGGAACTCCATGGCGCGGGCCGCGCTCCGCGACGACCTCTACGCCGCGCACGCCGCCCTCACCCACGACGTCCTGACGCACAGCACGCCCGGACTGTCGCCCGAGGAGCGCCTGGCGCGCTGGACCGAGGCCAACTCGGCGGCGGTCTCGCGGGCGCGGCAGACCCTGTCGGAGATCTGGGAGAGCGACAACTTCGACCTCGCGACGCTGTCGGTGGCCCTGCGCGCGATCCGCACGCTGGTGGCCACGATCAACCTCCCGCACGCCGAGGCCTGACCGCCCGGCCTCACCCGGCACCCGGCCGGGCCCCGCACCGGGGCCCGGCCGGTCGCGCGGCATGCCGTCCGGCGCGGCGGGACCCGCCCGCCGGACCCTGCATGAAGAGCGGGAGAGCTATCCCGTGGTGACCTTCGTGAGGGCGCCGAGATAGCCGATGACCTTGGCCGGCCGGCCGCTGCTCTTGGTCGGGACCGTGCTCACGTACAGCTGCGTCTCCACCGTGCGCAGCTCCTTGAGGATGAACCGCTCCTTCGCCAGCTTCCTGGCCTCGGGCGGGATCGGGATGTCCGAGCCGCAGGGCGTGATCCTGATCGTCCGTGTCGTGGTCCTGATCAGGGAGTAGAGGACCAGCGCGCCGCCGTCGGCGGTGCGCAGCGCGTGCACCGGGTAGTCGCTCGCGGCGAAGATCGAGTCGTAGCCCAGGCAGTCGTCCGCCTTCTCGGCCTCGCGGCTCCTGGTGATCTCCTCGGCGAAGCCGGTGGTGTGCGGGCCCTCCTCGATCAGCCCCGCCGCGAACCCCCGCTCGCCCTCCTCGGCCGAGGTCGCGTGCAGCGGGGCCATCAGCCGCGGGCTGATGGCCAGCGTCGCGTCCTCCTCGCCCAGCGCCGTGGCGTACCCCTCGGCGTCGGTGGCGACCACCGGGGGCCGGACGCCCTCGTCGAGCAGCGAGGTCGAGCTGACCTGCCAGTCCTCCCCGTCCTGCCGTACCAGGGTCAGCACGGCGGTGCGGACCCGGCCCGAGGGCTCCTCGCGGTCCACGACCGCGGCGAACCAGAGCGGGCCCCGCTGGTCGCGCGGGACCAGCAGGCGGGGGGTGCCCCACGTGTAGTGGGGGAGGGCCTCGGCGGAGCCGTTGAAGGCCGCCGAGGTGAGAGCCCTCTGCCCGTCGCGGGTCTGTTCCTGCATGAGCCTGCGGTCGGCGTCGAGGTGCGGCTCCGCGGCTCCCAGCACCCCGTCGGCGCCCACGACGCCCGCCAGCGCCTTCCCCGCCTCGGCGAGCGTGACGCGGGGCGGGACCAGGGCGGACGCGGAGGGGGTGGCCGGCGTGGCAGCGCCGGTCGAGGCGCCCCGCTCCGGCGGCGCGTCACCGGAGCCGGAGCACGCCGTGGTCGCGGCCGTCGCGGTGATCAACGCCAGCGCGAGTGCGAGCACACCGCGTCGCCCGTGTTCGCGCACGTCCACCTCCCGATGCTCCCCGATGCGGGCCATGCTAGCCATGGTGGGGAGCGTGCCGTACACGATGGGGTTCGGCGGTCGCGTACCCTTTACAGACGTGGCACTCATCGATCCGGCAGAACAGATCAACGAGCTTACCGGGACGCTGAACAGCATCCAGGACGTGCTCGACCTCGGCGCGATGCGCAAGCAGATCGAGGAGCTGGAGGATCAGGCCGCCGCGCCCGATCTGTGGAACGACCAGGATCGCGCCCAGAAGGTCACCAGCAGGCTCTCCTACCTCCAGGGCGAGGTCACCAGGATCGAGTCGCTGGGGCAGCGGCTGGACGACCTCTCCGTCCTGTACGAGCTGGCCGCCGACGAGGAGGACGACGACACGCGGGAGGAGGCCGACCGCGAGCTGGAGTCCCTGAAGAGCGACATCGGCGCGCTGGAGGTCCGCACCCTCCTGTCCGGGGAGTACGACGCCCGAGAGGCGGTCGTCACGATCCAGTCACAGGCCGGTGGCGTGGACGCCGCCGACTGGGCCCAGATGCTCCAGCGGATGTACCTGCGGTGGGCCGAGCGCAAGGGCTACCCGACCGACGTCTACGAGACCTCCTACGCCGAGGAGGCCGGGATCAAGTCGACGACCTTCACGGTCAAGGCCCCCTACGCGTACGGCACGCTCCGCGGCGAGCACGGCACCCACCGCCTGGTCCGCATCAGCCCGTTCGACAACCAGGGCCGCCGCCAGACCTCCTTCGCGGGCGTCGACGTGGTGCCGGTCGTGGAGACGACCGACCACATCGACATCAACGAGGACGACCTGCGCGTCGACGTCTACCGCTCCTCGGGCCCCGGCGGCCAGGGCGTCAACACGACCGACTCCGCGGTCCGCCTCACCCACCTGCCCACGGGCATCGTGGTCTCCTGCCAGAACGAGCGCTCGCAGCTGCAGAACAAGGCGACCGCGATGGCGGTCCTGCAGGCCAAGCTGCTGGAGCGCAAGCGGCAGGAGGAGAAGGCGGCGCTGAACGAGATCCGCGGCGAGTCGACCACGTCGTGGGGCACCCAGATCCGCAACTACGTGCTGCACCCGTACCAGATCGTCAAGGACCTGCGGACGGGCGCGGAGGAGGGCAACCCGAGCGGGGTGCTCGACGGCGACCTGGACGCCTTCATCGAGGCCGAGATCCGCTGGACCCGCCGCCAGGAGTCGGGCGCCGACGACTAGGGCGTCTCCTCCCGCCGCACGGGGCGCCCTCGGAGATCTCGCTCACGGGCGCCTCTGGGCGCCCGTGAAGCGGTTCCCGCCCGCTCCCCGGGGGAGGCGGCGGGAAAGGGCGGTCAGGCGCCGCTGAGGTGTTTCAGGGCCAGGGTGAGGAAGAAGAGCACGATCAGCACCAGCGACAGCATCGAGGGGGTCAGGCCTCCGAAGGCGTTCTGGTGCATCCGATCGCGGTACGCGCGGCAGCGGGGGCAGCGGCCTTCGGCCACGGGGTGAGCGCACCCCGCGCAGACCAGGTCTTCACAGCTCATGACGTCCTCCCTCTTCGAGGTCAGAACCACTTTATGCGGTCGTTACCGGGCGCCGAATCGTTTTGTTTCCGTTATGGGCTTTCCATGCCAGTCTTCCCCCTAGACTGGGCTCCGGCCAACCGGAACGTCGATCCAGAGCAAAAGACCGGCGCCCCCCGGCCGGCGAGAGGCGGAAGTGGCCCTCTGCCACTCCTGTGACCGTCCTAACCCCTAGACTGGCATGCCGTGATGCGCCCGTGATCCATTTTGATAATGTCACCAAGGTCTACGCGAACCAGAACCGGCCCGCGCTGGACCACGTCAGCGTCGATGTCGACAAGGGCGAGTTCGTGTTCCTCGTCGGCCCCTCGGGGTCCGGGAAGTCGACCTTTCTCCGCCTGGTCCTGAAGGAGGAGCGCCCCAACTCGGGCGCGATCCACGTGGCCGGCAAGGACCTCGCCCGACTGTCCAACTTCAAGATCCCGCACCTGCGCCGCCGGATCGGATGTGTCTTCCAGGACTTCCGGCTGCTCCCGAACAAGAACGTGTACGAGAACGTCGCGTTCGCTCTGGAGGTCATCGGCAAGCCCCGGCGTTTCATCCGTAAGGTGGTCCCGGAGGTCGTCGAGCTGGTCGGCCTCGAGGGCAAGGCACACCGGATGCCCGACGAGTTGTCCGGTGGCGAGCAGCAGCGGGTCGCGATGGCCCGCGCGTTCGTCAACCGGCCGATGATCCTGCTGGCCGACGAGCCGACCGGGAACATCGACCCCGCGACGAGCATCGGCATCATGAAGGTGCTCGACCGGATCAACCGGACCGGCACCACGGTCGTCATGGCCACGCACGACGCGGCCATCGTCGACTCCATGCGCAAGCGGGTGGTGGAACTGGAGGACGGAAAGATCGTCCGTGACCAGTCGCGAGGCGTGTACGGCCAGGCGTACTGACACCAGGACCGGATAGAGCGACAGGAAGAGCATGCGGGCAAACTTCATCTTCTCCGAGGTCTGGATCGGCCTCCGCCGCAACCTCACGATGACCATCGCGGTCATCGTGACCGTGGCGATCGGCATGGCGTTGCTGGGCGTCGGTCTGATGATCAACTCCCAGATCAACAGCATGAAGGACTTCTGGGCGGACAAGGTCGAGGTCTCGGTCTTCCTGTGCAAGAAGAACGATCCCTTCCCGCAGTGCAAGGGCAGCGGCGGCGTGAACGCCCAGGAGCAGGCCGAGCTCAAGTCGACCATCGAGAACATGTCCCAGGTCGAGGCCGTCACCGTCGAGAACGCGGCCGAGGCCTACAAGAACTTCCGGGACCAGAACGCCAACAACACCGTGCTGCTCTCGGCCATCCAGGTCGAGGACATGCCCGAGTCGCTGCGGGTCAAGCTCAAGGACCCCGAGGCGTACGGGCCGGTGATCGAGGCGGTCAAGGGCGCCCCGGGGGTCTCCAACGTGGTCAACCAGAAGGAGCTCCTGGAGAAGTTCTTCGGGCTGCTGGAGAAGCTCCGCTGGGCGGCCCTGGTGGTGGCGATCATCCTGGTCTTCGCGGCCACGCTGCTGATCGGCAACACGGTCAGGCTCTCGGCGTACAACCGCAGGCGGGAGACCGGCATCATGCGGCTGGTGGGTGCCTCCAACCTCTACATCCAGCTCCCGTTCGTGATGGAGGGCGTCATCGCCGGCCTGATCGGCGGTGTGCTGGCCGCGATGCTGCTCATCGTCAGCAAGGTCTTCCTCTTCGACGGGGTGCAGCTCTACCTCTCTCCCAACAGCCAGCTGTCCTGGGAGACGGTCGCCTCGGTGATCAGCGTCACCATGGTCTTCGGCGTGCTCATCTGTGTGCTGGCCTCCTTCGTCACCCTCCGCCGCTACCTGCGGGTGTGACGATCCCGTGTCCCCGTCCGTCGTGACCGCCCCGCGAGCGTGGCGCCTTCGCGCGCCGATCCAGGTCCCGTACGCGCTCGCGGGCGCGGTCCGCGGCTCCGGTCACCGGTAGGCTCCAGGCATGCCACGTGAGACCGGGCGTAAGGTAATCGCCCAGAACAAGCGTGCCTGGCACGACTACCACATCGAGGACACCTACGAGGCTGGTCTCGTGCTCCAGGGCACGGAGGTCAAGTCGCTGCGGCTCGGCCGTGCCTCCCTCCTCGACGGGTACGCCGTCATCAAGGACGGCGAGGCCTGGCTGATCAACGTCCACATCCCCGAATACACCATGGGGACCTGGACCAACCACGCCGCGCGCCGAACCCGCAAGCTCCTGCTGCACCGCAAGGAGATCGACAAGCTGATCTCCAAGACCAAGGAGGGCGGCCTCACCCTGGTGCCGCTCGCCATCTACTTCAAGGACGGCAAGGCCAAGATAGAGATCGGCCTCGCCAAGGGAAAGAAAGACTGGGACAAGCGGCAGACGCTGGCCGAGAACCAGGCCAAGCGGGAGATGGCGCGCGCGCTCAGGCACAGGAACAGGTGATCGTGAGGGGCAAGGCCCGGCGAACCGCCGCCGCCGCGCTCGCGCTGGTGGCGACGGCTCCCATGCTGTCCGCGTGCTTCGAGGAGCCCTCGGCCCACGAGGCGGTGCGCGACTTCCTGATCGGCTGGCAGACGGGCGACTACGCCGCCGCGGCCAGACGCACGGACGGCGACCAGAAGGTGGTCAGCCGGGCGCTGGAGGACGCCAAGCTCCAGCTCGACGCGGCCTCGTTCCGCTTCAACGTCAAGAGCATGCGGCGCGCGGCGGACGAGGTCGAGGCCGACTTCGACGCCGAGGTCGACCTGGGGGAGAACAACCCCCTGTGGGAGTACGAGGGCAAGCTGCCCCTCCACCTGGTCGACGGCCAGTGGCGGGTGCGCTGGTCGCCCAGCGTCCTGCACCCCCAGCTGCGCGAGGGGGAGCGGTTCGCGGTGAAGGTCACCCCCGAGGGCCGCCAGCCGATCCTCGACCGCAACCGCGACCCGCTGCAGGAGAAGGCCGTCCTGCACGTGGCGAGCGTGGTGCCGTCCAACCTGAAGAGCGGCGAGGCGGACAAGCTCTGCGAGAGGCTGTCCAAGATCACCGGCTTCCCGCAGGACCGCCTGCTGAGCCGGATCCGTTCCGCGCCGCCCAACATCCAGGTGCCGCTGGTCACCTTCGGCCGTACGAAGTTCCGGCAGCTGCAGGGGCAGCTGGAGGCGATCCCCGGCCTCACCCTCTCCACGCAGACGCAGGCGGTGGCCCCCGCCTCGCCCACCCAGATCGTCGGCACCGTCACCGCCGTCACCCCGGAGAGCGAGCAGCAGCTCGGCGGCCCGCAGCGGGCCGGCGACACGGTCGGCAGGGCCGGCCTGCAGAAGGCCTACCAGGAGCATCTGACCGGCTCGACCGACACCCGGGTGATCACGGTCGACCTCAAGACGCTCAAGGTGACCGAGCTCAAGAAGTGGCGGCCCGACCGCTCCACCTCGCCGGTCCGGACCACGCTCGACCGCTCCCACCAGAAGGCGGCCGACAGCGCGCTGCTGGGCGGGACTCCCGGCATGCTGGTCGCGGTGCAGGCCTCGACCGGCGACATCCTGGCGGTGTCGAGCACCGAGCAGTACAACCAGGAGAGGCACGCCCTCGCCGGGCGGTTCCCCGCCGGGACCGCGTTCTCGATCATGACCGTCGAGGGCATGCTCAGGGCGAAGATCGACCCCAGGCAGAAGGTGGCCTGCCCGGCCGACCGGTCCGTCGGGGGGGCCGCGTTCCACCAGGAGGGCGGGCCCGCGGGGGGCTCGCCGACCCTCCAGGCCAGTTTCGCCACCGGCTGCGTGACCGCGCTCGCCGCGCTGGCCCGCAGGATCGACGGCGCGGAGCTGGCGACCGACGCCGCGAAGTTCGGCATCGGGGTGCCCTGGACCCTCCCGCTGAAGTCGTTCAGCGGCTCCATGCGACCGCTGAAGAACGACGCGGCCACGGCCAGGGCCATCACCGGGCAGAACGTCCTGGTCAGCCCGCTGTCCATGGCGCTGGTCGCGGGGGCCGTCGCCTCCGGCACCTGGCGCCCGCCGGTCCTGGTCACCGAGCCCAGGACGGCCGACCCCACGATCGACACCAAGCCGGCCAAGGTTCCCGACCCGGTCAAGCTGGACGAGAAGACGGTCGAGACCCTCCGCGCCTTCATGCGCAGCGGGGTGACCTCGGGCTCCGCGCGCGCCGCCGCGGCCCTCGGCGACCCTGTCCACGGCATCACCGCCGCCGCCTCGCAGAAGAACAAGCCGCTCTCCTGGTTCGTCGGGTGGCAGGGGGACGTCGCCGTCGCCGTGCTGGCGCAGAGCCCGGACAGCGCGGCCGGGGCGGCCGTCGCCGGGCGCTTCTTCCAGGGGCTCCACGCGGGTATGTGACGAAGGCTTCCTTCCGGCCCGGCTGTGAAGCTTCCGACCCGGCTGCGGCGGAAGCTTCCGGCTGTGACGGGGGCTTCTCGGTGCGCCGTGACAGGGTTCTCACGGTGTGTCGTGACTCTCCGGAATATTCTTTTCACTCCGAGCAACCATGGAGTGTCTTGTTTGCGTCCTTCTAAGTGACCGGGCTCCGCTTGGGGGGTTGCGGACCCGGTCGCTGTGATGAGATCAGGGCTTCATCTCGGGGGAAGCCCTGCCGTCAGGACCGGCTCGACCCTGCCGGTCGACCCCGGGGACGCTCGCCATTCGCGGGTGTCCCCGGGGTTTCGGCGTTCGGGGGGCGGCGCGCCCGGCGGGAATTCGATTCGCGTCAGCCGTGTTGCAAGAGGTATCTTCGGATAGCTCGGCCCTTCGGGGTCGCGTTGAAAACTCAACAGGGGGTGACTGGTTTCGACTTTGGCTTTACAAGTCAGGTGAAGCGGGTCGAGGACTGCGGACATAACCTCGTTAACACTGTGACCGCGACCAACAAGTGCCAATAAGACGCACTCCGAAGTCAGCCAGGGCAACCTGGCACTCGCCGCCTAAGCAGCGAGTGACTTCTGCCGGCCCGGGAGCGCCTCCGGCCCGGATCCGGCATCGCTAGGAGGCTCAACCGATCGACCCGGCCACGGGGAAGATCGGGAAATCTTACAGTGGCTGAGCCCGTCGGCAACTTGCCTGCGTGATCGCCGGGGCTGAGAAAAGCACAGCAGGCTCCACCCGGAGAAGCCCTGTCTTGGAGTTGAAGGACGCGGGTTCGATTCCCGCCACCTCCACCCCCGTTCCGCGTCCAGCGCGCGGAACAGATCGCCGAAGGGCGGTCGGGTCGGCCCAGCGCCGCCCCGGCCGCCCTTCGTCGTTTCTGCGGCCCCCTTGAGAGGGGCATCGTGGCCGAAACCGCCGTAGATCTACGGCTCCAGCTCGTGGAGTCGTTTGGCGATCTCGGTCACGTCGTCCAGCGTGCCCGTGGTGACGGCGATCACGAGGGCTTCGGCCGCGTCGGCGTCGGCGCCGCTCAGCGTCTCGCCGTTCAGTTCCAGGAAGACGACGGCCGAGGTCCAGCCGAGCCGCTTGTTTCCGTCGACCAGGGGATGGCCGATGATCAGGCTCTGCATCAGTGCGGCAGCCTTGATCCACAGGTCGGGGTAGGCGTCGTCCCCGAAGACGCTGGTTTGTGGTCTGAGCACCGCCGCGTGCAACTGGCCGCCGTCCCGTAGGCCGACAGAAGGCAGGATTTCCTCGGCGATGGCCAGAACGTCGGCCTTCGTGAGGTAGATGGTCACCTGGAAAGCCTGTCGAGGAGCTCGGCGTCACGCTCGGCGACCTTGCGGGCGATGGCCCGCACCGCGCTGGTCTGCCCGCGCTCCAGGTGCTCCTCGATGGCGGTCAAGATTTCGGCGTTGAGGCTGTTGCCGCTCTCGTCGGCGACGGCGCGCAGCCGCCGGTGGGTCTCGTCGGGAAGGCGGAGGCGAAGGTCCATGGCCCCGATGGTACCTGGGAGTGGTATCAAAAGTGGTGTCACTTCCCATGGGGTTCCCGCTCCCGGACGAACTCGCCCTCCCGGCTGTGATGCCGCCCCGTGGTTCCCCGTGTGTCTAGATGGTGAGCGCGCTCTCGATGCGCCTGAGGTGGTGCCGGGCCAGGGCCAGGTTGGAGCGTTCGCGGTCGAGCACCAGGTACAGGAAGGTGTGGCCGTTGCTGTCGGACAGGAGCCTGATGATGTGGTACTGCTTGGCCAGCGTGATCAGCATGTCCTCGACGGTGTCGTCGATGTTCAGCGCTGAGAGGGTCCTGACCTTGGCCCGGACGACCTCGGTGTTGCCCGCGGCGGCCACCTCCAGATCGAGGTCACGGCTCCCTCCGATGGTCCCGAGGCACATGCCGCTTTCGTAGTCGACCAGCGCGGCGCCGACGGCGCCGTCGATCGTCATGGTTTCCTTGAGGGCGGTTTCGATGTTCATGAGCTTCTTTCCCAGGGGGGTCGCGTGCGTCCCGGCGCCTCGCCGGGAGACCCGGGCGAACCAATCGGACGGTCAGGCGAGCCAATTTGTGGCTGCAGATACGTAAAGTACACTTATCTACTACCGTTAGTGAAGTGCAATATGGTGTAGTAGCGGATGATCGGCTCATCCGGGGACATACCTAGCGCTCAATTCTCCGGTCGGGGTGTGACCCGTGCAGGCCCGCGGAACGCGGGTGGCCCGCGTGACGCCCCGGATCCCTCCGGGCTCGCCCGGGGGTGCGCGGTGGCACCGGGGCCACAACCGTTCCCGGCCGGGCACGCCCGTGGAAGACCTGGGGGACGAAGTGGCGAAGGCCGGTTTGCATCCCGTACGTGAACGACTCACCCCCCGCGAGCAGAACCAGAGGTGACCTTGTGTCGTCGTCGGCCGCGATCCAGCCGATGCCGTCCCGTGGAGCGGCCGACCGCTCCCCTTCCCGGAAGGGGATGACGGCGTGACCGCCGAGGAGCCGGAGGTGCTGGGCGAGATCGGCAGATCCCTGCTCCGGCTCTCCCACGAGGGGTTCTCCGGCGTGCTCCGCGTCGAGGGCGGCCCGGGAGGGGCGCTGTGGGTCAGGGACGGCCTCGTGGTGGCCGCCACGACCCCGGCGGCCCCCGGCCCGGAGTCGTTGCTGCTGCGGTCGGGCCGGGTGTCGGAGAAGGACTGGACCGACGCGTACACGACCGGCGCCCCCGCCGACCGGCTGGCCGCCGAGCTCGCCGGGCGCGGGATCATCGGCGAGGCGGCCCTGGAGGCGGTATGCCTGGCCGCGCTCTTCGACGCGGTGTTCGCCATGGTCCTGTCCGGCGTCGAGTCGTGCGCCGCCGAGCCGGTGGGCCCCGGCGACCGCCTGCCGCTGCTGCCGGTCCTGCCGGGCGTCGGGCACGAGCGGCTGGCGCGGGAGACCGCGCGCCGGATGGGGCACACGGGGCGCTGGCGGGAGATCGGCCTGTCGATGCGCGTCAGGCCGGTGCCCCCGGCGGTTCCCGCCCCCACGCTGCTCGGCGCCGACCGCATCCGCCGCGCCGTCCTGGAGCGGGCGAACGGCCGCCGTACGCCGCGCGACATCGCCTTCGTACTGGGCAAGGGCCTGTTCGCGGTGATGAGCGAGATCGCCAGGATGGTCGAGGAGCGGGTGCTCGACCTCGGTGGTCCCGGCTCCACGGCGGCGGAGCCCTCCGTTCCCGCGCCCGAGGAGGACGAGGACGAGAACCCGGCCACCCGGCTGCCGCGCCGTCGCCCCGGTACCAGCAAGATCAACGAGATGCCGGCCCTGGCAGGGGGAGGACGACCGGTCCCCGCGCGGCCCCTGCTCGCCCTGCGATCCCTGCCGCAGGAGGCGGAAGAGGTCGGTCCTGCCGGTGAGTGACACACCAGGCGGCACCGTGCCGCGTCCTTGTCTCCCCGGGGTCGAGACCCGGGGGCCCCACGCTGGAGGTATCCGATGACCAAGCAAGCGGTGCTCGCCGAGCTGAAGATCCTGCGTGATCAGGTGACCGGGGTGCTGGAGACGGCCGTGGCGTCCGTGGACGGGCTTCTCGTGGCGGCCGACAGCGAGGGTGCGAGGCCCGAGGTGCTGGCGGCCCTGGCCGCCGCCACGCTGGGCCTGGGCAAGCGCACCGGTTACGAGGTGGGCATGGGGGAGCTTCGTGAGGTGGTGACCCGCTGCCGCAGCGGATACATCGTCGTCTACGCCGTCCGCCAGGAGGCGCTGCTCGTCGTGCTCGCCGACGAGGGGCTGGACGTCTCCCGGCTGCACGTGGAGTCCCGGCCCACGGTCGAGAGGCTCGGCGCGATGCTCGCCGGTGCCTGACCGGGACTCCTCCCGCGGCCTGGACCGAAGGCCCGGCCCGGATCGGAGGCCCGGCCTGGACCTGGGACCGGGACCCGACTGAGGATCGGGACCCGGCCGGAGGCCCGACTTGAATCGGAGGCCCGGCCTTCGGTCCTGGCCTGGACCGAAGGCCCGGCCCGGATCGAAGGGCCGGGCTCGGTCGTTCAGGAGACGTCGACCCAGTCGAGGGTTCGCTCAACCGCCTTCTTCCAGCCCGCGTAGCCGGTGGCCCGCTGCTCGTCCGACCACTGGGGCTCCCAGCGGCGGCCCTCCTGCCAGTTCTGCCTGAGCTCCTCGGTCGACTTCCAGAAGCCGACGGCGAGCCCCGCCGCGTACGCGGCCCCCAGGGCGGTCGTCTCGGCCACGACGGGCCGGGAGACGGGCACGCCGAGCAGGTCGGCCTGGATCTGCATGCACAGGTCGTTGGCGGTGACGCCGCCGTCGACGCGCAGGACGTCGAGGGCGACGCCGGAGTCCTGCCGCATCGCCTCGACCACGTCGCGGGTCTGGTAGCAGATGGACTCCAGGGTGGCCCGCGCCAGGTGGGCGTTGTTGTTGAAGCGCGACAGGCCGACGATGGCGCCCCGGGCGTCGGAACGCCAGTACGGGGCGAACAGGCCGGAGAAGGCGGGGACGAAGTAGACGCCGCCGTTGTCCTCGACCTGCCGGGCGAGCGCCTCGCTCTGCGCCGCCCCCGAGATGATGCCGAGCTGGTCGCGCAGCCACTGCACGGCGGAGCCGGTCACCGCGATGGAGCCCTCCAGCGCGTACACCGGCGGCTCCTCGCCGAAGCGGTAGCAGACGGTGGTGAGCAGGCCGTTCTGGGAGCGGACCAGCTCGGTGCCGGTGTTGAGCAGCAGGAAGTTGCCGGTGCCGTAGGTGTTCTTGGCCTCGCCGACGCCGAAGCAGACCTGCCCGACGGTGGCGGCCTGCTGGTCGCCGAGGTCGCCGGAGAGCGGGACCTCACCCTTCAGCGGGCCGTTCGCCCGGGTGACGCCGTACAGGCCGGGGTGGGAGGAGGGGGCGATGGCGGGCAGCATCTGCCGGGGGATGCCGAAGAAGGACAGCAGCTCGTCATCCCAGTCGAGGGTCTCCAGGTCCATCAGCATCGTGCGGCTGGCGTTGGTCGGGTCGGTGACGTGCACGCCGCCGTCGGTGCCGCCGGTCAGGTTCCACAGCAGCCACGTGTCGGTGTTGCCGAAGATCGCCTCTCCCGCCTCGGCCGCCTCGCGCACCCCGTCGACGTTCTCCAGGATCCACTGGATCTTTCCGCCGGAGAAGTAGGTCGCCGGGGGCAGGCCCGCCCTGCGGCGGATGACGTCGCCCCTGCCGTCGCGGTCCAGGGCGGAGGCGATCCGGTCGGTGCGGGTGTCCTGCCAGACGATCGCGTTGTGGTACGGGCGCCCGGTCCTCCGGTTCCAGACCACCGCGGTCTCGCGCTGGTTGGTGACGCCGAGCGCGGCCAGGTCGGAGGCGGCGAGGCCCGCCCTGTTCATCGCGGTCTCGATCACCGCCCGGGTGCGCTCCCAGATCTCCGTGGGGTTGTGCTCGACCCACCCGGCCCGGGGCAGGATCTGCTCGTGTTCGAGCTGGTGACGGCCTATCTCGTTGCCACCATGATCGAAGATCATGAATCGGGTGCTCGTCGTTCCCTGGTCGATCGCTCCGACGAAGTCAGGCATGGATGGTGCCTCCTCTGTGAGACTCTCCGGGAGATCTGCCGCTCTCCCCGTAACGGTTCCCGATCGTGGTCGCGGTCCCGCTCAGGCGGGGGCGGTTCCCTCGCCGGAGGGCACCCGCCCCACCTCGGGGGCGACGTCCTCGGGGGGAAGGAACCTGGCGATCAGGACCTGGTACAGGAACGCCCCGATCAGACCTCCGATGACGGGCGCCACGATCGGCACCCAGAAGTAGAGCTGGCCGTACTGATCCTGCCAGGCGGTCTCGTACCCGGTGAGGAACGAGGCGAGTCGCGGCCCGAAGTCGCGGGCGGGGTTGATGGCGTAACCGGCGTTGGTGCCCCAGGCCATCCCGATGGCCACCACGATCAGGCCGACGACGAAGGGGGCCAGGTTGGCCAGGGGGGCGGAGTTGCGCGCGTCGGAGACGGCGAGGATGAGCAGGAGCAGGATCGCGGTGCCGATCACCTGGTCGCGGAAGGCGCCCCAGGTGCCGACGGGCAGGCTCCCGTTGCCGGGGAGGGTCGAGAAGACGCCCTGGGTCTTGATCGTGAGCCCAGGGTCGGCCTTCTGCAGCACCTCGCTGTAGTTGAAGCGGACGATGAGCGCCGCCACGAAGGCGCCCGCGGTCTGTGCCAGGGAGTACGGCAGCACCTTGCGCCAGGAGAATCCCTTGAAGGCGGCGAGCGCGATGGTGACGGCGGGGTTGAGATGGGCCCCGCTGATGCGTCCCGCGACGTAGACGCCGAGGGTCACGCCGAGCCCCCACGCCCACGCGATGCTGTCGTGGTCGCCGATCTCTGCCGCCACGACCTGGGCCACCACCGCCACCCCGAACAGGATCAGGATCATGGTGCCCGCGAACTCGGCCGCCAGCTCGCCGACAAGCCCCCGGTTCTTCAGCCTTTCCGCCACATTTTCCCCCTTACGACGCCGCATGGATGCCCGGACGGTAGGCGCGAATTCAGGGGCAGTCAACGGTAAAGTGACGAAATTGTTGAATTTTGGTCAACAATCTAAGTCATCGGTAACGTGACCGGAATATCCGTCAACGTCCGCACTTGGGGTGTCTCCGCTCGGTGAGACTCCTGTCACCGCCCGGAGTCCCCGGCTGTGAGGGCCCCGTTCCCGGTGGGGTCGCGCGAGCCCGCCCCAGAGCCGCTCCGGCGGGAACCTTTGCCGGGTGCGGAGGTCATCCCGCAGGTCAGAGGGGGATGAGAAGCGTATCGTCAGTGCGCTTTGGAGGAATTCGATGGGCCGTCTCAGAGTGGGCAGGGCCGGTGTGGCCGTCGTCGCGACGGGGGTCGTGCTGGCCGGATGTGGATCGACGGGACCGGACGAGAACGACGAGCAGAAGGCCAGGGTGGCGGCCGCGGCCAAGGCGTCGGCCGCCGCGGCCTCGCAGGCCAACCTCCTCAAGGCCAAGACGCAGGCGGCGGCCAAGGTCAAGGCCAACGAGCTCGGCCAGGTGCCCGTCCTCATGTACCACCGGGTGGTCGACAAGCCCACCACCCAGGACGACCGCACCCCCAAGCAGTTCCGTACCGAGCTGGAGCGGCTGGCCAAGGAGGACTACGTCGCGGTCACCGCGGCCGAGTTCGTCACCGGCCGCATGGACATCCCGGCGGGCAAGCACCCCGTCGTCCTCACCTTCGACGACTCCTCGCCCTCGCAGTTCGAGCTGGACGGGAGCGGGCTGCCCAAGCCGAACACGGCCGTCGCGATCCTCCAGGACGTCGCCAAGACCTACCCGGGCTTCCGCGGTGTTGGAACGTTCTACGTCACGCGCGACATGTTCGGCAAGGCGACGCCGGAGGAGGGGGCGCAGATGCTCCTCTGGCTCGCCGACAAGGGGTACGACATCGGCAACCACACCCGCGACCACCTCAGCCTGCGCGGCAAGCCGAAGAAGGCGGTCAATTCGGAGGTGGCGGCGGGCCACCGGCTCATCACCGGCCTGATCAAGGTGCCCCCGGTCACGCTCGCCCTGCCGTACGGCAACCAGCCCGACACCAAGGAGTGGGGCCGCAAGGGCTCCTCGGGGGACGTCTCCTACGACTACGGCGGCGTGTTCCTCGCCGGTTACACCCCGGCGCTGTCGCCGTTCAACAAGAAGTTCGACCCGCTCGGCATCCCGCGCATCCGCTCGATGGACAAGAAGGGCGACTGCGCGAAGTTCTGCTCCGTGGCCTGGCTCGACTGGCTGAAGGCGAACGCCGACGAGCGCTACACCTCCGACGGCGACGTGAAGACGGTCGCCTTCCCCAAGTTCAAGGCGCCCTTCGTGGCCAAGTCCTACACCGACCGCGTCCTGCCCTACTGACCCGGTGCCGACCCGGCCGGGCGGTCACACGACCCCCGGCCCGCGGCCCGCGCGGCCCTCATCCGGCGTCGCGGTCCCGGGGATCACGGTGGCCCTCGGGGCGGTGTGGGGGAGCCGCCGGCCTCAGCCGCCGGAGAGCTCCTCAGGGGGACGACCACGGCGATCGCCCGGCCTCAGCTGCCGGAGAGCTCCGTGAGGGGGACGACCACGGTGGTCGTCGAGCCGTCGGGGCGCAGGATCTCGACCTTCGCGTCCTGGCCGGGCCGGAGCTGGGCGAGGACCGACGACAGCTCCTGCGTCGACGGAGTGGGCATGCCGTCGACCGAGACGATCACGTCCCCGGCCTTGAGGCCCGCCCGCTCCGCGCCGCCGTTCCGCTGCACCCGTACGATGCTCACGCCCGAGGGCTGCCCGGCCATGTCGATCACGGTCCGCACGACGACGCCGAGCGCGGCCCTGCGGGTGTTGGTCACCCTGCCGTCCTTGATGATCTGCGTGGCGACGTCCTTGACGGTGTTGGCCGGGATCGCGAAGCCGATGCCCGGGGCCTGGGCGTTGCCGAGCTCGGGGTTGACGGCGGTCAGGGTCGGCACGCCGATGACCTCGCCCCTGAGGTTGACCAGGGCGCCGCCGCTGTTGCCCGGGTTGATGGGCGCGGAGGTCTGGATGGCCCCGCTGATCGTCGCGCCCGGCGAGCCCTCGCCCCCGGGTTCGGTGACCGTGCGGCCCAGCGCCGAGATGATCCCCTCGGTGACGCTGCCCGACAGGCCCAGCGGGTTTCCCATGGCCATCACGATCTCGCCGACCCGCAGTTTGGAGGAGTCGCCGAAGACGGCGGGTCTCAGCCCGGCCGGGTCGTCCACCCTGATCACCGCCAGGTCGCCCAGCTCGAACGAGTCGACCAGCCGCGCCGTCCGCGGGGCGCCGCCGGTGGCGAGCGTGACCTTGAAGCTCTTGGTGTCCCCGACGACGTGGGCGTTGGTGATGACGTGCCCGGCGGCGTCGTACACGATCCCCGAGCCCAGGCCGCTCCCGGTGGTGATCTGCACGATGGACGGCAGCACCCTGGCGATGGTCCGCTCGTACGCGGCCTCCAGGGCGTCCGGGGCGTGCCCGGGGGTGCCCCCCGGAGAACTTCCGGGGGAGCCCGGGGAGCCCGGGGAGGTGCTCGCCGGCGCGCCCGGTGTGGGGGCGCCGGGAGAACCGGCCGCCCCGGATGTTCGCAGTCGCAGGTCCTGACCGCAGCCGGCGAGCGCCATCACGGCGGCCGCCAGCAGCGCGGCGCCTGTCGTTGATCCCCCCATACAGGGGTATTTGCCCAGCTCAGGCGGGAAGATACTTATTACGAAGGTCGCTCCGGCTGAGCTTGCCCGTGGGGGTACGCGGCAGCCGGTCGCGGTACTCGATCACCCGGGGGTGCTTGAGGCGTGCCAGCCGGGACTCGCAGTGGGCCAGCAGCTCCCCGGTGAGCTCCGCGCCGGGGACGGCGCCCGGCGCGGGCTGGACCAGCGCGACGACGCGCTGGCCCCACTCCGGGTCGGGCACGCCGATCACCGCCACGTCCGCCACCGAGGGGTGCTCCTGGAGCGCGGCCTCGACCTCGGCCGGGTAGATGTTGACCCCGCCGGAGATGATCAGGTCTGTGCGCCGGTCACAGAGGAACAGGTAGCCGTCCTCGTCCAGATAGCCGATGTCGCCGGGGGTGTAGAGGGCGCCGAGCATCGTGGAGGCGGTCTTGGAGGGGTCGCGGTGGTACTCGAAGTGGTTGATGCCGCCGATGTAGACCATGCCGGGCTCGCCGGGCGGGAGCTCGGATCCGTCGTCGCCGATGATCGTGAACGCGATGCCGTCGATCGCCCGGCCGACGGTGCCCGGCCGCTCCAGCCACTCCGCCGAGGAGACCATCGTGGCCACGGCGGCCTCGGTCGAGCCGTAGTACTCCCACAGCACGGGGCCGAGCCAGTCGATCATCGCCTGCTTGGTGGCGGGCGGGCAGGGCGCGGCGCCGTGATACAGGTGCGTCAATGACGATAAATCGTGCTTTGCCCTGGTGGAGGCGGGCAGGGCCAGCAGCCGGTGGAACATGGTCGGCACCATGAACGCGTTGGTCACCCGGTGCCGTTCGATCAGCTCCAGCGTCTCCGCGGCGTCGAACCTCTCGGTCACCACGAGGGTGTGCCCGAACTGCAGGGCCATCATCGCCTGCCCGTACGGCGCCGAGTGGTAGAGCTGCGACAGGAGCAGGTGCACCCCGTCGGACGGCAGCCCGAAGTGCCGCCAGCCCTTGCGCATCAGGATCGGGTGGAGGTCCTCGGGGCTCAGCTCGATCAGCCGCCGCCGCACGCCCTTGGGCTTGCCGGTGGTCCCCGAGGTGTAGAGCATCATCGACCCGACCCTGCGCCCCTCGGGCGGCGTGACCGGCCGGCCCTCGGCGAGGGCGCCGGTCTCCACGAACCCGCCGGGCACCGCGTGCCCGTACCGCTCGGAGCTCACCACCACCCGCGCCGCGCAGTCGGCGACGATGTAGCCGATCTCCTCGGCCGTGTAGTGCCAGTTGACCGGGACGTGATAGGCGCCGATCTGGAACGTCGCCAGCATCATCGTGATCGCGTCGACCCCGTTGGGCAGGACCGTCACGACGGTGTCCCCGGGCCGGGTGCCGCGCGCCAGCAGGCCGTGCGAGACCTGGTTGACCCGCTCGTGCAGCTCGCCGTAGGTCGTGGTCACCGCCCCGGTCACCGCCCCGGCCGGGCCCGTGGCCGTGCTCACGGCCGGGTCGCCGGTCACGGTCACGGCCGGGTTTCCGGTCACTGTCGTGTCCTGGTTCACGGCCGCGTTCCCGGTTACGGTCGCGTCCGCGACGACGGCGACGCGTCCGGGATCGGCCGCCGCGATCTCGTAGAAGCCCCTCGTAGCCCTCATGGCGCGACCATACAGAACGACATTCTGTTCATGGAAGGGGAAAGACGGTTACCTGGGCTGATGCACACCTCGTGGCCGAAGCGTAATAAACGACGATGCGTCGAATCTTTCCGGCGTGACATAACCTGGCGCGTATGGCGGACGTCGGCGGCAACTCCTCCGGGCGCTCTCACGAGAGATACATCCCCTCATATGAAGCGCCCACGGCTCCCATACCCGCCATTCCCGCCGAGGACGGTTCGATCATCAGCCCCCGGGTGCCCCGGAGGTTCCCCATCGGCGACGGCGAGGAGACCGCTCTGGTCTCCAGGCCCCCTGGATCGTTCCCCCGCCCCCTGACCGCGCCCGGCGACCGGCGCGACGAGCCGGAGGCCGACGCCGATCAGGTGCGCGAGCCGGGCGGGCTCGGCACGATCCCGGTCAGGCAGGTGGGCGGATCGGCCGGACCCTGGCGTCCCGACAGGAACGGGATGCCCGGCCGTCCGGGCGCGGGAACCCCGATGGGCGACGGGCAGGGCGTGGCGGCGGGGTGGCCCGGCGCGGCGCGGCGGCCCGAGGTGTTCGGGGAGCCCGGTCCGCAGGGCGGGCCCGGCGGCGCGGGTGGCCCGGAGGCCAAGGACGGGGCGAAGAAGCCCGGCGGCCTGCTGATGCGGATCGGCGACATCCCTATCCGGGTCGCCTACAGCCTGGGCGCCGCCGCCCTCACCGGTGTCATCGTGGTCCTGATCTTCGTGTTGTTCTCCGGCGACGAGCCCGGCGACCCGGCCGGGGTCGGCCGGGCCGTGCTGCCCACCGCGAAGCCCTCGCCGACCGTCTCGCCGATCACGCTGCCCGCCCTGCCGGGCGCGACCGCCCTGCGGGTCCTGCCGGGCACGCCGAGCGTGGTCCTGGGCGCGGTGACCGACACCAGGTCCGCGCTGACCTACGCCAGCCTGGGCGCGCCGTGGGTGACCAAGGCCGTGCCGTCGTTCTCCGTCGGCCAGCAGGTCGGCACGGCGCGGTTGCCGCGCACGGTCATCGCCTCGGGGCCGCTGCCCGGCGCCACCCCGGCCAAGGCCCTCAGGAGCGACGCCGACTACCGCAGGGCGGCGCTGAACGCGGTGAGGTGGACGATCCGCAACCACCACCCCGCGGGCGGCAAGGTCACCTGGACCGCCTCGCAGCGCACCGCCACGGGCAGGGGATGGATGCTCGGCTACCGGGTCACCTACCAGGTCAAGGGCGAGAGGCGCGTCTCCCAGGCGGCGCTCGCGGTGATCGACGTCGGCCGCCGCAAGCCCTCCGTGCTCTTCGTGACCGTGCCCGACACGCGCAAGCGGCTCTGGGCCGACATCGCCCCCCTGATGGCGAGCGCCCGCGCCCTCTGACGCGCTCCCGGTTCCCGGCGGCTCCCCGCGCCGTTCCCTGGGGTGGGGCTCGCGCGTTGTGATGGAAGTACCTTCTAGAATATGGTTCTGGCATTGAATCCTGTCTGGAGGCTGTCATGGCGATCGGGTTGAGCGAGGAGCACGAGGCGCTCCGGGAGTCGGTGACCAGGTGGGCGGAGCGCAACGTCCCGTCCGAGGTCGTGCGCGCCGCCGTCGCGGCCGAGGGTGAGGAGCGCCCCGGTTTCTGGTCGGCGCTGGCCGGCCAGGGGCTGCTCGGCCTGCACATCCCCGAGGAGCACGGCGGCAGCGGCTACGGCCTGCTGGAGACCGCCGTCGCCGTCGAGGCGCTCGGCGAGCACGTCGCCCCCGGCCCGTACGTCCCCACGGTGCTCGCCAGTGCCGTGATCCTCGCCTCCGACGGCAAGTCCCACGCCGAGCTGCTGCCCGGCCTCGCGGACGGCACGCTGACCGGCGCGGTCGCGCTGGGCGCCTCGATCACCGGCACCCGGGGCGCGGACGGCGCCCTCACGGTCGGCGGCACCGCCGAGCTGGTCCTGGGCGGCACGCTGGCCGACGTCCTGGTGCTCCCGGTGAGCACCGACCGCGGCGAGGAGTGGGTCGCGCTCGACGCCTCCGCCGCGACCGTCACCCCGGTCAGGGCGCTCGACATCACCCGGGGGGTGGCCAAGGTCGAGCTGGACGCGGTCACCGTACCGGCGGGACGGGTCCTCGACGGGCTGCAGGGGCCCGGGGTCCTCAACCTGGCCGCGATCCTGCTCGGCGCGGAGGCCGCGGGCCTCGCGTCGTGGTGCGTGAGCGCCGCCGCCGGGTACGCCAAGGTCCGCGTGCAGTTCGGCCGCCCGATCGGGCAGTTCCAGGGCGTCAAGCACAAGGCCTCCCGGATGCTCGTCGCCCTGGAGCAGGCCCGCGCGACCGTGTGGGACGCCGCCCGCGCCACGGACGGCACGGGCACCGATGCCGAGGTCTCGGCCGACGAGCTCGCGTACGCCGCCGCGATCGCGGGGGTGGTCGCCCCCGACGCGGCCGTGCTCTGCGCCAAGGACGCCATCCAGATCTTCGGCGGCATCGGCTACACCTACGAGCACGACGCCCACCTGTACTACCGCCGCGCGCTGACCCTGCGCGCCCTGCTCGGCTCCTCGGGGGAGTGGGCCGAGTCGGTCGCGGAGCTGGCCCTGAACGGGGTGAGCCGGGAGCTGGAGATCGAGCTGCCCGACGAAGCAGCCGAGCTGCGCGAGAGCATCCGCGCCGAGATCGCCGGGTTCGCCGCCCTGGAGGGCAAGGAGCAGAAGCGGGCGCTGGCGAGCGCCGGATACGTCATGCCGCACCTGTCCAGGCCCTGGGGCCGCGACGCCAAGCCGCTGGAGCAGGTCCTCATCTTCCAGGAGCTCAAGGCGGCCAGGGTCAAGCTGCCCCAGATGATCATCGGCGCCTGGGTGGTGCCCTCGCTCGTCTCGTATGGCACCCCCGAGCAGCAGGAGCGCTTCCTGCCGCCCACGCTGAGCGGCGAGATGATCTGGTGCCAGCTCTTCTCCGAGCCCGGCGCGGGCTCCGACCTGGCGAACGTGCAGATGAAGGCCGAGAAGGTCGAGGGCGGCTGGCGGCTCAACGGCCAGAAGATCTGGACCTCCGTGGCGCACTTCGCCGAGTGGGGCATCTGCATCGCCCGCAACTCCTCCGAGGGCTCCAAGCACGAGGGCATCACCTACTTCCTGGTCGACATGAAGGGTCCCGGCGTCACGGTGCGGCCGCTCACCGAGATGACCGGGGAGAACCTGTTCAACGAGGTCTTCCTCGACGACGTGTTCGTCCCGGACGACCTGGTCGTCGGCGAGGTGGGCCAGGGCTGGAAGGTCGCCAGGAACACGCTGTCGAACGAGCGGGTCTCGCTCTCGTCGGGTTCCGGCGGCACCGGCTCGTCGGTGCCCGACCTGCTCGGCCTGGCCGGGCGCCTCGGCAGGGAGCTCACCCCCGCCGAGCGCCAGGAGCTGGCGCACGTCGTCTGCGAGGGGCACTCGATCGCCGCGCTCGGCCTGCGGGTGACCCTGAAGCAGCTGACCGGCCTGGAGCCCGGCGCCGACGCCTCGGTGCGCAAGCTCCTGTCCACCTCGCACGCCCAGCACGTCTCGGAGTGCGCGGTCTCGCTGCTCGGCTCCTCGGCCGTCATCGCCGCCGACATGAAGCTCGGCGACGCGGGCTACTGGAACCGCGCGGTGCTCTCCACCCGGGCCATGACGATCTACGGCGGCACCACGGAGGTGCAGCTCAACATCATCGCCGAGCGCATGCTCGGGCTGCCCCGCGACCCCGAGCCCGGCAAGTGACCCGCCTGCCGTCATAGGCCCGCCCTCCTCGTGCCGCCGTGAAGGGACCGCTGTGAGGGGGCCGTCGCGAAGGTGCCGTCGTGAGGGTGTCGCTGTGAGAGGGCCGTCGTGAGGCGCGTCCTCGCCCGCCCGTGACCTCGCGGGCGGGCGTCGCCCGTCAAGACCCGTTACGTCCAGTACGTGGCGGGTTTTGGCCTTTCGGTTAGGCTTCGCGCATGTCGATGCGGTTCCGGCCAGGTGTGGTCGTGCGGAGCGCCGTCGCCGGCGCGGTCCCGCTGCGCTGGTTCGGCGCCGTGATCCGCCGGGTCTACCCCCGGCTGGACGCCGAACTGGCCCGCGCCGAGGAGTTCGCGCCGCGCGGCGGCACCGCCGTCGACGTGGGCGTCTGGTACGGGCCGTGGACCGCGAAGCTGCGGCGGCTCGGCTGTGACGTCGTCTCGATCGAGGCCAACCCCCGCCTGGCCGCCATGCTCGAACGGACCTTTCCCGACGTCAAGGTGATCGCGGCGGGTGCCTCGGACCGCTCGGGCACGGCGCGGTTGTGGATTCCGGGCGGCGGGCGGGGGGCGGAGGCCACGGCCTCGCTCGTCCACGGCGAGGGGGACGGCGTGCCGGTGGACGTCCCGACCGTCACCATCGACGAGCTGGAGCTGAAGGACGTCCGGTTCGTCAAGGTCGACGTGGAGGGCCACGAGCTCGCCGCCCTGCGCGGCGCCGAGCGGACCATCCACCGGGACCGGCCCGTCCTGCTCGTCGAGCTGGAGACCCGGCACCAGGACATCGGGCTGGTCGTCGACCAGCTCGCCGAGTGGGGCTACACCGGCTCCGTGCTCACCGGCGGGAACTGGGTCCCGCTGGACGGCTTCGACCTGGCCGCCCACCAGGCGGCGGCGGTCGGCGAGGTGGAGCGCAGCTTCATCTCCCGCCTGCTCAAGCCCGGCGGCGAGTACGTGAACATGGTGCTGTTCCGCCCCTCCGCCCGCTAGTGCGCGCCCTTCCCGCCCACCCCCCGGCCGTGGAGCCCCGCCCCGCCCGGTGTCCGGTCGCGGAACCCCGCCCCGCCCGCCGGGCCGAAGGGCGGCCGGTGTGAGCGGGCTCGACCACGCGGGACGGTGGGCCGCGCGCCTGGCTCCCGCGCTGCTGGGGCTGGTCCTCGGGGTGCTCGCGCTCTGGCCCGCGCTCGGTCCCGGCTTCGTGCTCCGCTACGACATGGTGTTCGTGCCCGACCCGCCGATCCCGTCGATCCCGCCGGACGGCGGCGGCTTCCCGCGCGCGGTGCCGAGCGACCTCGTGGTGGCCCTGCTGTCGTCGCTGTCGTCGGTCCTTCCCGCCCAGGTCGTACAGAAGGCGATCCTGCTGGGGATCTTCGTGCTCGCCGCGACGGGCGCCGCGGCCCTGGTGCCCGGGGAGCGCCGGGTCGCCCGGCTGGCCGCCGCCGCGTTCTACGCCTGGAACGTCTACCTCGCCCAGCGGCTGCTGCTCGGCCAGTGGGCGCTGCTGCTCGGGTACGCGGGTCTGCCGTGGGCGGTGCGCGCGGTCACCCGCCCGGGGGCCTGGAGGACGGTCCTCGCGCTGCTCCCCGCGGCGGTCGGCGGTTTCCAGGCGATGCTCGTCTCGGCGATGACGGTGCTGCCGGTGGCGGGCCACCGGGCCCCGCGCGTCCTGCCGGTCGTCGTCGTACTGAGCCTGCCGTGGCTGGTCCCGGCGCTGGGCAGCGCCGCCGTCACCGACCCCGCCGGGGTGCGGGCCTTCGCCCCGCGCGCGGACGGGCCGCTGGGCACCCTCGGCAGCCTGCTCACCCTCGGCGGCGTGTGGAACTCGGGAGCCGCCGTACCGGGACAGGAGACCTGGTGGTCGGCCCTGGTCCGGCTGGCGGTGGCCGTGGCCACGGTGACGGCGTACGCCCTGCTCGGAGCGGGATGGCCGGTCGCGGGCGACCGGGCCGGAAGCGGCCGGGCTCTGGAGGGGGGCGCCCAAAACCCGGAAGGCACCCAAAACCTGGGAGGCACCCAGGCCCCGGAGGGGGGCGCCCAGGGCGCGGAGGGGGGACGGGGACGCGAGGCCGGGGGCAGAGGGTCCCGTGACGGGGAGAGCGGCGAGCGGCCCGCGTACTGGGGAGGGCTGGCGGTGGCGTCGGCGGCGGGGCTGGCGGTGGGGTGTGCCGGGGCCTTCCTGCCGGGGGTGGTGGAGGCGCTGGTCGGGCTGTGGCCCGGCTTCGGGCCGCTGCGCGACGGGCAGCTCTATCTCGCGCCCTTCGTCCTGCTGCAGGCGGTCGGCCTGGCCGCGGTGACCACGCGCCTGGCCCCGGCCGTCCGTCCCGGCATGCTCGCGCTGCCCCTGCTGGTGCTGCCCACCTTCGCGCTGGGGGCGTTCGGCAGGCTGGTCGCGGTCGAGTACCCGCCGGACTGGTCCAGGGTGCAGAGGATTGTGGACGCGGACCCCGCGCCGGGGGCGCTGCTGACGCTGCCGTGGGGGGCCTACCGGGCGTTCGGCTGGAACGGGGGCCGGGTGGTGCTGGACCCGGCGGTGAAACTCTTCCGGCGCGGGGTCGTCTGGAACGACGGCCTGCCGGTCGGGCTGGGGGACGGCCGCACGCTCACCCTCGCCACCGAGGACCCGCTGGCGCGTAGGGTGGGCGCGGTTCTCGCGGGGTCCGGCCCGCTGACCGGGCCGCTGGCCGCCGAGGGGATCAGCCACGTGCTGATCCAGAGATCGAACGAGAACCTGTTCCGTGCCAGGCTTCCCGGCGCACGCCTGATCTTCGCTGGTCAGGACCTGCTTCTCTTCCGCCTCTGATCCTCTGAGATGCAACTATGTCGTGATTTACCAGCTGGTAACATTATTTATCACATTTTTACCGATTGACTAGCTGAAGACCAGTATCAGGTTCTACTGTCGGGCAGACCGCACGACCACGCGTTGGAGGGAGAACTCGAGTGTTGCGAGTGATTGCCGCTCTGGCGGTAGGGGCGGTGCTGGCGGTAGGAGCGTCGGTGGCCGTCACGAACGTCGCGGCGCCCACCCCCGAGCCGCCCAACAGACCGCTCTACAACTACGGCACCAGGTGACGGTCCGGGGCCGCCGCACGGCCCCGGCAGCCACCTGAACGCCGGAACCCCCCGACGCGAGGGAAACCCGTTCCGGGTCACGTCGAAGCGACAGGGCTCGGCCGCCGCATGCGCGGATTCCCCCGGCGCCGCCCTGCCCGCGTGCCGTGCGGCGGCGGTTCACCCGGACACCCGTCGTACAAGGGCATGCCCCACGAAGTCACAGGAGACGCAGGAGATAGGAGTGGTCGTGGCCGGACAGGGCGCCAGGGCGACCCCCCGGGCCTCGGGCCCGCCGCCCGCCGCGGGCCTGGTGGCCGCGACGGGCCGGCAGCGGCCGTCCATGCGCGGGGTGCGCGTCGCCGTCCTGAACTTCCGCGAGCCGCTGCAGTCCGTGGCGGGCGGCGCCGAGGAGTACGCCTGGCAGGTCAGCCGCTACCTGGTCGGGCAGGGGGCCTCGGTCACCTTCGTCACCTCCAGGGAGCCCGGGCAGCCCGCGGCCGAGGAGCGCGACGGCATCGCGCTGCGGCGGATGGGCAACCCCTTCCTGGTCTACCTGCTGGTCCCGCTCTGGATGCTGCTGCGGCGCCGGAGCTTCGACGCCGTCATCGACTGCATGAACGGCATCCCCTTCTTCGCCCCCCTGGTCGTGCGGCGGCGCACGGCGGTCGTCTCCCTGGTGCACCACGTGCACGACCGCCAGTTCCACGCCTTCTTCCCGCGCTGGCTCGCCCGGATCGGCTGCTTCGTCGAGGGGCCGGTCGCCCGGCTCGTCTACCGGCACCGCGCGACCGTCACCGTCTCGGAGTCCTCCAGGAACGAGCTGCGCGAGCGGCTCGGCTGGCTCGCGCCGATCCAGGTCATCCCGAACGGCAGCCCGGTGGCGCGCCCGGTCGCGAGCGTCGGGGACACGACGGGGGATCCCGCCGTGGTCTACCTCGGCAGGCTCGTCGGCCACAAGCGCGTCGAGCGGGTGGTGGACCTCGCCGGCGACCTGGAGAAGACCTGGCCCGGCATCCACGTGCACGTCATCGGGCGCGGCGGCGAGCGGGAGCGGCTCGCCGCCCACGCCGCCCGGCGCGGGCTGGAGGACCGGGTCCACCTGCACGGCTACCTGCCCGAGGCCGCCAAGAACGCGATCCTGGGGGCGGCGCGGGTCAACGTCACCGCCTCGGAGTTCGAGGGCTGGGGGCTGACCGTGATCGAGGCCGCCGCGCTCGGCGTCCCGACGGTCGCCTTCGACGTGGCGGGACTGCGCGACTCGGTACGCGACGGCGTCACGGGCTGGCTGGTCAGGGAGGGTGAGGCGCTCGCCGACGTGGTGGACCGCGCGCTGCGGGAACTGTCGGACCCGGCCAGGCGCGAGGAGATCCAGCAGGCGTGCAGGCTCTGGGCCGCCGAGTTCACGTGGGGAAGAACGGGCGCTACGATGACCGGATTAATCACCACAGAACTATCTAAAAACGGTCGTCACCTCCATGTATCCGATCCCTGTCTCGCCACGGGTGAGACCGACCCGCCATAAGTGCCCGTGACCTCTGAGGGGTGGATCGCCCGCCTGGCCGCGCCTCCCGCCACGTTCGGGGCCTCCGACACCGGGATCCGCCGCAGGCTCAGGTTGCTCGCCGGATGCCTCTTCCTGGCGGCCGTCGCCTTCAACATGGCGCCGGGCATGCTCATCGCCGAGACGAAGCTGGACATGCCGATCAACCCGATCGGCTTCCTGTCCCAGGCGCTGAACATGTGGGACCAGGACTATCTGGGACACCTGCAGAACCAGGCGTACGGCTACATCTTCCCGATGGGCCCCTTCTACACCCTGCTGATCAACGCGGGCATGCCGCCGTGGGTGGTGCAGCGGCTGTGGGTGACGCTGATCCTGTGCGTGGCCTTCGTCGGCGTCGCCCAGGTGGCGAGGGCGCTGCGGATCGGCGGGCAGCTCGCCGGGGTGCTGGCCGGTCTCGCCTACGCGCTCGCCCCGCACGCGCAGGCGCTCATGGGGTTCAACTCCGTGGAGTTCGCCCCCAGCGCCGTCCTGCCCTGGGTGCTGCTCTTCCTCGTCAGGGGCGCGCGCGGGGAGACGAGCCCGCGCCGGGCCGCCGGCCAGTCTGCGCTGGTGTTCCTGCTCGCGGGCGGCATCAACGCCGCCGCCGAGCTGGCCGTGCTCGTCGTACCGATGATCTACCTGCTGACCCGGGCGGGCGGCCCGCGCAAGCGGCGGCTGATCGCCTGGTGGCTCGCCGCGATCGCCGCGGTGTCGTTCTGGTGGCTCGTCCCCCTGGTGATGCTCGGCCGGTACGTCTTCTCCTTCATGCCCTTCACCGAGAACGCGTGGACGACCACGGTCGTGGGCTCGCTCACCAACGTGCTGCGCGGCATGAACAGCTGGGTGGCCTTCCTGCCGGTGGACGGCCGCCCCTTCCTGCCCGCCGCCTACGACCACGCCACGACGCCCTGGCTCGTGCTGGTCACCGCGCTCGTCGCCGGGCTGGGGCTGGCCGGGCTCACCCTCGCGCGCACGCCCGAGCGGGCCTTCCTGCTCCTCACCACGCTCGTGGGCGTCGCCATCCTCGCCGCGGGACACGCCGGGCCGCTCGCCGAGCCCGTCAGGGCGCTGCTGGACGGCCCGCTCGCGCCGTTCCGCAACCTGCACAAGTTCAACGCGCTCGTCCGGCTTCCGCTGGTGCTCGGACTCGCCGCGCTCGTCTCGTACGTGGGCGCGCGCCGGGCCCTCGTCCGCCTCCCTGTCGCGGTGGCGGGGGCCGGGCTGGTCGGGCTCACCTTCGTCCCCGTCGCCACCGCGGGCATCGCCCCGAGCGGCGCGTTCGCCGACGTCCCCGAGCACTGGCGGCAGGCGGCCTCCTGGCTGGACGAGCGGGCCGACCAGGGCACCGTGCTGGTCCTGCCGGGAGCCAGGCGCGGCGAGTACACCTGGGGACGGCCGCTCGACGAGCCGTTCCAGCCGCTGCTGAAGAAGGCCCGCTGGGTGAGCAACACGATCGTGCCGTGGGGCACGGCCGGCTCCAACCGGCTCGTCAAGGCGATCGACGACCGCTTCGCCAACGGGCAGGGCTCCGAGGGGCTCACCCGGACGCTGCGCCGGATGGGCGTGCGCTACCTGCTGATCCGCAACGACCTCGACAGGATCGCCTTCGGCGACGCCTGGCCCGCGCGCGTGCACGAGGCGCTGGACCGTTCTCCGGGCCTGAACCGGGTGCGCGGCTTCGGGCCCACGGTCGGGTTCGAGGACTCCTCGACGGGCGCGGGCTGGCTCGACCAGCCGTACACCTCCCTGGAGATCTACGAGGTCGCCGGGGCGCGTCCCGTGGTCGGCACGGTCGCGGCGGAAAGGCCGCTGCGGGTCTCCGGCGGTCCCGAGGCGCTGCTCACCATGGCCGAGGAGGGCGTCCTCGACGACGACCGGCCGGTGATCCTCGGCGACGACCCGGGCGCGGACAGGATCCCGGCCGCCGACACCGTGCTCACCGACACCATGCGGCGGCGCGAGCTGGTGGTGAGCGACCTGCGCAGGCCGTACGGCGAGACGATGACGCCGGACGAGCCCTACGAGGGCCGGGGGCCCGCCTACGACCTCACCGATCCCGCCTGGGCCGAGCCCAAGACGGTCGCCGTCTTCACCGGGATCAAGGGCGTCACCGCCTCCTCCTCGCAGTCCAGGCTCGGCGTGACCCCCGGGACCCGCGACGGCGGGCAGCAGCCGTACTCCGCGGTGGACTTCGACCTGCGCACCGGCTGGCGCTCCACCGGCTGGGAGCCGCCCACCGAGCAGTGGCTGGAGGTCCAGTTCGCCGAGCCGATCCCGGTGCCCTCGATGCAGGCCGTCTTCGAACGCTCGGAGAACGCGGTGACGGTCTCGGAGGTGATGGTCGAGACCGACACCGGGAAGGTGCGCACCCGGCTCGGCCTCACCTCGCTGTGGGAGAAGCTGAACGTCCCGGCGGGAAAGACGTCCCGGATCCGGATCCGGGTCACCGGCGTCCTGCGCGACCCCAACCCCCGGGTCGGCATCACCGAGCTGTCCATCCCCGGCGTCCGCCCCGGGCGCACGCTCGTGGTGCCCGCCCAGGGGCAGGTCTCCTCGCCGGACTCCTCGGCGGGCCCCGCCTCGCCGGGGCAGACGGTCGTGACCAGCCGGACGGACACCGCCCCCGGCTGCATGCTCGGCTCCTACGCCTGGACCTGCTCGGACCGGCTGCGCTTCGTGGGCGAGGACGGCTACGCCTTCGACCGGTCGGTTCCCGTCGCCACCGGGAGGCGCGTGCTGGAGGGCAGGGCCGTGCTCACCGACCAGCGGGTGGCCGAGACCGTGTTGATGCCCGCCGGGAGCTTCCCGCGCGCCACCGCCTCCTCCACCGCGGGCGACGTCCCGGCCACCGGCGCCTACGCGGCCTTCGACGACGACCGCAGGACCATCTGGTACGCCGGGGACAAGGACCTGGCGCCCTCGCTCTCCGCCGAGCTGGGCAGGAAGGTGACCCTGTCCCGGCTGCGCGTCGACTTCCCCGACACCAGGCTGGGCGCCCCGCCGGTCCGGGTCACCGTCGAGACCGACGGCGGCGTCCGGTACGCCTGGGCCTCGAAGGACGGCTGGATCCGCTTCGCGCCGATGAAAGCGAGCCGGGTGAAGCTCACCTTCGGAGCCCTCGGCTCCTGGCGGATGGAGGTGCTCGGGGTGGCGATCCCGGGTATCGCGCCGCTGCCCACCCCGGACGCGCAGCCGGTGCGGATGCCCTGCGGGTTCGGCCCGACGCTCACCGTCAACGGGGTCGAGACGCCCACCGAGATCCACAGCGGGACCCTGGGCGACCTGCTCAACGGCCGCCCGGTCGGCTACCGGGCCTGCGAGGCGGTGTGGGCGCAGGGCGGCACGCTGCGGGTGCGCGCGACCGCCCTCCAGGGCTTCCGGGTCGACTCGATGGTCCTGCGCGCCACCGGTAGCACCGGAAGCGGGAGCACCGGAGGCGGCGAGCGCGGTAGCACCGGGGGCGGTGAGCGGGGGAGTACCGGAGGCGGCGAGCGCGCGAGCACCGGAAGCGGTGAGCGCGGGAGCGGCGGGAACACAAAGAGCAAGAACATCAGGAGCGGGAGCACTGGAAGCACCGGAGGCGCCGGGAGCCTCGCCGGCACCGGGAGCGCGGTGGCGCCGGTGACCCTGCGGGCCGCGACGGTCGAGAGGTGGGACGCCGGGGAGCGCCGGGTCAGGGTCTCCACGACCGAGCCCTCCTACCTGGCGCTCGGCGAGAACTTCAACCGGGGCTGGCAGGCGTCGTTCGGCGGGCGCGTGCTGGAACCGGCCCGGCTGGACGGCTGGCGGCAGGCGTGGCTGCTGCCCCCCGGCAGCGGGACCGTCGTGATGACGTACGCCCCCGACGGCCTCTACCGGACGTCGCTGATCGCGGGCTGGGCGCTGGTCGCGCTCGTCGTCGTGCTCGCCCTGGCCCGCGCCCGCCCGTCCCGCGGGCTTCCCGCGTCGCGGCCCGCGACACCGCGGGCGGTCTGGCTGTGGCCGCTCGCCCCCGCGCTCGGTCTCCTCGCCGAGGGCTGGGCCGGTGCCGCGCTGGCCGGGCTGGTGGCGGCGCTCGCCCTGTGGCTGCGGGGCGTCGCCGGGGCCGGGCACAGCGCGGGCGGCCTGCCGTACCGGATCGGCAGGGTGCTGCTCACGCCGTTCCCGGTGGCGGTGACGCTCGGCGCGGCCGGTCTCGCGCTCGGCTACGGCGGGGACGCCGGGGAGGCGGTGGCGCAGTACCTCTGCCTGGTCGTGCTGGCCCTGCTGCTCGCCGCGGCGCGCGTGCCGTCGCCGCCCCGCCCGTGGCTGCCGGTGCGGGCACGGGCGCAGGACGGTCCCCTCCGACCCGCGGAGCGACGATGATCGACCAGAGGCTGCGCGGCGTGCTCCTCCTGGCCTGCGGCGCCTTCCTGCTCACGCTGGCCGCGCTGGTGCGCCTCTACATCTACCCCAGCGGCCTGGTCCTGCCCGCCGAGCAGGACCGGATCACCAAGCTGACCACCGAGTCCGGCACCTACTTCGACACCGCCACCCTGCGCACGCACCGGGGCGTCCCGCTGGAGACGGTCGTGGCCAGGTACGGGGACACGGTCAGGTCCACGCCCGACGTCGCCGTGTGGACCGAGTTCGTCTCCCTCGCCACCCGCGACGGGCGGCGCGTCGACTACCACGAGCGGCGCGCGGCCTTCGACCGTCGTACGGGGCAAGCGGTCAACTGCTGCGAGAACTACGTCGACGAGAACGCGAACCCCGCCCCGCGCGGGCAGGTGTTCCGCTGGCCCTTCGGCGCCCGGCCGATCGCCTACCCGGTCTACGACCCGCTCGTCCGGCGCCCGGTGGCCGCCCGCTTCGAGGGGATCGAGACCCTGTACGGCGTCCGGGTCAACCGCTACGCGCAGCGCCTGGTCAACGAGCGGCTCGTCCAGCAGCCCATGGAGCTGCCCGGATCGGTCCTCGGCCTGGGCGGACAGAAGCCGTTCCCCGTCGACGCCCACCTCGACGGGACCCGCACCTTCTGGGTGGAGCCGGAGAGCGGCATGGTGATCGGGATCAGGGAGAACCTGGTCAAGACCCTGCGCACCCCCGACGGCCGGGGGCGGCTGGTCGCGCTCGCCGCCGACATGCGCACCAGCGAAGGGGACGAGCGGTGGAACGCCGGGGAGGCGGAGCAGTTCCGCCGCTGGACGACGCTCGTCAACCGGGTGCTCCCGCTGTCGTTCGCCGTACTGGGAGCGCTGCTGCTGGTGGCGGGCCTGCGCGTGCAGGCACGCGTCCCCGCTCCCGAGGGCTCCGAGGACGGCGACGAGGACGGTCTCAGCGAGCGCGCGGAGGACGGCGGTGGAGGCGGTGCAGCCGCAGCGCCGGAGCCTCGACCAGCCGGTGGCTGAGGTCGGCGAGCAGCACGGTGAACGCGGTGCACACCACCAGTGTCGTCAGCAGGCCGCCGGTGAAGGTCTGCTGGCCGGTCAGCTCGTACCAGCCCACGATCACCACGAACTGCCACAGGAAGACGCCGTAGGAGATGCGGCCGAGATAGCGCATCACCCGGTTGCCGAGCAGCGAACGCAGGGGGGAGGGCGGCGAGGGCGCAGCGGTCTGCAGGGCCACCGGAGCCATCAGGGCGAGCACGAAGACGGTGTAGAGGGCCATCTCGAAGAAGTCCGTCCACAGGTCCTGGATCTCGAAGAGGCGGCCCCCCGCGACGGGGCTGGCCGCGACGGCGTAGACGAGGGCGGCGATGATCCAGCAGGTCACCCACGACTCGCGCAGCCCCCTGGTCAGCCGCCGCACCGGCGCGTCCGGGTCGCTCTCGGCGTGCGCCCAGAGCGAGACGACGGCGAGCGCCATGCCCGTCGCGAAGTAGAGCATCGACCGGGGGAGCCAGAGCCCGAGCTCGGGCCGGTGCACGGGGACGTGGCTGAAGATCGCCCAGAGCGGGGAGACGAGGGCGAGCGCGCAGATGCCGGTGAGCAGCAGCCGGGCCCTGGCCACCGGGTGCGCGCCGCGCCTCGCCAGGGCGCGCAGCGCGACGGCGATCAGCGGGAGGGCGAGGTAGAAGGTCATCTCGACCGAGAGGCTCCACATCTGCCCGAGCCCCGGCGGGCTCGCGCCGGCCCACCACGGGTCGGGGACGTAGTTCTGCGCCAGCAGCAGGAAGGGCAGCCACCTGACCGGGTCGGCCGCCTGCGGCCACGACCACAGCGAGAGCGCGACGGCGACCACGAGCCAGTACGCGGGCAGGATGCGCAGCGCCCGCTTCCACAGGTAGTCGCCGGTGCCGGGGCGCGCCCCGCCCTCCATCGCCTCCCGGGCCCAGGGCCGGTAGAGCAGGAAGCCGGAGAGCATGAAGAATATCGGCACCGCGATGTCGCCCCGGGAGAGCAGGGCGGGCAGGAACCCCTCGCGCAGGGAGGCGCCCGTGGTGCTCGCCACGTGGTATACCAGAACGCCGAAGGAGGCGACCGCGCGGACGCCGTCCATGGCGTCGAGATGCCCGCCGACCGCCGGGAGATCCCGCACGTCCTCGCCGTTCAACTCCCGGTGAACCGGCATAGAACCTGTTTCGGTCACTTTTTGGCATCCCTGGTGACGTAGATGATTCCCGGCACTAACATATCGCGAAATGGAACATGTTATAGGGCGATCCGGACACCTATACAGCGCACGGCCCCTGGAGGAGCGATGCGTCGCGTCATCGGTTTGGTGTTGATCGGAATCGGGGCATTCCTCATTGTTCTCGCACCGCTCGTGCGGTTCCAGGTGGCGGCCACCCTCATCGCCGCCCCCGCCAACCAGTACGGCATCAGCAAGCTGGAGGCCGTCGGCGCCCAGTATTTCAGCCCCGGGGACCTGAAGGTGATGACGGGCGACCTCGACATCACCGTCACCACCAGGGGCGACGTCGCCGCGGCCGAGGGCGACCGGGTCGTCTGGGAGGAGGCGATGGCGGTCAACGACGTCACCAACCAGAACCCCCTCATCAACTTCAGCGAGCGCCGCAGCGCGTTCAACAAGTACACCGGCGAGGGTGTCAACTGCTGCGACGTCAACATCGACAAGACCCCGGTGCAGCTCCAGGGCCAGATCTACAAGTGGCCGTTCGACGTCGAGAAGAAGACGTACAGCGTGTTCAACGCGACCACCGGCAAGGCGTTCGACGCCAAGTTCGTCGGCGAGGAGCAGGTCGGGGGGCTCACGGTGTACCGGTTCGAGCAGGCCATCCCGCCGACCAAGACCGACACCATCACCGCCCCGGCCTCCGTCCTCGGCATGGACGACACCGGTGACGTGCAGGTGGACCGGATCTACGACGGCGTCAACACCTTCTGGATCGAGCCCGCCACCGGCTCGCCGGTCCGGCAGGAGCAGCAGCGCCACGAGGTGCTCAAGACCCAGGACGGGATCGAGCGCTCGCTGGCCTTCGTCGCCACCGCGAAGATGACCCAGCAGACCCAGGACGACCTGGTCAAGAACGCGGTCGACGGCCGGAACACCATCACGCTGCTCAGGACCACGATCCCGGCGGCGCTCCTGGTGGGCGGCCTGGTCCTGGGCGTCGTCGGCTTCCTGCTCATGAGGCGCCGCCAGGGCGCCTGACGGGGCCCCTCCGGCGGAGGACGGCCCCTGACGGAACGAAAGAGGGAGGCCGCGGGGCCCCCCCCCCCCCCCCCCCCGGTTTGCCCGTGCCGGGGGGCCCACACACGAAACCCGTGCCCCAATTTTACGCGTGAATAAAAGCGCGGGTGTTTGGGGTGGAGGGGGGGTAAAAAA